>NZ_JAAGOZ010000029.1:0-68867 GCF_010499845.1 Salipiger sp. PrR007 | reverse complement strand
CTGTTGATCGTGTCCGCGCTCGTTGTCACCTGCGTGTATCTGTACAATCGGCTGTTCCGGGAACGACGGTACTATCCCAACTACGCCCTGCGGACCTCGAAGCTGCCTCACCGTCCGCTCCGGATCGTGATGTTCACCAATACCTACCTGCCGTTTGTCGGGGGCGTGGCGATCTCGGTGGAGCGTCTGAAGACCGGACTGGAACGTCAGGGTCACGATGTCCTGGTGGTCGCCCCGACCTATGACGGCCAAACCGACGAGCAAAGTGTGCTGCGCGTGCCGACGCTAGGCGGCAGGGGCAATCTGATCCGCGTTGCCAATCCCATCCACTCAGGCACCTGGCGAGCGGTTCGCGACTTCGAGCCCGATGTCATTCATATCCACCACCCGTTCTGGCTGGGTTCTCTTGGGCTCAGAATGGCCCGCAGTCTCAAGATCCCCGCAGTGTTCACCTATCACACGCGGCTCGAGCAGTTCGCACATGCCATCCCACTGCCCGGCGCCCTGTTCCGGAACGTGATCGCCCATTGGCTTGTGCGGCGGTTTGCCAATCAATGCGACGAAATCATCGTGCCCACACCCGTCACACGAGACTATATCAGACTGATTGGTGTCGACCGGCCCGTGCATGTCCAACCGACCGGCGTCGAAACAGCCCGGTTCCAGGCTTGTGATAAGGGTCAGCTTGGAGAGCTTCGCGCCCGCTTCAATCCTGACGGTCGCAAGATCCTAGTCACCGTCTCACGCCTTTCCCGGGAGAAGAACCTCGATTTCATGATCGCCGCGATGCGAAAGCTGAAGGAACGAGGAGCCCCGGCGTTTCGGCTCTTGATCATTGGCGAAGGCGACGAGCGACGCCATTTGACGGACGTCATTCGAGACAAGGAACTCACTTCGGAGGTCCGGCTCGTAGGTGCGGTTTCGGGAGATGAAATCCCGGATTACCTCGGCATTGCAGATATCTTCGTTTTCGCATCTGTTTCCGAGACTCAGGGCATGGTCATCCTTGAAGCGATGGCCGCCGGCCTCCCTGTGGTCGCCGTCAATGCGACCGGCGTGGACGCTTTCGTGGAGAACCGAATTACCGGCATCCTCACCGATGAAGATACCGAGCAATGGGCAGACGCCATTCATGGGCTTTTGATCAACGCGCGTGACCGCCGCGAACTGGCCCGCGCTGGACTCGAGCAAGCAAAGAAACATTCTGTTGAGGCGTTTTCTGCCGCGGTCGCAGAAATCTACCTCGCCGCGAGCGCAAGCCATGAGATTGAAGGGGTCAGCACCCACAGTGCAAGGTCGTAACCCGCAAGAGCGTAGTTCGTCTCAGGGCCTCATGGCAGACCGATCGCTACTTAGGATTGTTTGCAGTCCTTGCGTCCCTCACGTCGTGCAACCTGCGCCACCCAAATCCCAGAAATTTTGCCTGCCGGCGCCGTGCGCCCATTGCATTCACCGCACCGACGCCCATCTCCAGAAGATATGCCCGCAGCCCTGTCCCGCCTTGCCCCCACACTCCACCTGCTGTTTTGCAGCCTGATCCTCGCGATCGGGCTTCTTCAGGTTGATGTCTCGACGCGCGGACATGGCCCCCACTTGTCGAAGAGCGGGGCCGAGCTTTCGGCGGCCTTGCGCACCACGCTCACCACGGATGCGGTCATCTTCTCGCCGGCGGTCGCGCTCATCGACCATCACAAGCCGCGCGCGGCATCCCCGGCCCCGGGCACGCTTCCGGCGATCCCCGAGGTGACGCCGCCACCGCCGCGCTACCTGGTGCTGGCCGCGCCGCGCGCGCCGCCGCCGTCGGAGGGGCTGCCCCCCGGCAGACCCCGCGCAAGAAGCCCTCCACAAGCCTGACATCCGAAACCCCGACCCGCGCCGCGCGGGCCGGGTGAGCTGCGTTGGTGCCCCGCCCCTGGCGGAGCCCCGGCGCCGGGGTGCCTGCGCTGACGATGGCACGCCCGGCCCTGCGCCCGCGCAGTCGTCTCGCTCCATGTCGACGCTTCCAGTCAAGGGCATCCCAACTTGCTTCACGACACCCCTCTCATCGCAACCATCGTTGCGGGCCTCGTGCTCGCCTGCCTCCTCGGCCTCGCCGCGCAGCGGCTGCGGCTTCCCGCGCTCGCCGGCTACCTGCTGGCCGGCGTGCTGATCGGCCCGTTCACCCCCGGCTATGTCGCCGACCAGCACCTTGCCTCGGAGCTCGCCGAGATTGGCGTCATCCTGCTGATGTTCGGGGTCGGGCTACATTTCTCGCTGAAAGATCTTGGAGCGGTCAAGGCGATCGCCATCCCCGGCGCCTTAGGCCAGATCCTTGCCGCCACGCTGGTCGGCGCCACGCTCGGCTGGGGGCTCGGCTGGGGCTGGGGCGGAGGGCTGATCTTCGGGCTCGCGCTCTCCGTGGCCTCGACCGTGGTGCTGCTGCGCGCGCTGCAGGACCGCCGCCTGATCGAGACCGAGCGCGGCCGCATCGCCGTCGGCTGGCTGATCGTCGAGGACCTGGTGATGGTCCTCGCGCTGGTGCTGCTGCCACCGCTCGCCGGCCTGCTCGGCGGCGACGCACCGGCGCCGGGCGCAACCCAGGGCGCAGACCTGTTCCAGTCGCTCGGCCTCAATCCGATCGCCACGACCCTGCTGCTGACCGGCGTTAAGGTGTTCAGCTTCATCGCGCTAATGCTGATCGTCGGCCGGCGGGTCATCCCCCGCGCGCTGCAATACGTCGCCGGTACCGGCTCGCGCGAGCTGTTCAGCCTGGCGGTGCTGGCGATCGCGCTGGGGGTCGCCTTCGGCTCGGCGCATCTCTTCGGGGTCTCGCTGGCGCTCGGCGCCTTCTTTGCCGGCATGGTGATGGCCGAGTCGCCGCTGTCGAGCCGCGCCGCCTCGGACACGCTGCCGCTGCGCGACGCCTTCGCCGTGCTGTTCTTCGTCTCTGTCGGCATGCTCTTCGATCCGCGCACGCTGCTTGCCGCGCCGCTCGCCCTCGCTGCCACCGTGGCGACCATCGTCGGCGCGAAGTCGGCCGTCGCCTATGGCATCGTCCGCGGCTTCGGGCATGACCGGCAGACCGCGATGACCATCGCCGCCAGCCTCGCGCAGATCGGCGAGTTCTCGTTCATCCTCGCCGTGCTCGGCACCGAGCTCGGGCTGCTGCCGGCCGAGGGCCAGGGGCTGATCCTCGGCGGCGCGATGATCTCGATCCTGTTGAACCCGGCGCTGTTCCGCGGCATCGACGGGCTGGCGCGCCGGCGACAGGCCGAGACGCCGTCCGAGCCCGCCGCGGCCGGCAGCGACGCCCCCCCTCCCCCGGCGGATCACGTAGTAATCGTCGGCTACGGGCGGATCGGATCGCAGGTGGCATCGCTGCTGGCGCCGGGGAGCCATCCGGTGCTGGTGATCGACGACCAGCCGGAGCGCTGCGCCAAGGCCCGCGCCGCCGGGCACGCGGCGCTCGTCGGGCTTGCGCAGGACGAGACGCTGCCGGCGCGGGCGAACCTCGCCGCGGCGCGGGTGCTGGTGCTGACCATCCCCAGCGCGCTCGAGGCCGGCACCCTGGCGGGCCGCGCCTGCGAGGCGAACTCGCAGATCGAGATCCTCGGTCGCGCCGATGCCGAGGGCGAGGTGGCGCATCTCTATGACAGCGGTGTCGATCACATTGTGCGCGGCGATCTCGAGGTGGCGCGGGGTCTGGCCGGGCTGGTGCCCTCGCCGAGGGCCCGCGGTGCGGCGCGGGGGAGCGCGGCATGATGCACCTCCCGCGCCCCAAGGTGCCGCTTTCGGCGCTGCTGCTCGGGCACAGCACCGGCGCCGGGCTTCCGCCGGCCAAAGCTGCGGCCGAGCGCCTCTCGGTCGGCGATCTGATGCACCTGCTCGCCGGCCGCAGCGGCGCGGCGCTGATGCTGGTCTTCGCCCTGCCCAACGTGGTGCCGATGCCGCCCGGGGTGTCGGGCCTGCTCGGCTGGCCGCTGGTCTACCTGTCATGGCAGCTGATGCTGCGTCGCCCGCCCCGACTGCCGAGGACCGTCCTCCAGCGTTCGACCAGCGCGGCCGGGTTCCGCGCGATCCTCGCCCGCATGGTGCCGCTGCTGCAGCGCGCCGAGCGGCTGCTGCGTCCGAGGCTGCCGCTGATGACCACGCCGCTCGTCCTGCGCGCCGCCGGTGCGGTCTGCCTCGGCCTCTCGGTAATCCTGCTGCTGCCGATCCCGCTGGGCAACATACTGCCGGCGCTCGCGATCAGCCTCTTCGCGCTGGGGCTGCTCGAGCGCGACGGGCTGTGCCTGCTGCTCGGCTTTGCCGTGGCCGGGGTCTCGGTCGCGCTGGTCTGGGGCGTGCTCTGGACCCTGCTCAAGGCGGTGGCGCTGCTATGGCCGCTCTGAGCGCCGTCTGCTCCCCCACGCCGCCACGCGCGCAGGCCTGCCCGACCGGCACCCTCGCACGGTCCGGCCGTCCCTCCCACCACGAGCCTCGCGGCGCGTTTCTTCGATGAGGTCCACCTTGGATATCCTTCTGACCCTGTTTCTCGGGCAGCCCCTGTGGATGTGGCTGACCTTCCTGTCGATCATGCTCGCACTGCTGGTCTTCGATCTCGGCGTGCTCAACCGCGACGACCACGTCATTGGGGTGGCCGAAAGCCTGGAAACCTCGGCCCTTTACATTTCGCTCGGCCTCGCCTTCGGCGGCTTCGTGTGGTGGCAGCTCGGGACCAAGCCCGCGGCGCAGTACCTGACCGCCTTCGTGGTGGAAAAGACGCTGGCGCTCGACAACATCTTTGTCATCGCGCTGATCTTCGGCTTCTTCGCCATCCCCGCCGCTTACCAGCACCGCGTGCTGTTCTGGGGCATCCTCGGGGTGATCGTGCTGCGCGGCATCATGATCGGCCTTGGCGCGACGCTGGTCGAGCAGTACCACTGGGTGCTCTACCTCTTCGCCGGCTTCCTGTTCCTCACCGGGATCAAGATGCTCTGGACCGGCGACACCGAAGAGCATGACCTCGCCAGCAATCCGGTCGTGCGGTTCCTCAAGCGTCGGCTGCGCGTCACCGACGAGATCCACCGCCACGGCTTCACCGTGAAGCAGACCGACCCCGTCACCGGCAGGACCCTGCGCTACGCGACGCCGCTGCTGCTGGCGCTGATCGTGATCGAGATCGCCGACCTCGTCTTCGCCGTGGACTCGGTGCCGGCGGTCTTCACCATCACCACCGATCCCTACATCGTCTACACCTCGAACATCTTCGCCATCCTCGGGCTCCGGGCGCTCTATTTCGCGCTCTCGGCGATCCTGCGGCGCTTTGCCTACCTGAAATACGCGCTGTCGGTGCTGCTGGTGTTCATCGGCTCGAAGATCTTCATCGCCGACCTGATGGGCTGGGAGAAATTTCCGCCGGTCTGGTCGCTTGGCATCACCTTCGCCATCCTGTCCGCGGGCGTGGCCTACTCGCTGTGGAAGACCCGCGGCGCGCCTCCGCCCGCGCCCATGCCCGCCCCCGTGCCCGATGCCAAGACCGCACACGAGACCCGGTAACCGCCCATGTATCTCGATATTGCCATCGTCCTCGCGCTCATCCTCGTCAACGGCCTGCTCGCCATGTCCGAGCTGGCCATCGTCTCGGCCCGACCCGCCCGGCTGAAGGTCATGGCCGAGGAGGGGCGCAGCGGCGCCGCCACCGCGCTGCGCCTTGCCGAGGACCCGGGCCGCTTCCTGTCCTCGGTGCAGATCGGCATCACGCTGGTCGGCGTGCTCTCGGGTGCCTTCTCGGGCGCCACGCTCGGCACCCGGCTGGCCGCGGCGCTAGGCAACTGGGGCCTCTCGCCCGCGGCGGCGCAGTCGCTCGGGGTCGGCGGCGTGGTGGTGGCCATCACCTACCTGTCGCTGATCGTCGGCGAGCTGGTCCCCAAGCAGATCGCCCTGCGCGCGCCAGAGGCCGTGGCGACGCGCGTCGCGCCGCTGATGCGCGGCATTGCGCTGGTCGCCGCGCCGCTGGTCTGGCTGCTCGACCGCTCGGGCAAGGCGGTGCTCGCGCTGCTCGGCCAGTCGGGCGACCGCGGCTCCGACGTCAGCGACGCCGAGGTGCGGCAGGTGCTGACCGAGGCGCGCAGCGCCGGGGTGCTGGAACATGCCGAGACGCAGATGATCGCCGGGGTCATGCGCGTCGCCGACCGTGCCGCGCGCGACCTGATGACTCCGCGCCACGAGGTCGCACTGCTCGACCTGACCGACCCGCCCGCCCGGCTTCTTGCGCAGCTGCGCGACAGCGGGCTCACCCGAATGCCGGTGCGCGACGGCCCCGACGGCGAGGTGATCGGCGTGCTGGCAGCGCATGACCTGCTGAGCCCCGATGGCAGGCGCCTCGACCCGCGAGCGCGCCTGCTCGAGGCGCCGGTGGTGCGCGACGGCATGCCCGCGCTCGACCTCATCGAGACGCTGCGCGGCGCGCCCGCGCACATGGTGCTGGTCTACGACGAATACGGCCATTTCGAGGGGATCGTGACGCCGATGAACGTGCTCGAGGCCATCGCCGGGGACTTCGGCGCCGCGCCCGAGGCAGAGGAGCTGGTCATCCGCGCCGATGGCTCGATGCTGGTGGCGGGCGCGATGCCGGTGGACGAGTTCGCCGACCATCTCGGCGTGACGCTGACGCCGGGCCGCGCCTATTCCACCGTCGCCGGGCTGGTGCTCGACGAGATGGGCCGCCTGCCACAGGTCGGCGAGGTGCTGAGCTGGCGCGCCTGGACCATCGAGGTCGTCGACCTTGACGGGCGGCGCATCGACAAGCTGCTGGTCAGCCGCGAGGAGCTCTCATGACATCGGGTGGGACACCGTTCTCCACCCTGGCGCACCGCGGCTCCCGCGGCGCTGAGCCGTGGTTGTGAGATCCGTACTATGAGGATCGGGGTCACGCGGATTGCCGGCAGGATCGGGGCGCTCGTCGCCCTTCTTGTCGTGCTGTCTGCCGTCGTTGCGCATCCCTCGCCGCACATGCCACTGGCCGGGGCCCTGGCCGCCGAGGCGACGATCGACGGCCCGGCCCACCCCGGGCCGCAGGGCATTTTGCCACCGGCGGCAGCCGAACGCGCAAGCCTGCGCGCCATCGACGCCGCGCGACCCGACCCGCTCTGGCTGCGCGCAATGCCGCCCCAGCCATCTCATCAGGCGCCGCCCCGCGCGTCGGCGCGATGCGTGTTTACCGCGCCCGCCTGCGCCCTCGCAGGCGAGAGGGGTTGCCCTGCCCATCCACCGCGCGCCCCTCCCTTCGCATGATCCCCTGAGCCCCATCTGCCGCTGGACCCATCAGTGCCCGCGCCGGGGCAGCTCTTCCGAACTTCTCTTCTCACCAAGACATAACGACACGTCCCTTGTTGCTCCGGCATCGGGATCTGTCCGGGAACCATCATGCAAAGACCAACTTTCTGGAAACGCCTCGGCATATGGGGTGTCTGCCTCCTCTGCCTCTGGCTGGCCCTGCCCAACGCCTTCTATGCCCGCGTCGAGCAGCACAACGACCTCGCCGCACAGACCGCGACGGACACCACAGCACCCGTCTCAAGCACCGACGGCTGGCCAAGCTGGCTCTCCTCCGACCTCGTGAACCTCGGGCTCGACCTGCGCGGCGGCGCGCATCTGCTGGCCGAGGTTGACGTGGACGGCGTTGCCCGCGAGCGCATGGACGGGCTGTGGCCCGAGCTGCGCGACGCGCTGCGGGAGCTACGCGCGCAGGTCGGCACGCTGCGCCGCGTCGATGCCCCCACGGGCGAGCTGCGCATCTCGATCTCCGAGCCGCAGGGCATGGATGCCGCGCTGCAGGCCGCGCGCGGCTTTGCCACCCCGGTCAGCTCGCTGGCCGGTGCCGGCCAGTCCGACATCGAGGCCACGGCCGAGGGCGGCATCCTCGTCATCCGCTTCACCGAGGCCGGCCGCGCCGAGATGGCCGACCGCGTCGTGGCGCAGAGCCTCGAGATCATCCGCCGCCGCATCGACGAGGCCGGCACGCGCGAGCCGACCATCCTGCGCCAAGGCCAGGACCGCATCCTCATCGAGGTGCCGGGCATCGACAGCGCCGAGACCCTCAAGAGCCTCATCGGCACCACCGCGAAGCTCTCGTTCAATGCCGTGCTCGCCAGCGCCGGGCCGGATGCGATCACCCTGCCCTCGGCCAGCCAGCCCGAACAGAGCTACACGCTCGATCCGCGCGCCGTGGTCACCGGCGAGGACCTGACCGACAGCCAGCCCAGCTTCGACCAGAACGGCCGCCCGGCGGTGACCTTCCGCTTCGACAGCTCCGGCGCCCGCGCCTTCGGCGACTTCACCGCCGCCCATATCGGCGAGCCCTTCGCCATCGTGCTCGACGGCAAGGTGCTCTCGGCCCCGGTGATCCAGAGCCACATCCCCGGCGGCTCGGGGATCATCACCGGCAGCTTCACCGTCGAGCAGACAACCGAGCTCTCGACCCTGCTGCGCGCCGGCGCCCTGCCCGCCGAGCTGCGCTTCCTCGAAGAGCGGACCATCGGGCCGGAGCTCGGACAGGACAGCATCACCGCCGGCGCCCGCGCCGCCGCGGTCGGCCTCGTCGCGGTCTGCGCGCTCATGGTGCTCAGCTACGGCGGGCTCGGCCTCGTCGCCACCTTCGCGCTCGGCATGAACATCGCCATGCTGATCGGCCTGCTGTCGGCCATCGGCGCCACGCTCACCCTGCCCGGCATCGCCGGCATCGTGCTGACCATGGGCATGGCGGTGGATGCCAACGTGCTGATCTTCGAGCGCATCCGCGAGGAGCTGCGGGTCGAGAAATCGGTCTGGCGCGCCGTCGGCAAGGGCTTCGACAACGCCTTCTCGGCCATTCTCGACTCGAACCTCACCGGGCTCTTGACCGCCGGGTTGATGTTCTGGCTCGGCTCGGGCCCGGTGCGCGGCTTCGCGGTCACCATGGGTCTCGGCATCCTGACCTCAATGTTCACCGCCATTTTCGTCACCAAGCTGGTGCTGCGGCGCTGGCTCGAATGGCGCAAGCCGAAGAGCTTCACCATGCGCGGCCTGCTCTCGCGCCTGCCCGAGAAGACCTCGATCAACTTCTTCCGCGCGCAATACGCCAGCTTCGGCGCCTCGGCGCTGGCGGTGGTGGTCTCGGTCTTCCTGATCGCCACCATGGGGCTCAACCTCGGGATCGACTTCAAGGGCGGCACCAGCATCCGCGGCGAAACCCACCAGGAGCTCGACATCGGCGCCTACCGCGCCGCGCTCGCCGGGATCGGCATGGAGGACGCGGTGATCACCCAAGTGTTCGACCCGACCTTCGCGCCCGATCAGCACGTGGTCTCGATCCGCATCGGCGCCGAGGACGGCGACGCGGCGCTCTCGCAGGAGACGCTGTCGCAGGTGCAGGTCGCGCTGCGCCAGACCGATCCGGGCATCGCCTTCACCTCGGTCGAGACGATCGGCGGCAAGGTGTCCGCGGAACTGCTCTGGATGGCGCTCATGGCGGTCGGCGCGGCGACGGCGGGGATCCTCGTCTACGTCTGGTTCCGCTTCGAATGGCAGTTCTCGGTGGGCGCGGTCGCCGCGCTGGTCCATGACGTGGTGGTCACGCTGGGGGTCTTCGCGCTGTTCCAGCTCAAGGTCGACCTGACCATCGTAGCGGCGCTGCTGACCATCCTCGGCTACTCGATCAACGACACGGTGGTGGTCTTCGACCGGGTGCGCGAGAACCTTCGCAAGTTCCGGCAGATGCCGCTGCGCGAGCTGCTGAACCTCTCGGCCAACGAGACGCTGAGCCGCACGCTGATGACCTCGCTCACCACGCTGGTGGCGCTGATTGCGCTGCTGGTGCTGGGCGGTGACGTGATCCGCGGCTTCGTCTTCGCGATCACCTTCGGCATCGTCATCGGCACCTGGTCGTCGATCTACGTGGCGAAAAACATCGTGCTGATGCTCGGCGTCGACCGCCGCAGCCGCGAGGAGCGCGAGGCAGCGCTGGCAGCCACCCACAGCTGAGCCCCGGCTCGCGACCCCGCCGGTTTGTGCCGGCGGGGTCTCATCCCAAGTTCGGAGCGCATGCACGATGACATATCTCGTCACCAATCGGCGTGCCGCTACCGCTGGTCAGTTACGGCGGCTCGGCGATGATCGCGGTGATGGTCGCCTTCGGCTTCGTCCAATGCGCGCATGTGCATCGCCCAAGATGACGCCTAGCTGACATGTGAAAATGGCGCGGAGGTATGTCGGTAGTAAGTTGGCCTGTATCTCGGCGAGCGCTTGAGCAATTTGAGGGGTCCGCACCCAGCGCGCATGCGTGCGACGAGACATCCGAATACCAAGATCCGCGGAAACTCCAAGGACGGCCGAGGGAGCGTCGAGTAGTACACTGCCCACGAGTGACCAGCGGGAGCGGGTAACTCTGCCGGCGGATCTTGTCGCTCTTGCACAAATCCGGCACAGCCACCGTAGCGAAAGTACAGTGCATTCCTCTCCGTGAGACGGTGGACTTTTGTCTTACGTCAGGCATACAGCAGGCAAGATGCATAGCCGCGGCTATGTTTGAGAGGAGAACACGCATCATGCAGAAACTAGGGCGGCTAGCCGCCATGATCTGCACGATCAACACCGTTGTCGGGATAATCCTGTCTTGGCTATCGGCAGCGATCGTGCTCGTTTGCTTCACAGTCGTCGTGCAGCGATACGCATTCGCGGTCAGCCACGTCTGGATGCAAGATCTGTACATCTGGCTCAATGGCGCAATGTTCACCGGCATCGCCGGTTTTGCGCTTCTGCGTGACAGTCATGTACGCGTCGATATCTTCTATCGCCCGGCAAGCCCCAAAAGGAAGGCCGTCGTAGATCTGGTTGGTGTCATCATATTCCTCTTGCCGATGATGTTCGTTATTTGGATCTACTCACTCCCCTTCGTGACGCGCTCGTGGAACTATTCCGAAGGCTCTGCAAATGTAGGCGGCATGCCTGGTCTATACATTCTGAAAACTTTTATCCTGGCCTTCACTGTCCTCGTGGCGCTTCAGGGCCTGGCGATGATCATCCGCTCGCTACTCATGCTGGGCGGCCGTGAAGATTTGGTGCCCGAAAGAATGCGCTACTCGAGACAAGAAGACCCAGCACATCCGACGGAGGCAGTTTGATGGATCCCATCCTGATCGGCGAGATGCTCTCCGGGCTGATGTTCTTCGGCATTATCGGTTTTCTACTACTGGGGTTCCCAGTCGCATTCACTCTCGCTGGCACGTCCCTGCTTTTCGGAGCAGTGGGCATGTATTTTGGCGTCTTCGACCCTTCCAACTTCGGGTCCCTACCCAACCGATACATTGGCTACATGACCAATGAGGTGCTGGTGGCCGTGCCTCTCTTCGTCTTCATGGGGGTGATGCTCGAGCGATCCCAGATCGCCGAACAACTTCTCCTGACAATGGGCAAGCTCTTCGGCAACCTGCGTGGTGGCCTTGCTATCTCCGTCGTCATTGTTGGCGCCATGCTTGCAGCTTCCACAGGTGTCGTCGGCGCCACCGTCGTCACCATGGGCCTGATCTCGCTTCCAGCCATGATGCGCGCTGGCTATAAGCCCACAATCGCGACCGGCGTCATTTGCGCCTCGGGCACGCTTGGGCAGATTATCCCACCCTCTACAGTCCTGATTTTCATGGGCGACATGCTTTCCGGCATCAACGCCCAGGTTCAGATGGCAAAGGGCAACTTCGCGCCCACGCCTGTCTCGGTCGGAGACCTTTTCGCTGGGGCCCTGATCCCCGGCCTCCTGCTGGTGGCGCTCTATATCGGGTATGTCGTCTTCAAAGCGATCACGGATCCTGAGAGCTGCCCCGCGACGCCTGTGCCCCCGGAAGAGAGGCATCACCTGAAACGCGAGGTCTTCACCGCTCTTCTGCCGCCACTTCTGCTCATCCTTGCCGTACTCGGCTCGATACTGGGCGGGATTGCGACACCCACAGAGGCAGCCTCCGTTGGCGCCGTCGGCGCGACCGTTCTTGCTGCCGCACGTTGGAAGCTCTCTTGGCGAATTCTGCAGGAAACGACAATTCAAACCGCCACCATCACCAGCATGGTGTTCATCATCCTGTTTGGCGCCGCGGTCTTCTCGGTGGTTTTCCGCATGATGGGCGGCGATAATCTCGTTCACGAGTTCCTCACTGGCTTGCCGGGTGGTCCGCTTATGGCCGTCGCGGTCGTGATGGCAATCATGTTCGTGCTGGGCTTCATTCTCGACACCTTCGAGATCATCTTCATCGTCATCCCAATTACCGCGCCGATTTTGCTGGCTATGGACATCAACCCGGTCTGGCTGGGCGTTCTCGTTGGTGTGAACCTTCAAACATCGTTCCTTACCCCCCCATTCGGGTTCGCATTGTTCTATCTTCGCGGCGTGGCTCCGGACAACGTCCCTACTTCTGCGATCTACCGAGGCATCCTGCCGTTCGTAGTCCTTCAGATCATCGCCATTGCGCTTCTGTTCGCATTCCCTGGCGTTGTGACGTGGCTCCCGTCCATTATTTCCGGGTAGCAGCTAACGAATTCCACAAAAAAAGGCCCGGGTGTTAGCCCGGGCCTTTCTGCATTCGCACCGATAGGTTTCAGAGCGTGAAGTACTTAGCTCGCGCCTGAATGAAGTTCAGGTCGTTCCCTTCCGTGCGCGTCCGCATGATATTCAGGGACTCGATGAAGTGCTCGGTGACCTTGCGTGTCATCTCATCGTCGCTGTCGCGAAGTTCGGTGATGATTTCCATGGACGCTTTGGCACCGGCTTCGAGGATCTCATCCGGGAACTGTCGCACTTGCACACCATGCTCGTCCACCAGCGTTTTCAGAGCACGGGGATCATTCGCAATGAAATCGGATGACACGGTATCGTACTCGGCCTGGCAGACATCGCGCACAATCGCCTTCAGATCATCTGGGAGAGCCTGATACTTTGCTTTGTCCACGACGAGTTCAGTTGCAAGGCCGGGCTCGACGAACGAAGGGAAGTAGTAGTTCTTCGCGACCTGGTAGAACCCGAGCGCGAGATCGTTATAGGGGCCGACAAACTCAGCGGCATCCAACGCGCCCGACTGCAGCGCCTGGAAGATCTCACCCGCAGCCATGTTCGTGACCGTAGCGCCGAGTTTCTCCCAAACGCGACCGCCCAGGCCCGGGGTACGGAACCGAAGGCCCTTCAGACTATCGAGGCCAGTGAGCTCTTCCCGGAACCAGCCACCAGCTTGGGTGCCTGTGTTTCCCGAGAGGAAGCCTTGGACACCGAATTGATCATAGACTTGATCCCACAGGTCCTGACCGCCCATGTGACGCACCCAGGCAGCGATCTCACCGGCCGTCATCCCATAAGGAACGCCAGTGAAAAAGGACAGAGCTGTTGACTTGTTCTGCCAATAGTAGGCCGCCCCATGGCTCATCTCTGCGGTGCCATCGATGACAGCATCAAGAGACTGAAGCGGGGGAACCATTTCACCGGCTGCATAGACCTGCACAGTCAGGCGTCCGCCAGAGGCAGCGGTGATCCGGTCAGCAAGCCGCTGCGCACCAACACCGAGCCCCGGAAAATTTTTAGGCCAAGTGGTGACCATGCGCCACGTGATGCGCTCTTGCGCAAGTGCGGGTGTTGCGAGCGTTACTGCGCTAGCACCTGCACCGGCAAGGCCAGCACGGCGGATGAAAGAACGACGATCCATATTTCCTCCCAAGGTTACTTAGATAAGATGGCTAAACAATGTCGGCCAGCCCATGTGCTACGCATACAGGACCAGAGGTCGCTGTCCAGCGTGGTGCGGACTTGCATTGATTTTGGTTTGTCTGCGTGTTTCACAGTTCCGAAATTGGAGCGGTGTCCTGAGCTGCTTCCGGTATCGACTTCCTTCCGGCGCGTCTTCAGGACTTGCTCTGAAAGCGAGAAGCCGCTCGCGTTTGTGGCATCCCTGTAGCGAAAGAACCTCCGCGTGAGCGAAGACACGATCCGACCGCCGACAAGGGCGATCATCATCAGCGCAGCGTCAAGCCCGATCCTTAGCCCCATGCCTCCGGCCGCGTACCCCCCCGCGGGCCTCGACGTGGAAGAGGACGTTGCCGCCGAGAAAGATGCCGAGCAGCGCAACCACACCGAGGTTGTGCCAATTCCGTCCCGCCACAATCTCGCGGTGCATCACCAGCGCCAGGACCAGCAGGAAGGACACGTCCACCGAAGCTCCAAGCCCCGCCGGCAGCAGCGCCGAGACCCCATGGCCAGCCTGCCCACCAGCCATAGTGTGAAGAGCAGTATCATTGTCCCTCCGACGATCGGCATCCGCCCGGTCCAATTGGGCACCGCCGTCATCATGAAGCCGGCCAACACCGCCCCAAGGTAGCCAAAGAGGAATTCATGGGCGTGCCAGGACACCGGGTCGAGCCGGGTCGGCAGTGCGAGTGTGCCCGACAGCAGCGCGAGCCAGAGGCAGGCCGACAACACCGCCCAGACCCCGGCCCCCAGGAAGAACGGCCGGAAGCCGTAGCTGAAAAGCGCCGGGCCAGTCCAGGCCCGCCTGCGATCCGAAGTCGTGGCCATTCCCGTGTCTCCTCAAATTTGGTGTTGGTACCCGTTCAGCTGGCTCACCCTATCGTCACCGCCGCGGGTCCGAAGACCTCATGGTGGATGCGCGCATCGGGCACATTCGCCGCCTTGAGCCCACGCACCATCGCCTGCATGAAACCAACCGGGCCGCAGATGAAATAGTCGGCCTGCTCGATGTCGGTGTTCTCGGTCAGCCAGGCAGGGTCGATGCGACCCTCCAAGACCCCCTCCTCTCGCTCCCGCCCGCCGAGATCCTCATAAAACGCAAAGGTCGCGTCGGCGAGCCTACCAGAGGTCCCGGTCATGGCGTGGCGCTCCGGATCCTGCGCCGCGTGAACATGGATCATGCGCAGACCTTTCCCGCCAAAGGCTTCGAGCATCGAGATCATCGGCGTCAGTCCGACACCGCCCGAAAGCAGAATTACTTCCTGCTTGTCACAGGGATCAAGGAAGAAGGCACCCGCGGGCGGCGCGACGTCGATCCGCTGGCCCACTTCGGCCACCTCGTGCAGCCAGCTCGACACGCGCCCGTGCGGCTCGCGTTTCACGGTGATGCGGTAGGTCTGACCGTTTGGCGCCGAGGAAATCGAATAGTTCCGCCGCTGCTCCTCGCCATCGGCAAGATGGAAGCGGAAGCTGAGATACTGGCCAGGGAGGTGCTGGACCACTGCGCCGCCGTCCACGGGACGCAGAACGAAGGAGATGATATCCGTCGCTTCGCACCGCTTCTCCGCAATTTCGAAGCTGCGCCAGCTTCGCCAGCCACCGGACGCCTCTGCCGTGCCCTGGTAGATGTCCTCTTCGCGTCCGATCAAGATGTGCGCGAGCTGCCAATAGGCCTCGCCCCAGGCACTCAGGACCTCCGGCGTTGCAGCCTCTCCCAACACCTCCAAGATCGCTCCCAGAAGCGCATCGGCGACATGCGGATAATGCTCCGGGAGAATCTGCAAACCCGCGTGCTTCTGTGCGATCCGCTCGACCGCCCCGGCCAATACGTTCGGCGTGCGGATATGGGTTGCATAGGCCACCAGCGCATTCGCAAGGGCCTTGTGCTGTGGCGCCTGGCCCTCCTGATTGGACATGTTGAAGAGCGCGCGGATTTCTTCGTCCGCAAGCAGGCGCCGGTACATCGCAGGTACGATCTGATCGACATGCTGTGCCACGACCGGTGCGGTCGCTTCGATGATCTGCAGGGTTGCTTCGCTGAGCGAGCTCGACATGGCGCCCTCCTAAAAGATTCCGATGATCGGCATCTATACATGCTATTCAAAAACATGCCACCCATTGGTATCTTAAAGACCTGCGTCATTGCGTCTCGGGCTGAGCGGGCCGGTGCAGACTGCAGGCGCGGCGGAAAGGACCGGAAAATGCGGCTCAACGACAGCACCGACATTGCGCTGCGGATCATGATCCACGCCGCCTCGACCGGCGGCCAGCGCATCACGATCGACCTGATCGTCGCCCACTACCACCTGCCGCGCAGCACGGTCATGAAAGTGGTCAATGCGCTGACACAGGGGGGGTTTCTCAGCGCGCAGCGCGGCCGTTCAGGCGGACTGACGCTAGCACGGGACGCGGGCGACATTCCCGTGAGCGCCCTGGTCGAACATATGGAGACCGATTTCGCCCTGGCGGAATGCATGCGCCCGGGCAACGCCTGCACGATCACGCGGAGCTGTCGGTTGATCACCCCGCTCGAAGAGGCGCGCCGTGCTTTCCTCGCCGCGCTCGCGCGGTATTCGGTCGCCGACATCGCCCTCGCGCCTGCCGACTTCGGTCTGACCGCGACCAATACCTGAAGCCTTTCCGGTCTCTAGGCGCGCCGCCCCAAGGCGCCAGCACACCGCCGGCGCTTCTGCCTTCTCAGAACCTACGCGCCCAAGTCACCCATGTCGCCTCACACCGACCAGCACCGGAAACCTGGCCCCCTCAGACAAGGCCGTTCGCCGTCAGGAAGCCCTGCATCTTCGTTCTTTGCGCCTCCGTCAGCGGCCAGGCGGAGGGCGACCGGGTCGGGCCGCAGTCATTGCCAAGCGCCTGCAGCGCGGCCTTCACCCCGGTCACGTTGGTTCCGTTCAGCTCTTCCGCCCGGACCTCCTCGAATGGAGCCATGTCGGCGATCAGCCCATTGGCACGGCCGTAATCGCCCGCCTCCAGCGCCGCGTGGATCGCCATGGAACGCTCCGGCCAGATGTTGATCAACCCGGAGGTGAAGCCCCGCGCGCCCACCGCGTAGAAGACGGGGGCCCAGAGCTCTGCCAGCCCGCCGACCCAGGTGATGGCGGAATCGCAGGCGGCGATGGCCTCGGCCAGTTTCAGGGGATTGGGCGTGGCCCATTTGACCCCCTTCACCCCCGGCAGGTCGCAAAGCGCCTTGATCCCCGCGACCCCGATGGCGTCGTTGCGCAGGTAAAGCATGATCGGCAATCCGCCCGAGGCCTCGTGGATCGCGCGCACATAGTCCACTGTGCCGCGCGGCGACACGAAAGGATCCGGCGGCTGATGGATCATCAGCGCCGTGGCCCCCGCATCGGCAGAGGCGCGGGCCAGCCTGCAGGCATCCCGAATGCCCCGCCCGACGCCTGCCAGAAGCGGCGCGCGGCGGTCCAGCAGGGCCGCGACCTCGGCCACCATGGTGCAGGCCTCATCTGTGGTTAGCGCGTAGAATTCGCCGGTGTTGCCGTTCACCACCGGCATGTGCAGCCCGGCGGCCAGCGCCCGGTCCAGCACCGGCGCCAGTTTGCCGGGCGCGATGTCGCCCGCCGCGTCATACGGCGTGACGAGGATGCCGGAGATCCCGGTCAGCGCAGTGTCGAGGTCGATCATTGGGGGCTCCTCTGAGCGGGTGCAAAGCTGGTCCAGAGATCGCGAAACTTCCAACAATTGTCAATTATAATAACAAAAAATCCGTGAATTTGTCAGATCACCTGCCTTGAGCTCATCGCGTCAAATCTCATCAATGGCTTGCTAAGTTGCACATATCTCCCGAACTCGCAGGCAGAGACCTTCTGTCACCCCGGTAAATAAGTAAATTAAGTTGGACAAAATCCGAGACCTTTGGGAAAATCGCCCCCATGCCAAGCCAGATGCCGCCAATCCCCGGCCCAGATGCGCCCGCTTCCGCAGGTTCCCCGCGGGATCGGATCTATGAGAGCATCTACCGCAAGATCTCCCTTGGCGAATGGCCCAACGGCACCAAGTTGCCCGCAGAGGCGCAGCTGGCGGCGGAGTTCGGCGTTTCCCGGCTGGTACTGCGCGAGGCACTGACGCGGCTTCGGATCGACGGGCTGGTCGAGTCGCGGCAGGGCGCGGGCACGCGGGTCATCGCTTCGCCCAGCCGCGCCGTCCTGCCGCTGGTCGAGAAGGACGGGCTGGCAGAGCTGGTCAGCCTCTACGAGATGCGCGTAGGCGTCGAAGGCGAGGTCGCCTATCTTGCCGCCAAGCGTGCCACCCCGCGCCGGATCGCCGCCATCGAGGCCGCGCATCAAAAGATGCGCAAGGCCCTGACCCAGCCCGGAGCGGAGGTGGTGGAAGAGGATATCGCCTTCCACCTTGCTGTCGCCCGGGCCACCGAGAACAGCTATTATCTTGGGGTCGTGGAAAGCGCCGTGGGTGGCATCCGCACCGGCATCAGCATCGCCCGCTCGCTGGAGCATCGCACCAACGAGGAGCGGGTGGAGAATACCGTGACCGAACACGGGCAACTGCTGGACGTCATCCGCTCCGGCGATGCCGACCGCGCCAGGCAGATGATGCGGGACCATATCGAAAATGCCCGTGCGCGGCTGTTCTTGGGCCGGTAAGGGACCGAAGCCCCTCTTCAGTCGGAGACGTAGCCCGCCCCATGGGCGGCGCGGTCCCATTCCACCAGCGGCGCGCGCAGCGCCTCCATGGCGTCCTCGTCCAGCTCCATGCCAAGGCCGGGGCCCTCCGGCAGGATCAACTTGGTGCCGTCGAAGCGGATACGCTCCTTCACCACGTCCTCGGCATAGAGGGTCGGGCCTACGGTGTCGGAGGCCACGTGCAACTCGGGCAGGGAGGCGCCAAGGTGGGCATGGGCGGCGGTGCCGATGGAAAGCTCCTGCGTGGTTCCGATCAGCACCCGGATGCCGGAAAGCTCCGCCAGCGCGGCCAGCTTGCGCACTTGGTGGATGCCACCGGAGTTCACGGTGATGTTGAAGACATCGACGGCCCCGGCGCGGATCATCTGCATAGCCTGCGCGGCGGAAGAGCAATGTTCGCAGACATCGGCCTCGACCCGGCGGCGGATCTCGGCCATCCCCTCGAAATCCTCGCGCCAGCTCGGGCTTTCGATCAGGGAAAAGCCGAACTGCTTCAGCCGGTCATAGGCGCGCAGCACGTCCTTCCAGTAATGCCGGGCCTGGAAATCCAGCGCCTTCAGAGTCACCCGGTCGCTGAAACGGTCGCGCACCGCAGCCAGGAATTTCTCGTCCTTCTCGAAATCCACGCCCACGTAATAGCGGAACCGAGTGAGGCCCTGCGCCAGCAGCTCCTCAATATAGCCGAGGTTGCGCTCGTAATCCGCCTCCGCCTTCACTTGGAAGAGCGGATAGCAGATCTCCAGCGACTCCCGGACCTTGCCGCCGATCAGCGAATGCACGGGCGTATCCAGCGCCTTGCCGACGATGTCGTAGCAGGCCATGTCGATGCCGGCGGCGATCTGCGAGGCGGGGGTGAAGGGCGGGTAGCTGGGGGCGGAAACGAAGTAGTTGTGCAGGTACTTCGCCATCTCGTCATGCATGGCCTGCACCGCGAAGGGATCGCGGCCCAGCACGACCTTCTCGATCCCCGTGCGCACCGCTTCCACGTCCGGCATGTACATCCGGTAGCAGTCGAGGTCAGAGATCTCTCCCAGGCCGGTAATCCCCTCGTCTGTGTGCATCTGCAGGATCAGGTGCGAACTAATCGAACCGGTGCGGCGGTGCGTCTGGATCGGGGTAAGGGTGATGCGTGAGATTTTCATGAAAGGTCCTTGGAAGGCTTATCGGGCGCGGCTTACTGAGCAAGCAGCAGATTGGGCAGCCAGAGAGAGATGCCGGGGATGAAGGTGACCATCATCAGCACGGTGAGAATGGCGAGGTAGAAGGGCCAGATCGTCTTAATCGTCTCTTCCATGCGGATGCCGCCGATGGAGCAGCCCAGGAACAGACAGGCCCCAACAGGGGGCGTGGTCAGGCCCAGCCCGAGATTCATCATCATCAGGATGCCGAACTGCACCGGTTCGATGCCCATCTGTTGCGCCACGGGCAAGAAGATCGGCGTGCAGATCAGGATCAGTGCCGCCATGTCCATGAAGCAGCCCAGCACCAGCAGGGCAAGGTTGATCAGCAGCAGGACGATGATGGGGTTGTCGGAAACCGCCGTCAGGCCCGACATCACCAGCTCCGGCATGCGGTAGATCGACAGCAGGTAGGCGAAGCTCGACGCCGTGGCGACCAGGATCATCACCATGGCGGTGGTGCGCACCGTGGCCTTCAGCGACTCGATGAGCGAAGCGATGGTCAGGCCCCGGTAAAGCAACCCGATGACGATCAACCCGTAGATCACCCCGATGGCCGCGCTTTCCGTGACGGTGAAGATGCCCGACAGGATGCCACCCACGATGATCACCCCGGTCAGCATACCCGGGATGGCATCGGCCGCGAAAAGAAGCGTGCGCCTGATACCCGGGAAGGCCTCGCGCGGGTAGTTCCGGGTCACCGCCACGCCATAGGCCGCGACGCAAAGCGCCAGGCACATCAGCATTCCCGGGATCACCCCCGCAATGAACAGGCCCGAAATCGAGGCCGTCCCGCCCGCCGCCAGCGCATAGAGCACCATGTTGTGCGAGGGCGGGATGACGATCCCGGCCAGCGAAGAGGTCACGGTCACGTTGACCGCGTAATCCTTGTCATAGCCCGCTTCCTCCATCACCGGGATCAGCATGGAGCCAAGCGCAGAGGTATCAGCCACGGCAGAGCCTGAGATCCCGCCGAAGATCATCGAGGAGACCACGTTGACCTGCCCCAGCCCGCCGCGCACCCGGCCCACCAGCGCAAGACACAGGTTCACCAGCTTGGTGCCGATGCCGCCGCGCAGCATGAGCTCTCCGGCGAAGATGAAGAAGGGCACGGCGATCAGCGAATAGATGCTCAGCCCGCCCACGACCCGCTGGAAGGCGATGGCCGGGTTGATCCCCTCGTAGAGGAAGGTCGCCAGCGAGGCGACGCCGAGCGCATAGGCGATCGGCACCCCGCCGCAGAGGAAAAAGAAGAACAGAAAGAAGAGGATGAAGAGGCCCATCAGGCAAGCTCCCGGCGCGTCAGAGGGTGATTTGGGGCTGAGCGGCGGGCTCCGGCTCACGCTCGGTGACGAAGCTCCGGACCAGCAGCTCAGCCACGAAGATCAGGGTCAGGGCGCCGGAGATGACCAGCGGCAGGTAGCTGTACTTGCGGCTGATCCCCAGCAGGGGGACCATTTGGCGGGCGGTGCGCTCCACCAGGTCGAAGCCGTAGACCATCATGAAGCCGCCGTAGATGCCCAGCACCACCAGCACGAAGCGCTGCTGCCAGCGCAGGGCGTTGCGGTGCAGGGCATTGGGCAGGATCTCCACCGCCAGGTGGAAATGCTGGCGGATGCCCACGGCGGCCAGCGGCAGGGTGATGTAGAGCAGAAGCATCATCGTCACTTGCTCTGTCCACGTGGGAGAGTTGTTCATCACGTAGCGGCCCCAGACCTGCCAGGCGGCAAGGGCGACAAGGCTGGCCATGGCAAGGCTGGAGGCCGCGTAGATGAACCAGACGACCCCGTCGAGCAGGCGCGAGATGGCATTCAGGATCCGCATGGTGATCTCCGAAAAGGGCTGGGGATGCAGGAAACGGCCCCCGGCGTTCCGCGCCAGGGGCAGTCGGCCAGGGGAGAGGCCTACTTGCCGGAGGCCTGGATATCGGCCAGCAGCTGGCGCAGCTCATCCGTGGTTACGAACTTGTCGTAGACCGGCTGCATGGCGTCGATGAAGGGCTGCTTGTCGGCGATCTCGTTGGTCTCGACACCAGCCTCTGCCAGCACGGCCTTCGATTTCTCGACCCGCTCCGCCCAGAGCTTGCGCTGCGTCTCGGCCGAGGCGCGGGCGGTGGCGCGGAAGACTTCCTTGTCCTCGGGGCTCAGGCTGTCCCAGAGCGACTTGGACACCACCAGCGCCTCCGGCACCATCATGTGCTGATCAAGGCTGTAGAGCTTGGCGACCTCGTAATGGCGGGTGGATTCGAAGGAGGGCGCGTTGTTCTCCGCCCCGTCGATCACCCCGGTCTGGAGAGAGGTATAGACCTCTCCGAAGGCCAGTGGCGTGGCATTGGCACCAAGCGCCTCGACCGTGGCCACGAAGATATCAGCATCCGGCACGCGGATCTTCAGCCCCTTCAGGTCCGCAGGCGTCACGACCGGCTTGTCGACCGTGTAGAAGGAGCGCGCACCGCCGGTGTACCAGGCCAGCGCCACCATGTTGCTGTCTGCCAGCGCGTCGGAAAGGCGCTCGCCGATCTTCCCGTCCAGCACCTCGAACATGTGCTCCTCGGAGCGGAAGACATAGGGCATGGAGACGATATTGAGCGCCGGCGCGAAGTCACCAAGGCTGCCGCCGCTGAAGACGGCGAAGTCGATGCCGTCGAAGGCGAATTGCTCAACCGCGAAACGCTGATCGCCCAGCTGGCCGTTATGATAGACCGTGCCGGTATAGCGCCCGTCGGTCTTCTCTCCGATGGTTGTCGCGAATTCCTCCATCGCGACGGAGCCGGGGTAATCCGGGATGTGCAGGTTCCAGCCACGCAACTCACGCGCCTCGGCAGAGGCCGCGACGGTCAGCGCCAAGCTCGCGGCAAGCGCTATCATGCGGCCGGGCCGCCAGGACAAGTTCATCGTGTCTTCCTCCCATGAAATCTCTCGGCCGTTCCTCCCGACCTCTGCTCACTGTAGAAATCCGCAATAAGTTGTCAATATATTTATGCAATATGCAGACAGGCCGACTTCCGCGCAGACGCCCCTCAAGGCTCTGGATGAGCCATTTCCAGAATTTTTTTGATTTATCGCGAAGCTTTACAAGTAAAGTGACCATGTGGGCGCATCCCTGGGGGTTAGGTCTAGAAAGGGAATTGACAGGCTATTTGTAATGTCTTTTTACTTTATATCGATGACACTGTGAAGGCCCCCAAGATGAACGACACGCCCGCTTTCCCGCCGCGCATCCTGGTCACGGGTGCCGCCGGCAGCCTGGGCGGCCAGGTGGCCCGCCACCTGGCCCAGGCCCTGTCCGAAGGCCGCATCGCTGCGCTGCGCCTGGTGGATATCCGTCCCGTGACCGTCGACCTAGCGGGCACGCCCGAACGGCTGGAGATGTCACTGCAGACCCGGGAGGCCGCCTTCCGCGTAGCCGAGGGGATGGATGCCATCATCCATCTTGCCGGGATCCCGGTAGAGGACGAATGGGAGGCGCTCATTCCCGCCAATATCGCCGCCACCGCGCATCTCTTCGACGCGGCCATGGCCCATGGGGTGGATCGTCTGCTCTTCGCCAGCTCAAATCACGCGATCGGCATGTACCCGGTCATGCAGCGCCTCGATCACGCCACGCCGCCCCTCGCGGACAGCCGCTACGGCGTGACCAAGGCCTTCGGCGAACAGCTTGCCGCGCTCTGTTCCGCCCGGACCCCGCTGCGCAGCTTCTGCATGCGGATCGGCAGCTGCTTCGAGGTCGTCTCCGAACGCCGCCAGCTATCCACCTTCCAGTCCTTCGCGGATCTCCTACGGCTGGTGGACGTGGGCCTGACCGCCGATTACCGGCATGAGATCGTCTATGGCCTCTCGGACATTCCCGATGGCTATTGGGACAACGCCAACGCCTTCCGACTGGGCTATGCGCCGCAGGACCACCCGCAGGACTTCGCCCCTGCAAAACTGCCGTCTCGCAGATACGCCCATCAGGGCGGGGAGTTTGCCGAACGGCCCTTCTCTCCGCCAAAATCCTGATCGGTGATCCGGTCGCGCACGTTCACGAGGTGGTAATGCATGAACATCTTCGCCAGCTCGCCATCCCCGGCGCGGATCGCGTCGTAGATGTCGCGATGCTCCTGCAGGACCTTGCGCTTGCGCGCCTCCTCCCGCGTCAGCGTGATGTCTGCGGCGATGCGCATGGTGCCCATCATGTCGGGCTTGAGGAACAGCAGCTGCTTCTCGAAAAGGTCGTTCTCCGTGGCTCGCGCGATCTCAAGGTGGAACAGGAAATCGGCCTCCACCACGCCCTCACTGGTGCGGATCGTTTCCGCCATGAACTCCAGCGTGCTTCGCAGCCGGCGCAGGCCGGACTGGTTGATGCGCAGCGCAGCCAGCCGCGCGGCCTCGCATTCCAAGCTCTTGCGGACCTCGTAGGCGCGCATGTACTGGGCGATCCGCGCGTCCTCGGTGTAATGCGCCATCTCCGAGGGCGGCAGCCGCGTCACGAAGGTGCCGGAGCCGCGCCGCGCGTCGATCAGCCCGTCATTGTGCAGGTGCTGCAACGCCTCCCGCACCACGGGGCGGGACACATCGTACATCGCCGCCATGTCCTTTTCCGTCGGCAACCGGTCCCCGATCGCGTAGCGGCCGGTGGAAAGCTGCAGCAGGATCTGGGCATAAATCTCGTCCGCCAGCCGCCGCTTGCGCAGCGGTTTGACCGCCGGGGCCTCGGCCTGGTCCTGAAGCGCTGCCATGGGATCCTGCTTGCCTCGCATCGCGCCCTCCCCGGGCTGAATTTGTCAATTTGTTAGAAGGCTAGGGCCAGATTTGTCATTTTACAACCTGAGAAGCGCGGGGGCCGCGCGATGAAGGCAGAAATCGTCGTGGGGCCCGCCGATGTCACAGGGGAATCCCCCGTCTGGTGCGACAGGCGGCGCTGCCTCTGGTGGGTGGACGTGCTGGGCGGTGCGCTGCATCGCCTCGTCCCCGAGACCGGCACGGAGCGCGTCTGGACCTTCGGAGAACCCCTCGCCTGCCTCGCCCTGACGGATGGCAATGCCCTGCTTCTGGGCCTGCAGAGCGGCCTTGCCCTCTTCGATTCTGACACGGGCAAGCTGGGCACGTCACAACCGCTGGAACCCGACCTGCCCGGCAACCGCCCCAACGATGCCGCCATGTCCCGCGATGGGCGCTGGTTCGTCGGCACCATGGCGATGGTGCCCGATGGCACTGCCCGGGGCGCGCTATACCGGCAGGACCCGGACGGCGCCGCGCACCGGGTGCTTACCGGCCTCCATGTCGCAAACGGCCTTGCGGTCAGTCCCGAAGCCGATCGCCTGTATCTCTCGGATTCCTGGCATGAGGCGGGCTGCATCTGGCGCTTCGACCTGTCTCCCGAGGGGGCGCTTTCCAACCGCCGCCTCCTCCATGACCTGCGCGGTTCAGGGGCCCGCCCGGACGGCGGCTGCGTGGATGCCGAGGGCTGCTACTGGAGCGCCGGTATCGACGGCGGCAGGCTGATCCGCTTCACGCCCGAGGGTCGCATCGACCGCGAAATCACCCTGCCCGTGTCCAAGCCCAGCAAGGCCTGTTTCGGCGGAAAAAAACTCGATACCATGTACATAACTTCACTGGCCCCGGGCGATGCCGGGCCGAACGCCGGGGCCGTCCTGGCCCTGAACCCGGGCGTCACCGGCCTGCCGGAGCCGCGCCGGAGGCTCTGAGCCTCAGCCCAGCATCTGCCGCACCGGCGCGACCAGAGCAGACCCGATGGCGCGGGTATTGGCGGCGTTCAGATGCACCCCGTCGACGAGGCTTGCCCGCGCCACGGTGGCCGCATCGAAGAATCCGCAACCGCGCTCCTCGGCCAGGGCCCTGTAGTCGGGCGCGAGCTTTTGCGATTCCGCCACGATCCGCCCGGATTGCGGCCCCTCGCCATTGGCACGGTCGCAGAAATGCGGCGGGGACACGACCATCACCAGCGGCGTCGCCATGCCCCAGGTAAAGGGGAAGCAGCGCACGATTTCCACCAGCCGCGCCATGCCCGCCAGAGCCCCGTCCACGGTGGGGCAGATGGCCGCCTTGAGGTCATTCGCCCCCAGCATGATGATCACCAGGTCCAGCGGCGCATGGCTGGCAAGCAGCATCGGCAGGGCTTTCGCCCCGTTACGCTCGAAGCTGACGGTGTGGTCGTCGAAGGCGCTGGTGCGCCCACCGTAGCCCTCCGGGATCACCCAGTAGCCTTCCCCCAGACCGGCCTCCAGCATGGAAGGCCAGCGATCCTCGAAAGCGTGGCGGCCACCGCCCTCCGGGTTGGCCCCCCCAGGTCAGGCTGTCACCGAAGGCGAGGATCGTCCGGGTCATAGATTTGTCCTTTCATTTGACAATATTTGTTAGTAAACAAAGG
Source organism: Salipiger sp. PrR007 (assembly GCF_010499845.1). NCBI lineage: Bacteria > Pseudomonadati > Pseudomonadota > Alphaproteobacteria > Rhodobacterales > Roseobacteraceae > Salipiger > Salipiger sp. PrR007. The sequence goes on along the minus strand of NZ_JAAGOZ010000029.1, from coordinate 42,927 downwards.
GGGAAAACTGTCAATGGCGCGCGCGTGACCTCCCTTCCCGAACACACGATCTTTCCCGGTTCCGACCATGCCGATCCGGTCCTTTCGGTTGACCTGCGCAATGGCGCGATGGAGGCCCGGGTGATCACCTGGGGCGCCGTTCTGAACGACCTGCGCGTGACCGTGCAGGGCAGCCCGCGCTCGGTCGTACTGGGCTTCGACCGGCTGCAGCATTACCGCGATCATGGCCGCAACCAAGGCGGCAATGTCGGGCGCTACGGCGGGCGGATCCGCGACGGTTTCGTGCCGATCGACGGGGAAAGCGTCCAGCTCAGCCGCAACCTGAACAACCGGCACCACATGCATGGGGGGGCGCAGGGCCTTGGCCGCCGCAACTGGCGGATCGTGGCGCGAGACGCGGCCTCCGTGACGTTGGAGATCACCTCTCCCGACGGGGACGAAGGCTATCCCGGCACGCTCACCACGCGCTGTCATTATGAGCTTGGGACGAACGGCATCGCCATCACGCTGACGGCTGAAACCACTGCGCCGACGCCGGTCAATTTCCTGCATCATAGTTACTTCAACCTCGACGCCTCCGAAAGCATCGCGGGCCACAGCCTGCAGATCCTCGCCTCCGAGGTACTTGAATTCGACGAAGAACGCCTCGCCACCGGCCGCTTCCTGCCCCTCGAGGGTACCTGTCACGATTACCGCGAACCGCGCTGCCTTGGCCCGGATGTGCGCGAGGATACCAGCTTTGTCCTGCCCGGGGGATTGCAGACCGAACCGCGCCTTGCCGCGCGACTGACCGATAGCACCGGGCGCCTGACGATGGAGGTGCTGACGACGGAGCCGGGGATGCACTTCTACTCGGGCTTCGTCGCCGCGGCGCCAGTGCCCCTGCAGGATGGCCGCGCCTGCCTGGCCGAAGCGGGCCTCTGCCTCGAGGCCACGCGCTTCAACGATGCCGTGACCTTCCCGGCCTTCGGCGACGTGATCACCCGGCCCGGTAAGCCCTATCGCCAGCGGACCGAGTTCCGGTTCAGCGAGACCTAGGAAAGCGACGGCAGGCCGAAGAAGGCCTCCGGGTTCTCCACCAACGCCAGTTGCCATTCTGCGGGGGTCAGCCAGCCAAGGACCGTGTCTAGCAGCGCCCTGTCATCGGGATACTCGGCCTCGGTCTTTGCAAGGTTATGCGGCCAGTTGGTGCCCCAGAACGATCGCTCCGGCGCATGGGCGGCCAGCGCCTACGCCACCACCGCGATATCGGGGAAGTCCGGGCCGCCATCACGGGGGCTCTTGCAGCAGCCCGCCAGCTTTAATGCTCTTCACTTGACACCAAAGCGTTGCCCAAATTATTCCTGTGGAGGGATAATACTTCACATTTGTGAAGTTGAGTCGCGGATCCCTGAAGATGATCCGCGATGGAGGGAGGAAATCTATGACCGTACGTCAGGCGGATAACGTCCTGCGGTTTTTTGAGTATTTTGCCGCATCGCAGAGGCCGGCCACGCTCACACAACTGTCAGAAACGCTGGAGCTACCGCTGTCGAGCACCAGCAACCTAGTCTCGACCCTGCGCGAGCGCGGGTTCCTGTTCGAGGTCCGAAAACGCGGCGGGTTCTACCCGACCCGCCGCATGCATGATCTGACCCTATCGATCCTCGACGGCGACCCGGTGCTCGGGCTCGTGCGCGAGCACATGGAAGCGCTGCGCGAGGAGACCGGAGAGACCATCCTGCTCGCCGCCCGCGAGGGCGATCACGCGATTTATCTCGAGGCGCTCGAGTCCCGCAAAGGCGTGCGCTACTCGGCGAAGGCGGGCGAGACCCGGCCGATCTACGCGATCTCCTCGGGCAAGGCGATCCTCTCGTCGCTCGACGACGCGGCGCTGCGGCGCGAGCTCGCGGGGCTCGACTATTCCGGGGCGGCGGAGACCTCGATCACCGATCTCGACGCGCTCTTCGACAACATCGTCGCCGGACGCGAGCGCGGCTGGTTCCTGAACGCCACCGAATTCACTCCCGAGGTATCGGCCGCGGGCGTGCTGCTCGACATCGCCGACCAGAAATACGGGCTGTCCGTGGCGGGGCCGAACTACCGCATGCAGGGCCGCTACGACGAGATCGGCGCGGCACTCACGCGGGTCGTCGCGGCCATCAAGAGCCAGATCCACGAGAACGGAGACGGCCGATGATCCGGAAATACATGGCGGTCGTCGACCACGCCTTCACCGCGGTCGCGGTCTTCGCGCTGGCCTTCATGACGCTGCTGATCGTCGCTGACGTGGCGCTGCGCTACGGTGCCGGGACGCCGATCTTCTTCGCCCATGACCTCGTCGTGCTCTACCTGACGCCCGCGGTCTTCTTTTTCGGCTTCGGCCCGACCTACTGGCGCGCCGAGCACCTCTCGGTCGACCTGCTGACGCTCAACCTGCCGCACCGCCTGCGCGAACTCACCGACGTGGTGTCGAGCGCCATCGGACTCTGGGTCTTCGGCCTGCTGACCTGGGTCGCGTGGGAGCGCGCCGCCAAGAGCTTCGCCAACAACGAGGTGATCGCGAGCATCGTGCCGTGGCCGGCATGGGCGAGCTACGCGCTCGTGCCCATCGGGTCCGCCGCGATGGTGCTGGTCTGTGCCGCGCGCATCGTGATTTCCCTCAACAACGCCTTTGGCCGTGCGACCGGGGAGGCCGCGCAATGACCTCGCTTCTTGTCGTGATCGGACTGCTTGTCCTGCTGCTGCTCGGCGTTCCCGTGGGCTTCGCGCTGGCCTTCACCGGCCTTGTCGGTCTGATGACCATCGTCGGGTTCGAGAGCGCGCTCTCGGTGCTCTCGACCACGCCGCTGTCGACGACCAACGGCTTCGAGCTGATCGCCGTGCCGCTCTTCATCCTGATGGCCGAGTTCGTCATCGTCAGCGGCATTGCCGACCGGATGTTCAAGGCGATCACCATCTGGGTGGGCCGCCTTCCGGGCGGGCTCGCCGTCGCCACCGCGCTTGCGGGCGCAGGCTTCGGGGCCATCTCGGGCTCGTCCACCGCGGCCGCGGCTGCGCTGTCCTCGACCTCCATTCCCGCAATGCGCAGAGCGGGTTACGAGGTGAAGTTCGCGTCCGGCGTCGTGGCCGTCTCGGGCACGCTCGCCATGCTCATCCCGCCGTCGATCGCGCTGGTGCTCTACGGCATCATCGTCGAGGTCAACATCGCGTCCCTGCTGATCGGAGGGGTCATCCCCGGAATCATCGTGACGCTGGCGATCATCGTGACGATCTACGTGCTGATGGCCCGCGACCCGTCCATCGCGCCGGCGGCACGGCCCTGGCCGATGCGCGACAAGATCCGCGCCCTGCGGGACATCGGGCCGATGCTGCTGCTGCTGCTCTGTGTCACGGGCTCGATCTACCTCGGTATCGCGACGCCCACCGAGGCGGCCGGCCTCGGCGCCTTCGGAGCCTTCGTCATCGCCGCGGCGTTCCGAACGCTCACCTGGAAGACGACCTGGGGGGCGCTGGCGCGGGCGGTCCGCGCGACCTGCATGATCTTCATGATCATCATCGGCGCGCACATCTTCGGCTACGTGCTGACGCTGGGCCAGATCACCCCGGGCTTCGTCAACTGGATCACCGGGCTTGACGTGTCGCCCTACGTGGTGATGGCGGGGATCATCGTCTTCTACCTGATCATGGGCTGTTTCATGGACCAGATGGCGATCCTCATCCTCACCGTCCCGGTGATGGTGCCCGCGATCACCAGCCTCGGCTTCGACCCGGTGTGGTTCGGCGTGCTGGTCGTGGTCGCGGCCGAGGTCGGCATGATCACCCCGCCGCTGGGCATGAACATCTTCGTGGTCTCTCGCTACGCCGAGCGGCCGCTCTCCGAGATCTTCCGCGGTGTCGCACCGCATGTCGTCTCGCACATCATCGTTCTCGCGTTGCTCGTCGCGTTCCCGCAGCTGGTGCTGTGGCTGCCCGGCACGACGCAATAATCCGGACGCAATAATCCAAGGGAGGAGCCACCATGTCGACCGCAAAGACCGACATCGACCCCAAGATGTATTTCATGACCGAGTCCAGGGCCGCGGCCTACCAGCCGCGCGGCCACAGCGGGACGGTGAACCGCCGGCTGGTGTCGCCAGAGACCGGCGCCACCCAGATGGAAGTGCTGATCGGCCGCATCGAGCCCGGCGAGGGCGCCAGCGCCCACTTCCACCCCGGCATCGACCAGTTCTGCTGGATGCTCGAGGGCCGCGCCCGGGTCGAGGTCGGCGGCCTCACCCAGGAGATCGGGCCGGAGGAGAGCGTCTTCTTCCCCGCCGACATGCCCCACACCTTCACCGCCATCGGCGACACGCCGGTCCGCGTCCTGATCTGCTACGGCCCGCCCTACGGCGAAGGCGCCCGCGTCGAGTGCTGAGCACCCGCACCCCCTGACACGTCTTTGGTCCATCGGAGGAGAACGACCATGAAACCCACCATCAGCATCCTTGCGGTCTGCGCCGCATTTGCCGCGGCACCCGTCGCCGCACAGGAAGTGACGATCAAGATCGCCGACAGCCTGCCGGCCGATCACATCATCACCAAGAACACCACCGACGTGTTCACCGCGCGCCTCAAGGAAGAGCTCGGCGACCGCATCGCCATCGAGCACTACCCGGCCCAGCAGCTCGCCAAGGCCAAGGACATCCTGTCGATCACCCAGGCCGGCATCGCCGACATCGGCTACATCGTGCCGTCCTACGTCTCCGAGAAGATGCCGCTCGGCGGCGTGGTCGAACTGCCGGGCGAGATCTCGTCGTCCTGCGAGGGCTCGCTGGCCTTCGAGAAGCTGATCCAGCCGGGCGGCAAGCTCGACCAGCTCGAGTTCCAGCCCAACGGCGTGCGCGTGCTCTACAACGTGGCGCTCTCGCCCTACCAGGCGATCTTCTCGAAGCGCGCCAAGGTGACCTCGCTCGAGGGCTTCAAGGGCATGAAGATGCGCTCGAACCCCGGCGCGATGGAACTGTCGCTGCAATCCGCGGGCGCGACCCCGGTGCGCATGACCCCGCCCGAGATCTTCGACGCGATGACCAAGGGCACCGTCGACGGCGCGCTGCTGCCCTTCACCTCGACCTTCTCCTACGGGCTCGACCAGATTGTGGGCTCGGCGACCGCCAACGCCAACTTCGGCTCGGTGGGGATCACCTACGCGATCTCGCAGCGCAAGTGGGACAGCCTGCCCGCCGACATCCAGGAAGCCATGACCCGCATCGGCCACGAAGTGACCGCGAGCGCCTGCAAGGCCTTCGACGCGGCCGAGGTCGAGCTGACCGCCGAGCTTGCCGAGAAGGGCGCCACTGTCATCACGCTCAACGACGAAGAGACCGCGACGCTCACCGCGGATTTCGCCAGCGTCGCCGATGACTGGGCCGCCGCCCTCGACAAGCGCGGCAAGAAGGGGACCGAGATCCTCTCCGACTTCCGCGCCGAGGTCGAAGCGCTCCGCGAGAGCGGCATCTGAACCGAGACCTGGGGCGGCCGCCTGTCCGGCCGCCCCGCAACGAAAAGGAGAGGCGCGTGCTTGATCTTTTGAAGGGTGTCCGGGTCGTCGAGCTGACGACGATCGTGCTCGGGCCCATGGCCGGCCAGATGCTGGGCGATTTTGGTGCGGAGGTCGTCAAGGTCGAGGCGCCGAACGGGGATCTGGCGCGCTACGTCGATCCGCGCTCGAAGGCGGGCGCAAGCTCGATGTTCGCCAACAACAACCGGAACAAGAAGAGCATCGCGCTGGACCTGAAGACCGAGGAAGGCCGCGCCATCCTGATGAAGCTGGTCGATGGCGCCGACGTCTTCCTGCACAACATGCGCCTGCAGGCGGTCGAGCGCCTGGGCTTCGGCCCCGCCGCACTTCGGGCGCGCAACCCGAAGCTGGTCTACTGCTCTGCCATCGGCTTCGGCAGCGACGGCCCCTACGCCGCGCGTCCCGCCTATGACGACGTGATCCAGGCTGCCTCGGGCATCGCCAAGCTGCCGACCTACACCGGCAACGATCCGTCCTACGTGCCCGGCGTGATCGCCGACAAGATCGCGGCGCTTTACGCCGCCAACGCCATCTCGGCCGCCCTCGTCGGGCGCGAGAGAACCGGCACCGGCTGCGAGATCGAGGTGCCGATGTTCGAGGTCATGACCTCCTTCGTGATGACCGAGCACATGGCCGCCGCCAGCTTCGACGAGGCCGCGCCCGCCGGCTACCAGCGGCTGCTGAACCGTCACCGCCGGCCCTTCCCGACCAGCGACGGCTGGATCGCCGTGCTGCCCTACACCGAGCGCCACTGGCGCAAGACCTTCGAGGAGCTCGGCCGCGCCGACGTGGTGGCGCAGCCGTGGTTCGACGACGCCACCGACCGCTCGCGCCACGTGGGCGAGATGTACGAGGTGCTCGGGCAGGAGATGCCGAAGCGCTCGACCGAGGAGTGGATCGCCACCTTCGAGCGGCTCGACGTGCCGCATTCCCGGGTCAGCGGGCTCGACGACCTGTTGAACGACCCGCACCTGCAGGCGGTGGGCTTCTTCGAGCCGACCGACGATCTCGAGAGCCGGGTGCGCTCGGTGCCGCAGCCGGTGCGCTTCCGCGCCTCGCCCTCCGAGCCCGACCGCCGCGCGCCCGAGCTGGGCGAGGACGGCCCGGCGCTGCTGGCCGAGCTGGGCTACGGCGCCGACGCCATCCGAGAGCTCGAGGACCGCGGTGTCCTCGGGCGCGGGACGCGCCACCAGACGGAGGATGTCTGACATGGCCGGACGCTGGCTCGAAGAGTTCCGCGAGGGCGAGGTCATCCGACACGCCATCACCCGCACCGTGACCGAGGCCGACAACGTCAGCTTCTCGGTGCAGACCATGAACCCGCAGCCGCTGCACATCGACCGGCATTTCTCGGCCGCGACCGAGTGGGGCCAGCCGCTGGTGAACTCGCTGCTGACGCTGGGCATCATGATCGGCATCTCGGTGCATGAGACCACGCTCGGCACGACGCTGGGCAATCTCGGGATGAGCGACGTGGCCTTCCCGGCGCCGGTGTTCCACGGCGACACGCTGCGGGTCGAGACCGAGGTGATCTCGGCGCGCCCGTCGCGAAGCCGGCCCGGACAGGGCATCGTCGTCTTCGAGCACCGCGCGAAGAACCAGCACGGCACGCTGGTGGCGCAATGCCGCCGCTCGGCGCTGATCATGTCCGACAGCTACCGGGAAGCGGTCTGATGCGATCCTGGCTCTTCGTCCCGGGCAACCGGCCCGCGATGATCGCCAAGGCGCGGGGCGTCGGGGCCGACGTGCTGATCCTCGATCTCGAGGATTCCGTCGCCCCCTCCGAGAAGCCGGCCGCGCGCGCCTGCGTCCTCGCGGCCCTTCGGGAGGATCGCGGCGGGAACCGGCTCTGGGTCCGGGTGAACCCGCTCGCCTCGCCCGAATTCGCCGAGGATCTCGACACGGCCCTCGCGGGTGGTGCTGACGGTCTGGTCCTGCCCAAGGCAGAGAGCGGCGCCTGCGTCCGCGCACTGCGGGCCGCCTGCGACGCGCGCGGCAAACCCTGCCCGCCGGTGCTCGCCATCGCGACCGAGACAGCGCAGGCGATCTTCGGGCTCGGCAGCTATTCCGGCCTCGCGCCGGATCTCGCGGGGCTGACATGGGGCGCCGAGGATCTCTCTGCCGCTCTGGGCAGCGCCAGCGCGCGTGACGACGCTGGCGCGCTTACCGGCCCCTACGCCATGGCCCGCAACCTCACGCTCGTGGGCGCGATGGCCGCCGAGGTGCAGCCGGTCGACGCGGTCTGGACCGACATCCGCGATCTCGACGGGCTCGCGGACGAGTGCCGCGCGGCGGTGCGCGACGGCTTCACCGGCAAGCTCGCGATCCATCCGGCGCAGGTGCCGGTGATCAACCGCTGCTTCCAGCCCTCCGACGAGCAGGTCAGCACCGCGCGCCGCATCGTCGAGGCCTTCGCGGCCGACCCGGCGGCAGGTGTCGTCGCCCTCGACGGCGCGATGATCGACATGCCGCACCTGAAGCGGTCACGACTTATACTTCAAAGAGCGGGGATCCCGGCATGAACAACGAACCTGTGCTTCTCGGACGAGGCTTCTACTGGCAGGACCTCACGGTGGGCGACCGCTACCGGACCTATGGCCGCACCGTGACGCCGTCGGATATCTCGGCCTTCGTCAACCTCGCGGGGATGATCGAGGTGCTGTTCACCGACGCCGAGTACCGCCGCACCGAGGCCGCCATCAAGGGCAACCCCTCGCCCGGCGCGCTGGTCTTCGCACTGGCCGAGGGGCTCTCGCTCAATGCCACCGCGCAGGAGACGGGGCTGGCCTTCCTTGGGACAACCATGAGCATCAAGGGGCCGGTGGTCGAGGGCGACACGATCACGGTGGAAATCGAAGTGTTGGAGATTCGGCAGGAAAGCAAGGGCGACCGGGGGCTGGTGAAGACCCGCAACACTGTGCGCAACCAGCGCGGCGAGTCGGTAATGGTCTATGAGCCGCTGCGCCTAATGCTGGGCCGCCCCGAGAGCTGAAGCTCGAACTGCTGCGGCAGGGCCCAATGCCTTCCGAGGTGAACGACTAGGCCGGTTTGCAATTGCGCCAACTGGCCTGGTCCCCGCTTACTCCTTGTGTAGGAATTGATGGCCCTGTCGGACAAATCAGCTTGCGAGCGCAATTCCCCTTTTTTTCTGGAAACATTTATCTCGCGGCCATGGGCATCGGGATCCGACGGACCTTGCGTCAAGTTTACGGCAAAGGTTTTTTACGTAAAAGATTCAGGCCATCCCAGCAGCCTGAATTTACGCCCCGTGCGCCTCAAGCGGCGCACCACAGCACTGACACACCGGGCGCTTCGCCTTCAGCTCCTCAAGGCGGTGCAGCGGTGCGCTATCCACAAAGCGCCGGACCCTCTCAGGGTCGACGCGGACACTCCACGCAGACCCCCGGTAGACCAGCCAGCAATGGACGGATCCCACGACGCTGATCACCATGCCAGCTATACAGATCAACGGACCAATCATGGGCTTCCCTTTCTGGAGGTCATCCTGGGCCCAATCAAATGGCACGCGCCCCCAAAGGCTGCACGCTGACCAATGGCATGTCAAATCCGCGGAGGCATGGTCGCGTCATAGCGCCAGCGCGCGCTGCAGATCATCATGCTCGAAGGCGCTGGCCATGCGGTTGATCTCAGCTGACCGCGCCCCGACCAACCTCGCGGTCTCGCGCCAGGTGGCGGTGACCGAGGCGATGGCTAACAGGCTGCTGAAAATGGTCTGACGCGCGCGCCACTCGCCTCGCTGGTCAGGTCCCGATCCGCCGTGTTTTCATCAGCTCGACGAGAGAGCCCGAAAAATAACGCGCTATGGCGTCGAAATCGTGGCGGTCGGAGTTTTTCAGCGGCCTGCTCTCATGATCGCTGTCAACCCTTTGTTTCAACACAATTGCCCCGACAGGGCCGGGTGCAAGCTTTTGTAGATGCGCAAGGCTGGAGACGGAACTGAGACGACGGTTGAGCAAGCTCTCATACGCGGGTTGGGTACCGCATGACCGTGGTTTCGTCTTGGGGCTGCCTCGGTCTAAGGATCGAGCGTCGGCATAGCCGGCTCATAACAGGGCACGAGGATTCCCCACCGCGTTCCGCCCCCGGCCTTGCGCATCAGCGGGCCGAAAGAGCGTGTTTTTTCTAAGCAGACTGCGAGACAGCCGGGTCTGGAACCGGCGATACAGCTCGGGCGATGGCCCAGACGAAGCCGACCATTTCTCGAGCGATCGCCGTGGTCACCACGACTTTCGGCTTCCCTGCCATGACCAGACGGCGATAGCGCTGGCACATTCGCAGCTGTCCCTTCCATGCGATGTCCCGCACACACGATGGAACAGCTTCGAGCCGGTCATGCAGCTTGCGGCTGACGCGTGGCTGCATGCGGTAACTCCAGGCGCCTTCGATCAGCGCGCGTCGAGCCAGGCCGCTGCCTGCCTTCGTGATGCCGCCGCGTCGGACGGTGGCCCCGCTGGAATGCTCCGAGGGTGTCAGCCCGAGATAGGCCATGAGTTGCCGTGGGTTGTCGAAGCGATGGAAATCGCCGACTTCCGCGACGACGGTGACCGCAACGACGAACGCGACCCCACGCATGGCCTGGATGGCCTCCACCACCGGTGCCAGATCCCAATCCAGCAGCAGTTCCGTGATCTGTCCCGTCAACCGTGCCACCCGCGCCTCAGCATCGGCGACGGCATCGACGTAGTCCTGAAAGACGATCTGTTGTGCCCGATGCTCGAAGCGCACGGTCGTCAGCCAGCGCCGATAGGCAACCGTCCACCCTTTCTTGCCGGGGTAGATGCGTCCGTGGCGCAGAAGAAAGCCTTGAAGATGCTGCCGCGCCTTGCCGGTGACGCGTATCGCCGTCGCCCGGGCGCGCACCAGATCTCGCATCGCCTCATGTGCCGCATCGGGGACCCAGACCGCCGTCAGCTCCCCCGCTCGATGCAACTTCGCCAGCATGACGGCGTCGCGACGGTCCGTCTTGACCCGGTCGCCCGTCTTCACCGGAATCAAAGAGGGCGCCACCACGATGCAATCATGCCCCAACTCGACGAGCTGGCGGTGCAGGCCATAGCCACAGGGCCCGGCCTCGTAGCAGAAGTGGAGCTTGTGACCCCCGGCACCCAGTTTCTCGACAAGCTTCCGAATATGGTCGGCGCGATGCGGGATTGTGCCGAGGTGACGGACCTCGCCGCCTCGAACACCTTCGGCAACCGCCACCGAAATCGTCGCCTTATGGACATCCAGCCCGATGAACGTGCTATCCTGCATCTGGTCTCTCCCCCATTCCTGAGGCTCGGCACCGGGTCATCCGGCGCAACCCTCGCATTCAGAATGCCGTGGGAGAGACCGCCGACCTAGTCACCGTGCAGAGCGATCATGGGGTCTAACTGTGCAGTGCGGCGACCGACCGTAACCTGCGCCGAGCACACTCGTGGGCAGACCCCGTCGCCAGCTGCGTGGTACTCATTGCGGCCGCCCGACGTTTCTCGCATTCGCATAAGCGCCAATAAGTTGAATATGATCGGAGTAGAAGCTTCATCGTTGACCGACCGTGCGTTCACCGCGGCGCGGGACGGGTGTGCGTCGACGCTTTGCAGGAAGAGGGCTTCGTGCTCAGCGCAATCAGCCTCGCCGGCTTCAGCCAGGGCGGCTGCCTTGCACTGGAGTTGGCCGAGCGAGAGAGCGCGGGGCTCTCCGCCGGCCTCATCGGCAGCGGTGATGGCGAGGAGTCGCCCTGCGACGATCTCTACGGTTTCCCGCCCAAGCAGATTGACTACCCACATTTGGCACGCCATTCGGCGGCAGAACACCGGTCTAGGCCTATCAGAGCCCTGACCTACAGGCCGCAACTGATTAACAGGCAAGCATAGCCGCGCCGCAAACCTGTTTGGAAAATGGGGTTCACCTCACTCAAGCCGCTTGGGATGCAGCACGACGCGTGCGTCCATCGGAACCTGGTCATAAAGCTGGGTGATCTGGTCGTTTATCAGGCCAGCACAACCGTTCGAGACCGCACGCCCAATGCTGCCCGGATCATCCGTCCCGTGAATGCGGAGAAAGGTGTCACCGCGTTCTGGAGTGAAGAGATAAAGCGCCCGTGCGCCGAGCGGATTTCCGGGACCACCGGGCATGCCGCCATCGGCGTACTTCTGATATTTTTCCGGTTCCCGCTCGATCATGCCGGGGGTCGGCGTCCAGGAGGGCCACTCCTTTTTCGCACCAACGTAGTATTCTCCCGGCTCGTAAAGGCCATCGCGGCCCACACGGATGGCATAGATCCACGCCTGTCCATCTGGAAGCGACCAGAAAAGACGGTAGGCGTCTGGAAAGACATGGACTTCGTTCGCTGGAAGAGGGGTCGCAAGTCGAATGAGTTGCGGTGGTATCACACTGGGGGCCGGCGCTGAGGCCTGTGCGCGTAGAAGTCCGGGCACCGCTAGGCCCGCTGCGGAGGCGAGGCCGAGCTTCAGAGCAGTACGGCGGGTCGTCAGGGCATTCATAGATATTCCTTTCCTTCAGCGGCCCGAGGTTGGTCGGCCAGAGAGGACTAGTAGGCTTAACTTAATTGGAGCTTAGCGACTGTGGGAGGCGTCGCTTACGGCCGCGCAGCCATCGTCATACTAGGAAATCGGCCGGATGCGTGATGACACAGGCGCGGAGGGGCCAACGCAGATGCGAGCGACCTGCGAGATCACGGGATTTGGGGATACGCAATGTCTCTCTCTCCGCACAACGTTTCGGGAGGCACGCGTTTCTTTTGCCGCTCCCATCTAGAAGGGAAATGTGTGGGGTGAGCATTGAGTTCCAAGTATCTGGTGGATTGAGAGAGGCGAAGCTGCCTCGACACCCGAACCCTCCCCCATATTGGCTCGAGTGCGGCTCCTCGTAGTGGCAGCCCTCCGACCCTTGCGAAGACAGGCGACAGCACTGAGGTAGGCCGCAATACCGGCCCGGCCGCGCGGGCAGGGATCTTAGGCGCCCCAGCTGCCCGGAACCGTTACCCGGTAGAAAGGCGCCGGCGCCGCTTCGGCGTCCTTCACGGGACCGAGACGGACAGCATCCACCGGACCCTGCGCAAGCAGGTAGGCGATCAGCGCCTCGGTGTCCGTATCGCTCAGTTGCGCGCAGGTCTGCCATGGCATGGCGGGCGCCGGAGCCCGGCCGTTGGAGCGCGCCCCCATGCCAAATCACTTCTAAGACTTCGGCATCGGTCAAGAGCCCCAGGCCGGTCTTGATCGGGATCAGGTTGGATGTCCAGAAAAGTCCCATGCTAGGGATCTCGAAACCGACGGTCCCACAAGACAGGTCGGGCTCGACCATCGGAATGCCATCTGAACCGCGTGGCATGCCCTGACTTACGGAGCGTCGCGCTCACGATCCTCCGTCTTCGAGCCAAACACGGCGATGCCCGATTGATCCAGATCATGGACCTTCCAGCGCTGGAATCCTGCATGCTTGGCCTCCCGGCGGATCAATGCCCGGGGAGACATGACATCAAAGCGGCCTTCACTGCGCGGCCGAGGAGAATGAAAATGAAACTCAGCACATTTCCGGCGCTCCTGCTCGCATCCACCGTCGCCCTTGCGGGCGCTGTCCGGGCTCACGAAGCGGGTCAGGGATGGGGTGGCCAGGGCATGATGGGCAACTCTTCCGGAGGGTATGGCGGAGGTGGCTATGGTCACGGCCAAGGCATGATGCAGGGGCAGATGCCACAGGGCGGCTATGGCCAGGGCATGATGCAGGGTCAAGGCAGCCCGGCTGACATGTTGGGCGGACAACGTCCAATGTATCCGCAGCGCTTACCTCAGCAGAATTATGGAAATTTCGGACCCGGGATGATGAATGGCCAGCCCCCGATGTTTCCCGGTTCAAGCTACATGGACCGCGGCATGATGAACGAGATGATGCACCCCGGCCAATTTCGAGATGGGCAGGGCTACATGGACTTGGGACAGATGTTCCAAAGCATGGAGAGCAATTTTGCGGACGCAGACTCCGACGGCGATGGCGTGCTTTCAGCAGAAGAGTTCGAACAGCTCCACCTCATCATGGTTCGGCCCGTTCTTAGTGACAGATTTCAGGCTCTCGACGAAGACGGGAGTGGTTCGTTGAGCACGGACGAGATGGCCGCGCCCGGCCATATGATGGACCGCATGCGCCGGTTCTGGGGTGGGAGCCAAGACAACTGACTTCAGGCTGTATTGTCCCTGAAAAGCTGCTGGCCCAGATAGGTGGCTGGGCTGGCTGACTTTTACGCGGGAGGCGACAGGTCCTCCCGTTTTGGGTAGTTTATGGCCCGTTGGTGGTACAGTGCGAAGACGGGCGGGCGCCGGTGAAATGCGCGTCTGACCGCCACGGCGATCGGCGGAACATTCGAGCAGACTCCTCCCAGCCTTGTCGATAAAGGCGGATGGCATCAATTCCATCAGGCCCTTCGTCAAGGCGTTGCCTGCGCGTGCCGTAAATTCGCTGCCCGCTCTTTCACACTCCCTCCCATGCGAGCTCACATTTTAGGGAACCCTCCAGCGCTGGAAGGCCGTTGAGCCTGAGAGCGACAAGCATGGAGGTGCCGATGACCTATTCCCGCTTCGCCCTCATGATCCTCGCCTCGACGGTGATCATGTTCGGGCTGATGTATCTCAACACCTACGCTTTCGAGCATGTCTTCTTCAGCGAGACCCGCGTCTATATGGCGATCGTCATGGGAGCGACCATGGCATTCGTGATGCTCGCCTTTATGGCGGCGATGTATCCCAGTCGGGCAGTCAATATCGCCATCTTCGCGGGCAGCATCGTCGTCTTCGCCGGCGCGCTCTGGCTGGTGCGCAGCCAGGTGACCGTGAATGGTGCAAGCTACATGCGGGCGATGATCCCCCACCATTCGATCGCCATCATGACCTCCGAGCGGGCAGGTATCGAGGACGCAAGGGTGCGCAAGCTCGCCGAGGGCATTGCCACGGCCCAGAAGAAGGAGATCGCTGAAATGCGCGCGCTGATCGCCGATGTCGCCGCCGGCAACGTGGTGCGCGAGATCTACGAGGATCCGCCCGCGCGGCAGGGAAGCCTGCAGGACGCGCTCAGCAACACGCTCCTGTCGACGCTCGATCCGGCACCGCTGACCCCCGAAGAGGCAGGAGATGCGTTGCCCGAGGGTGAGACTTGCTCCTTCCGCCGTACCCGTACCGAAGACCCGGTGCTGATAGCCCCCGCCGATGGCAGCGCCGCCGTCACCAAGCTCAACGGCATCATCCTTTCGTTGAATGCAGGCAACGCCGAGCGGTCCTACAGCACCGAGGGGCTAGAGATGGCGGTCGAGCAGGTCGATGCGCAGCGCTCGGACAGCCAGCTGACCTTCCGACTTACCCCCGGCCCCGAGGCGATCTACCGCGGATTCTGGTCCTGCAGCGGGTAAGGTCTCGTTGCCACGCCTTCCATCGCGCTGCTCCCTAAACGGACTGGGAAGCGGGAGCGCCCTTTGCATTAAGACATGTCTCAAAAAACGTGTTAGGGAGTTCGCTCCCCACCGCTGGCGAAGGAGTGCGGTGCACTCACGGAGGATCTACGGACCCGCGTGACGGTGCTGGAAGCCGATGGCAAGACGGCGGTCATCGTGGTCTGCAATGACGTGCCTCAGGGCTTCATCGCGCTCAGGGACGAGCCGCGGGACGACGCGGCGAACGCTATCGCGCAGCTCCGCAGGCTCGGCACCTCCTCGGTCATGCTGACGGGGGTCGGCGCCGGAGCTGACCGAGCCGGTGCACCGGCTCTCGGCGGCGCGGCCAGCGAGCAGGATCACCAGTTGCGTGCGCAGGAATTGCTCATGAACCCGAGCGGCGTGTCCCGCGACGCCGCACAGACTAATGGCAAGTAGGTTGAGCCATTCCGAAAATGACCTTGAGCAATATCGAGAAGTGCCCGGGGCGGCGGCAGAGGCGCTCCGCTTAACCGAATACGAAATTCACTCCTGCCAATCCACATTGAAACGCGCCACCAGCGCTGCAACGTCTCCCTCGCCCAGCATGCGGGGTGACAGGCCGCGCGTCATCATCGCCAGCCGGGCCCCTGCCTCGAGCTCTTCAATGGCGTGGACTGCTGCCTCGAGGTCCTTGCCCGCCACGACCGGTCCGTGGTTGGCCAGCATCACAGCCGATCGCTTGCCCGCCAGCCCCCGGATCGCGTCGCCGATCGCCGGGTCACCGGGCATGAAATAGGGCAGCAACTTCACCCGGCCGAGTTTCATGATCGGATAGGGCGTCAGCGGTGGGAGGAAGTCGTCCGGATCCGCATCGGGCATCATCGACAGGGCGACGGAATGGCAGGCGTGCAGGTGCACTATGGCCCCGGCGGTGCCCCGCGTTTCGTAAAAGGCGCTGTGCAGCGGCATCTCTTTTGTTGGGGCATCGCCCTCGACATGTTCCATCTGTGCGTCGAAGCGACTGAGCCGCGACGGGTCGAGGGTCAGGAAAGATGTTCCGGTCGGGGTCACCAGCAGCCCGCCATCGGGCGTACGCACCGAGATGTTGCCCGTCGAGCCATGCGTCAGCCCCTGCGCGTAAAGCGTCGCCGCATAGGTGCAAACCTGTTCTCGCAGCCGGGACAGCTCGCTCATGACCGCGCCTCCAGAACTGAGAGCGCCTTGGCGAAGAAATCGACGTCGCCGAAGTTGCCGGACTTCAGCGCCAGAGCCACGTCCCGCCCCTCGGCCATGACCGCGGGCACGCCCGGCGCGATCTCGGGGCCGATCCGCAGCGCGGTGAGGCCAAGCCCTTCAACCACCGCGCCCGAGGTTTCACCACCCGCCGTGACCAGCCGCGTCACCCCGCCGTCGACCAGCTGTCGCGCTGTCTCCGCAAAGAAGCTTTCCAGCCGTTCGGCGATGGTCTCCCGCCCGTAGCGCTCCTGCGCCGCCCTGACCGACGCGGGATCGGCCGACGAGTAGACGAGCATCGGCGAGGCGCTGTCGAGCGCCGCCCCTGCAGCGGTCTCGGGCGTCACGCGGCCCTCCATCACCGCATCCGCAGTGATCTCGAGGGCCGGGTTCGCCTCGGACCAGCGCGCGATCTGCGCGCGGGTCATCTTCGAGGCCGAGCCGGCGATCAGCGCCCCCTGCCCGGGCATTCCGGACCATACCGCGCCCGCCGGATCAAGATCGCCGTCGGCCATGAGCATCGCCGGAAGCCCCATCGCCACGCCCGAGCCGCCGGTGACCAGCTTCAGCCCGCGCGTCGCCGCGCCGATCGCCCGCAGGTCGGCATCGCTCACCGCATCGATCACCACCAGCGGGCGCACCGCCGCGGTCTCGGCGCGGATCGCCTCGGCGATGGCCTCGGCCCCCCGGAACACGGTGGCGGCGGGCACATGGCCCACGCCGCGCGTCGCCTGCCCGGCAAGCCAGCGGCGGATGTCGGGGTCGGTCATCGGGGTCAGCGGGTGGTGCTCCATCCCCGAGTCCGACAGCAGCCGGTCGCCCACGAACAGATGCCCCTGGTAGACCGAGCGCCCGGTGGCCGGAAAGGCCGGGCAGACGATGGCGCAGTCGGCCCCGAGCCGCTCCATGAGCGCCTCGGTCACTGGCCCGATATTGCCCTCGCGCGTCGAGTCGAAGGTCGAGCAGTACTTGAAGAAGATCTGCGTGCAACCTTGCGCCAGCAGCCAGTCCAGCGCTTCGAGAGACCGGCGCACCGCCTCTTCGACCGGCATGGTGCGGGTTTTCAGGGCGACCACCCCGGCGTCCACGTCTTCCGGGGCCGGCCACTGCGGCACGCCGGTAAACTGGATGACGCGCATCCCATTCTTGGCCAGCATGCTCGCAAGGTCCGAGGAGCCTGTAAAATCGTCACCGATGCATCCGAGCTTCATGGTCTGTCTTCCTGTAGGCTTGGTGTGGCGGGCCCATGCCCGCAGGTCAGGCGTCGCGGGTCTGCGCGCGGCTCTCGCGGTGACGACGGATCATCGGCATGATCACGGTGAACACCAGCAGCAGCACCGCGACCGCCAGCAGCACCGCGCTGATCGGACGCTCCAGGAACACCGACCAGTCACCCCGCGACATGGCCAGAGAGCGGCGCAGCTCGCTCTCGGCGATCGGGCCGAGCACCACGCCGAGGATGATCGCGACCAGCGGGAAGCCGATTTTCTCGAGCAGGAAGCCCGCAAGGCCGAAGCCCAGCATCAGCCAGACATCCATCATCGAGTTCTGCACCGAGTAGGTGCCGACGACGCAGCAGATCACGATGATCGGACCAAGCACCGAATAAGGCACGTCGAGCAGCTTCGACAGAACCGCGATGAACGGCTTGGAGAAGATGAGAATTAGCACGTTGACGATCAGAAGGCCGACGAAGACCGCGTAGATCAGGTCGGTATTGCCGCTCATGAAGGTCGGCCCCGGGGTCAGCCCGTGCACGATGAAGGCGCCGAGGATCACCGCCGTCGTGCCCGAGCCCGGGATCCCGAGCGCAAAGAGCGGCACCAGCGCCCCCATAGCGGCGGCATTGTTGGCGGCCTCGGGGGCGGCGACGCCCTCGGGGGCGCCGCGGCCGAAACGGCTGCGGTCCTTCGACCAGCGCACGGTTTCGCTGTAGGCCACCATCGCCGCGGTCGAGGCGCCGATGCCCGGCAGAATGCCGATCGCGGTGCCAAGGAGCGACGAGCGAAGGATCGCGCCGCGGATCTGGCGGAGGATCGGCCAGTCGAAGATCCGGATCCGGAAACTCTTCGTCGAGAGGTGGATGTCGCCCTCCTGGCTGCGCTTGAGCACCTCGGAGATGGCAAAAAGGCCGATAATCACCGGGATCAGGTTGATGCCGCTCATCAGTTCCAGGTTGCCGAAGGTGAAGCGCTCGGTGCCGGTCAGCGGGTCGAGCCCGACCGAGGCGATGATCAGCCCGATGCAGACGCCGATGACGCCCATGATCAGGTTGCCACCCAGCGAAGCCACGACCGTCAGTCCCAGCACCGCAAGGGCAAAGAACTCGGGTGACGAGAACTTCAGCGCGATGCCCGCCAGCAGCGGCGTCGCGACGATGAGCACGATGGTGCCGAACATGCCACCCACCGCCGACGACAGGATGCCGATGCCGAGCGCCTTGCCGGCCTCGCCCTTCTGGGTCATCGGGTAGCCGTCGATGGCGGTCATCACCGCCTCGGGGGTGCCCGGCGCGCGGTAGAGGATCGCGGTGATCAGACCCGAGAAGACGCTCGAGGCGTAGATCGCCGTCAGCAGCATAAAGGCGCCGGTGGGCTCCATCGAATAGGTGACTGGCAGCAGGATCACCACCAGGATCACCCCGCTGATCCCGGGAAGCGCGCCGCCGACGAAGCCGATCAGCACGGCCGAGGCCAGAATCAGCAGGTTCATCGGCTGCAGGACGACGCCGAAGCCGCCCATCAGGTCGCTAAGCATGTCGTATGTCCTTTCAGGCGTCCATCACGGAAGTGGAATGTTGAGCAGGCGATCAAAGACCTCGCTGACGATCAGCACGGCGACGGCGGTGTTGAGTACGATCCGCAGCGGCCGGCGTTCGCCCAGCACCATGGTGGCACCGAAGGCAAAGAGCCCGGTGGCGATCAGGTAGCCGGTCAGACTCATCACCAGCGTGTAGCCCAGCGTCAGCCCGAGGATGACCAGATGCCGCCAGCGCTGTCCGGTGACCTTGTCGCGCACCACCGCCTCGTCCGGCGCGTCCTGCGGCAGATCCGCAAGCTCCTCGTCGGTCTCGCCGGTGAACTGTCCGGGGCCGCGCGCCCGGAGCAGCCCGGCCATCGCGACGACCAGCGCCAGCATCAGCACCAGGACGCCGAGCGGCCAGGTCCGCGGGCCGACGAGGGTGGACACCTCGTGGCTACCCGGGAACTGCAGCGCATGCCGCAGGAAGTAGAGGCCGGCAAGAAACGCGACCGCGGTGAAAGTGTACAATCGTGTCGTCATGGCAAACCCCGTCTGAGGCCTTCGGCGCGCGCATCGGCGCGCCGCCCGGGTGATCCCGCTCCGATCCGGTGCTGGCGCCCGCCGTGACGGGCGCCGGCGCGGATCAGTAGTCGGCCAGAAGCTCTTCGAAGAATGCGAGGTTCTTTTCAAGCTCCGCGCGGTATTCGTCGCTGCCCAGCCAGCCAGGGCGCACGTCAAGGAAGGTGCGCGCGGCGTAGGCCTGATAGGGCTCGGAGTTGAAGATATCCTCGAAGACCGCCTCGATCGCTGCGATGGTCTCGGGCGGGGTCTTGGCATTGATGAAGATGCCGCGTTCGTTCCCGAAGGTCAGGTCCCAGCCGTTCTCCATCGTGGTTGGAATGTTGGGATAAGCCTCGAGCCGCTCTTCGGCCAGCGCCAGAACCGGGATCATCTCGCCCGACTCCATGTAGCCCTGGATGGCACTGATCTCATTGAACATGCCGTCGATGTTGCCGCTCAGCAGGTTGGCCGAGGCCGCGCCCTTGTTGTCATAGGGAATGAAGCTCAGGTCGAGTCCCGCCGCCTCGTTCAGCCCCAGAAAGGCCATCCGGTCGACGCTGGCGGCATGGGTGCCGCCGATGATCAGCGTGCCGGGGTTCGCGTCGGCAGCGGCCATGAAGGCCTCGAAGCTCTCGTACTTCTCGGGATTCACCACCAGCATCAGGACATCGGACTGCATGCGCGCGACCGGCGTCAGCATGTCGAGCCCGATCGGGTTCTGACCCGCGGCGCGGCTGGTGATCAGCGTCGAGGAGGCGAACTCGATGGACTGCCCGTCCGGCGCGGCGGTCGCCGTGCGCTGGTGCGCGATCGCCCCTGAGGCGGCGGGCAGGTTGACGATGGTCACATTGGCGCCGAGACGCTCCTCCAGCATCGGCTGCACGGTGCGCGCGAAGTTGTCGGTGCCGCCCCCCGCGCCCGCTGCGACGAAGGCGGTGATCTTCGACGGCTTGTAGCTGTCCTTCGCCGCCACCGATCCGGCTGCGAGCGTGACCGCGGCCGCGGCCGCGGCCGCGAGTGCGATAGTCCGATAAGTGAAGTCCATGGTTTCCTCCCTTGGGTTTGAATGTCTCTTTCCCCGCTCCGGCATGGCGGCACCGGAACGCAGTCACAAGGCGCTCAGGCCGAAAGCCTTTCGCGTGCAAAGCGCCGGTCCTGGTCCTTGCGCAGGCGCAGCAACTCGCTGTCCGGGTCAAGCTGCAGATCGCCCATGCGGATCAGCTCTCCGGCCCGCACGTCGCGGGCCAGAGTCGCGTTCGACGCAAGGTAGAACGGCGCGGGCGCCTGCGGGTCCAGCGCCACGCCGGGCAGCATCCGCGACGAGACGCCCTCGATCGAATGGTGGTGCCCGCCCATAGCCAGATGCGTCCCCGCGGGGAAGTCTCGGTCGGCATGCGCCACGAGATCGACCTGGTGCACGGGCTGCTCGGCGCCCGAGGACACGCCCCTGAGCCCGATCTCGAAGACCGTCGTCGCGGCCTCCATGCCCAGCAGGTGCCGCGGGATGAAGATCATCGCGGTCTGACCCGTGCGGCTGACAAGGTGCCCCTTGCCGCGCAGCAGATCCCAGGTCTCGTCGTGGATGCAGCGCACGACGACGAACACACCGCCGGCAAAGCTGATCTCGCCCGGCTCGCGCAGGCAGTGGAAGACGTCCAGCACCCCGGCCCGCGACAGCAGCCCCCCCTGGCCCGCCTCACACAGGATCGACGCGACCTCGTCGATGCGGGCGATCGGGCAATGCAGATCCGGGCGGTCAGGCGACATGCCGCAGGCGTTCGCGACAAGCGTCATCTCGCACAGGTCGGGAACGGCGCGCTGCGGCAGCATGGCGGTCGCGGCGGCGCGGCGCGCGACCATCTCCGCGCAATCGGCATCGCCCAGCCGTTCCAGCCCGGCGAAGGTCGGAACTTCGACGACACGGCCGTCCACGCTCATGGTCCCTGCGTCGCGGTCATAGACGAAATCATATTCGCTCGACTTTCCGGCAGACACGATCTCCAGCCCAAGCACCTCGGCCCAGGTTATTAGACCGATCAGCAGGCTCGGCTGGTCGCCATCCACCGGAGAGACGATAACCCCGCGCTCCCGGGCCATGGCCGCCAGCCCCGGCCCGATCACGCTGTCGACCTCTTTCGACACCAGGGCCACGTGACGGCCCTTCTCGATCGCCAGGCGCGCATGGCGTGCGCCCACCTCGGGCGCGCCCGTGGCCTCGACCACGACCGAGACCGGCAGATCCGCAACGGTGGCGAAATCCCCGGCGGCGATATAGGCACCTTCGTCCCAGGCGCGCCGCGCCTCGGCGGCGTCGCTGCAGGCGCGGATATCCTCCTCGGCAATTCCGACCGACCGCAGGCTCTCCACCGCGATGGCGCTCTCGCGATCGACAGCAACGCGCACGGACAGGCCGGGAACCACCAGCCCCTGCGCCAGAAAGCTGCGGCCGAAACCGCCGGTGCCGATGATGCAGCACTCGACACTGCGCGTCCCACGATCGAAGTAGCTGTGGTGGTTCATTCTTTCCTCCTGCCGGGATCGACCCGCCAGTTGCATGCAAAATGGCAAAAATCGACCTTTTGGAGTGCGATTTCAGTCGATTTCCACATCTGTTGCATGCAATATAGCGATCGTCAAACGATATCTTCCCCTTTCCGTCGCACTATGCCTATTTTTGCATGCAATCGGAGGAGAGCATGAGAGACCAGCAAGCCGAGCCGCCGCGCGGCACGCGATCCGCATTCGTGACCCAGCAGGTGCGTGACATGATCACCAGCGGAGAGCTGGAGCCAGGCAGCCGCATCAACGAACGCATCCTTGTCGAAAAGCTCAACATCTCCCGCACCCCCCTGCGCGAGGCGTTCAAAATCCTCGAAGGAGAAGGGCTTATCTCAATTCGCCCGAACGCAGGCGCGACGGTGGTCACCCTATCGACAGAGGATGTTGAGGCTTCGATCGAGGTGCTGATCGGGCTAGAAAGCATTGCGGCAGAACGCGCGGCATTGCATGCAACAGACGCCGACCTGAGTGAGCTGACCGAGCTGCAGGAAAAAATGACCGAGGCTTGGCGCGCTGGCGAGCTGATGAACTATTTCAACTACAACCAGACGATCCATCAGAAGATCGTCGACGCCGCGCGCAATCCAGCACTCAGTCGCGTCTACGCCAGTGAATCCGCTCGCATCCGCCGATTCCGCTTTGTCGGCAATCGTGACGCAGACCGCTGGGCCCGCGCTGTCCGGGAACACGAGCAGATTCTGGACGCGTTGAAGCGCCGCGAGGGCGCCTTGCTGCGCGAAATCCTTCGGTCACACCACCTCTCGGGCTGGCGCTCAGCGCGCCGGGAGCTGGAGCTCAAGGCAACCGCACAATCAGGACAAACGGCTTGAGTGCCGAAAGCAGAACGGCCGCCCCAGTCGGGACCTCTGTCGTCAATGACCAGGGCGACTCCACGGCGAAGATCAGATCACGGTTTGCCGGCGAAACGCGCGCGCCGATCACTTCGCCGAGGCTTTAGGAAGTATGCCCCGTCGTCCCCTACCGTCACCCCATCCCACCATAACCCATGAAGCTGACGCTCGGCTTGCTGCCATCTGAGCCCATCAGGCAGCGCCAGTGGGCGCCGCTCGGACCGATCCGCACGTAGACCGCGCTTCTTGCACTCGCGGCCTGCGATCCAACGACCTTCAGCCTGTCGGAGGTTTTCGCCGCCAGCTTGGCCCTGCAAGCCCCCACGGCCGCATCGCTTCAGGAAAAGCGGCCTACGACGAAGCCTTTGGTCAGCGGTTGAATCTGCGGGTCTTGGGCACAGGCGCCAAGGGCAATAACTGTCGCAACCATCGCGAACGTCCGGGTGTACTCGACCATCGTGGGAGTCCTCCTATAGTGCCAATCGCGATCTTCTTGCGGCACGAAGGAGGCTGGCGAACTCGTGCGCCCCCGCTCCCGTATGGGCGCTTCTTTGCCGTTCATGTCCGCGGCGCCCAGCCCTTCGCGCCCAGCCCCGGCAGCCCGGCGCCCCGCATTGCCGTCGATATAGTATCAAGATGCGCTTGCATCGCCGCCGCCGCGCGGTCCGGATCGCGCAATGATATCGCCGCCGCAATGGCCTCGTGCTGGGCGGTGTGGCGCTGGGTGAACTCGCTGACACCAAGTTTGCGATAGGTCAGCTCCCACTCGCGCTGCCAGGCCGCGTGACGTCGCACCCCCGCAAGATAATCCAGAAGCCCCAGCAGGATCGGGTTGCCGGTCACCTCCGCGATGCCCCGATGGAAGGCCGCGTCGAGCTGCTCGCTCTCCGGCCGCGTACGCGCGCTGCGGCCACGCCGCGCCAGGTCCGCCAGATGGGCGGCCTGCTCTGCAGTGGCGAGCCGCGCCGCCTCGGCGGCCACCGAAGGCTCGATTGTCTGCCGCGCCTGCATGAGCTGCATCGGCGAGGCGCCCTGTACGATGATCTGCTCGGGGATCGGATGGCCGAGTGGCCGCGGACCGCAGAAGGTGCCCTGCCCGACATGCCGCCAGATCTCCCCCTCGCGCTCGAGTACCTGCAACGCGCCGCGCAGCGTCTCGCGGCTGCAGCCGAGCTGACCCGCAAGCTCGCGCTCGGGCGCCAGGCGCGCGCCGACCTCGGTGGCCAGACCAGCCACCAGCCGGCGCAAATCCAAAAGGACCACCTGCCCCCGCTTCGATGCCATGCCATGGCTCCCCCTTCGTCCGACAGCCAGACCAATTTGCAGGCCAATCTGCCCCCATGCAACACCTCGCCTCTCTAGAGGAGGACCCAAATGCTGACCACGACCATCCTTGCCCTTGCCGGTTTCGGCGCGGGGGCGCTCAATGCCATCGCAGGCGGCGGCACCTTCCTGACCTTTCCCGCGCTGGTCTGGGTCGGCGTACCGCCGATCATAGCCAATGCCACCGCCACTTTCGCCGCCCTGCCCGGCTAAGCCGGAAGCACTTGGGCCTATCACCGCGATATCCAGGCAGGCGACGGGCCAAGCCTGCGCGCGCTGGTCACCACCTCCGTCCTTGGCGGGGTCCTCGGCGCGCTGCTGCTGCTGGTCACCCCCGAGGACCTGTTTTCCGGCGTAATTCCCTGGCTGCTGCTGATCGCCACGCTGGCCTTTGCCACCGGTCCCGCGCTGCTGCGCGGGTTGCTCGCCTCGGGGCGTCACATGCCCGATGCCCTCTCGCTGACGCTGCTGCTGCTCGTCTCGATCTATGGCGGCTATTTCAACGGCGGGCTCGGGATCCTGCTGCTGGCCGCCTTCGGGCTCATCGGCATGAGCGACCTGCACCAAATGAACGGGCTGAAGACGCTGGCCTCGCTGGTGCTGTCGGCTGTCTCGGTCGTCACCTATAGCCTTGCCGGGCCGATCGACTGGAGCGCGCTGGTCGTCACCGGCCTTGGCTGCGCCGCAGGCGGCTACGTTGGCGCGCATATGGCCCGCAAGGTGCAGGACCTCTCGCTGCTGCGGACCTTCATCGTCACCGTCGGGCTGGTCACCACCATCGTCTTCTTCGCGCAGGCCTATGGTTGAACTTTTCACGAAATGCTGAATTTTTGCGCGGCAGGCACAGAAGGCAATCCTCCATGCAGATTCTCCGTTCCCTCGGTCCCGCCGTGGCGCGCGTTTCCCTCCGCGAGGCGCTCCGCGCTGGCGTCGGCGCGCTGCTCGGGCTCGGCGTCACCGGGCTCTTCCTGCTCTCGCCGCAAGTGGACCTGAGCCTCGGGCTCTATCTCGTCGCGCCCTTCGGCGCGACCTCGGTGCTGCTCTTCGCGGTGCCCAACAGCCCCCTCGCCCAGCCTTGGTCCGCCATCGTCGGCAATACCGTGGCGGCGCTGGTGGGCGTTGCGACCTGCCTTCTGGTCGCAGATCCGGCGTTACGCATCGCGCTCGCCGTGGGCCTCGCGATCACCGCGACGATCCTCTGCCGCGCGGTGCATCCGCCGGCGGGTGCGGTGGCGATGACCGCCGCCATGAGCCCCGAGGCCATCGACCATCTCGGCTTCTGGTTCGCCCTGACCCCGATCGCCGCGGGCACCGGCGCGCTGGTCGTCCTCGCCGCGCTCTACGCAAAGCTCACCGGGCGGCACTACCCGTTCCGGCAGTTCGAAGCCCCCAGCCGGCACGGAACCGGGGACCGCGATCCCTCCGAGCGCCTCGGGCTCTCGGAAGCTGAACTTTCCGGGCTGCTGGAGCGATACCGGCAGTCGTTCAACCTGGGGGTCGAGGATCTGGCGCGGCTCATCGGCGCTGCCGAACTGCAAGCCGCGAGCCACCACGCAGGCCCGCTCAATGCCGAAGACATCATGTCACGCGATCTGATCACTGTTGGTGGCGGCACGAGCCTCGCCGAGGTCGCGGACCTGTTCCGGCGGCATCGGTTCACCTCGCTGCCCGTGGTCGGGCCCGAGCAAAGGTTTCTTGGAGTGATCTTCCAGATCCACCTGATCACGCGCGCCCGCGAGGATGCGCAGCGGCTTGAGCGGGGCTTCCTGCCCGCCTTCCGGCGGCTCGTCGATCTAGGCCGCGAGACGCCGGTGACCGCCTCGGACATCATGAAGGTCGCCGGCCCGCGCGCGACGCGCGCCTCCCCTGTCGCCGCGCTGCTGCCGATGATGGCGGATGGGGACGTCGATGCCATCCCGGTGCTGGAGCGCGGACGCATCGTCGGCATCGTCACGCGCACCGACCTGATCGCCGCGCTGGCGCGTCAGGCGCTGCGGCACCGCTGAGATCGCCGCAGGAATAGCCTCCAGACAAAAAAATGGCCGAGACAAGCTCGGCCGAAGTCCAACAGGGAGGTAGGGAAAGGTGAGCTTTTCAGCTCAAATCCGAACCCAGCGCCCCATCTATGGGCGAAATGGAAACTTCTCAATAAGAAGCAGCATGCGTATGCCGCATACCCGTCAACCGGGTCCGCGTCCGCGATCCGAACAGACAGGCTGATCGCGAGCGGGGCCGGTACGCAAGGTTTCGAGCCCGCGGCCGAAGCTCGAGTAATATCAGCATGGTAGGCACCGAAACTCCCATGCATCTTGCGCAGGACAGCTTTGCGCCAGGGAAGCTTGCGCTGAGCCGCGGCAATTCCTAACTAGCCATCACAGCACGAAACTGTGCTGGCGGAATTTGCCGGGCTCTCTCCTCCTCCCTGAGCCCCGCATTTCAGCGGCGGCCCCTCTCCTCCTCCCTTGGGGTCGCCGCACTCCCGCATCCAGCTTACACCCTCACATTGACGTTCGCGCCGTCTCAACAGAACCGTGCTGCCTCCGATGCACACGCCGACGAGAGTGATCTTGGGTTGCCTCGCTGAAGACGGCACAGAAATACCTCGACACCTATCGCGCATTTAACTCTCTGTTCATCCCTCTACTGCATGCTCAGCCGAAAGGGAGGACAAACCGTATGGACAATGCAGTCTCCTTGAGCGACGTGCTCGCGGATTACATCAGCCGGTACGGGCTCACCGAGAAGGCCCGGCTGTACTTTCTCGAGCACGTGGATCCGAAGACCTCGCCCGACGGCCGTGAACGCGTCGATGCGAGGCAAGAACCCGGGCCAAAGTGACGATGCCTGTCGATCTTGCTTGTCGCAGCTTTACGCCTTGCAAGCGCCGGGATTGTCGGATCGGGATTGCCCAAGGCGACAACATCCGCGACACCGCGGCGGCCGTCGGCACCCGGAATTTCCGGATTGCCCACCCCGGAGAGCTTCACCTTTTCCTTGTTGGTCCACATCGCACCTACGCTGGCAAAGAACTGCTCGCATAGACACCCGCAGACATTGGTATGTCCCGGCCCGCAGGGCATGCAAGATGCCCATGGCGCCGAATAAACGCTCAGCTAAGCCCGGCAGCGTGTCGCAATGCCTCGTTCATCCGCGTCTGCCACCCCGGGCCATCTGCCTTGAAGCGCGCCACGACTTCAGGATCCAGGCGCAAGGAGATCGCGACCTTCGGGTTCGCCGCCTTCGGACGCCCGCCTGCACTCTTGCGCATCTTCTCGGCCAGCGCCGGAAATGCTTCGGTGAAGGGCTTTGCCTGCGCGAGCTGCGCATCCGTTGCCTCGGGAGCATCGGGATCGCTGGCGATCATAGCTTGCACCTCGGCTTCACTAAGTGGCTTCTTGGTCATAGAAGTTCCCTTTCCCTCCGGCTTGAAGGGCGCATCGAGATGACCGAAACGCCCTCGCTTCCCAGAATAGCGAAAACGACTGCGATGGTTCCATCCGCAAGCCTTCCGATCGCGATTTGACGGTTTTCCTTCGCCGGAACGACCAACGAGGACAGAAAGAACGCCTCGTCCAAGTCGGAAAAATCGAGCCCATGCTTGGCCAGATTGACCAATCGCTTTGGCTCGTCCCAGACGATCATCATGAGCGCACCCTACATCCTCAATATAGTTTATGTATCTACAACAACCAAGACACGCCAACGAATAAATCGCGACCACGAGTGGCCGCCGGGTCGGAGTCTCTTGGCCATGCCTGCCGGAGCAGGTAATGCGCCGGGATCAATCTCCGATTGCTGCGCGTGGCTGCGTCGATCGTCACGACTTCATGGGCTCAGCGCCTTTTTCCACATGAATGAATTTTCCCGGAAAACTAGCCCGATCACCCCGTCATTCCCGGATTTTCCGGAACACGCCTCGCTTTACGACGGTTGCCCCTGTGACTGCCGCAGCGCGGCATCGCAATAAGGAGACACCCATGACACGCACACTGATCGCAAGGGCTACGCCAAAGGCCGGACAAGCCGACAGGCTCGCAACGCTGGTCGAAACACTGGTCGGACAGGTCCGCTGCGAGGCGGGCAACATCCGCTTCGAGGCCTTCACCGAAGACGGCGGTGCGGTGGTGATGCTCGAGGAGTACCGCGACGACGCAGCCTTCGAGGCGCATCTCGATCAGCCCCACACCCAAGAATTTAACGCGGCACTTTCTGAAGTGGTGACCGGAGGTGCGTCGACCGTGACCGACCTTACCCGCTTAGCCGAGGAGACGTTCGCGGCCCAGGGTGTGCGTGGCGTCGATCATGCGGGCCTCACCGTCCCCGACATTGATGCGGCGACCCGCTTCCTTGCCGAAGCTTTCGGAGCCGTCACGCTTTACGATGTGCTGCCCGCGGACGGGCCGGACATGGAAGGCGAAGGGCCGCAGGCAGAGCTTGGTCTTGCCCCCGGCACGCGGATCACCCACATGCGCCTGCTGCGGATCGGCAACGGGCCGTGCCTGGAACTTTTCCGAATGAAGGACGGGGCCCAGTCCGACCCTGCTTGCCTCCAGGACATGGGGCTCACGCACCTCGGCCTTTACGTTGACGACATCGACGCGGCCTGCGCGGCCTTTACCCGCGCCGGCGGCATGCTGCTGAAGGGCCCGCATCCGCTGGCCAACAACGAGGACAAGGAGGGCAACGCAGGCATCTATGGCCGCGCGCCCTGGGGCACGCTGTTCGAATTGCTGACCTATCCCGGCGGTATCGACCTGCCCGCGGACGCCCCGGCCCCCCGCTGGACTCCAAAACCCTGAAGGACCGCTGCAATGATCAAGATGACGATGCTGCTCAAGCGCAAGCCCAAGATCGACCACGCCACTTTCGTGCGCCACCATCGCGAAACGCATGGTCCGCTGTTCCGCTCGATCCCCGAAGCGCAGACCCATGTGCTGCGCTACATCCAGACCCACCCGGCCGTGGGCGACTTTCCCGTCCCGCAGGCCAACTTCGACGGCACCGCCGAGATCTGGTTCGACAGCCCCGCAGGCATGAGGGCTGTGCTCGGGTCCGAGACCTACAAGCGGAAGGTGTTTCCGGACGAGAAGACCTTTCTTGACCATGATAACACGCTAATCCTGGTAGGTGTGCAGACCGATATCATCGAGGAGAGAAGTTAGCAGGAGTACGGGTCGTGTAATGCGGGGAGCGGAGAAAGGAGAACCTCCGCTCTGTCCCGCATAGCGGACCAACACGGTTTGCGGACACACCCTTAATCAACCCGCTGCGCCGGAGACGCTATCCCCCTCTCGCAGGCGTTCGCGGTGTCTTGGTGGTCTAGGGCCCGACAGCTCAGACCCTTAGCGCCCAGGCCCTGTCGCGGGAACCGGGCCCTAAGACGAGTGAGTCCGCGTTGCCGCCTTACAGGTCGATGACCGCCGGGCGCAGCGACCGCAGGCCCATTGCCAGCGACGAGACCTCTGCAAGGAAGGCGCTGGTGTCATTGCCTTCGCACAGCAACATGGCATGGGCCTCGGCATCCTGCGGTCGCCCGCACATCATGGCGCGCACGATGTTCAGAAGCAGGCGCTCATGGCCGCTGATCCGCGCCGCGCAACGGCGGCACCCCGGGTTCGAGAACTCGAAGACGCTCTTCCGGGCGAGCCGCATTTCCTGCACGGCGCGCTGGACCCCGCAGACGAGCCCCGGCGCAACCTCGCGCCCGAACAGCCGGTCGGCATGGGGCAGCGCGCAGGTCCAGCCTTCGCTTTCGGGCGTGGCAAAGCTCTGGAACTGAAGCCGCGCGATGGTCAGCACGCAATGAAGAGCCGGATCGAGCGTCGCGGCCCCGCGCAGATCGTGCTGCGGACGGATCGGTTCGCAGCGTCGGCTCGGGCGTTCGGGGAATATCATGGCAAGCCTTTCACATGCGGGATCGGACGGCCCCCACGCGGCTCGAAAAGGCGGGAGGCCGGCCGATCCGGTCTCCTGCAAGTCGATGCACATGAGGTCGGGCTTGCATGGCGGGAACCGGCTGGCGCTCCACGGCTTCCTGACAAAACGACTTGGGAATGGCAAGCCCCTCCCCGCCCCCTGCGCGTCACCTGCCCCAAGTCATGGATATGATGGCGCGCTATTAAATCGAGAGCCTATGGCGGTTCGGTCACGGCGCTACGTCGGACGCCAAGACGCGCCTTAAAGTCATCAGCGCGATTGGTCATCTTGCCGCGCATGCCGGAAGTTCGGCGGCCCGCTACCGATCGCGCCGCTTGGGAAACGGAACGGCGGGCCAGAGCCCCCCTGCGAACGACCTGTTGCCACAAAGATACAAACGCCTTGCCTCAATAGGTCGTCATCTGGGCAGGTGGATTGAAGTTATCCGATAAAAACTGTCAAGAAGCGAGTAAGGATGCCTCAGCCATGAAACAGCCAGGGCCACCAGGATGGAGGCTCCCATGGTTGTTTCTCGAATTGCCCTGCTCGCCGGTCTTGGAGCGGCGTGGACCACACTTCTCGCGACGAGCGCCATGGCGCAGGATAGCGCCGGGGTTGATCTTGGGACCCTCGTGCTCGAGGCGGAAAGCGACGATACGCTTGTTCAGAACGGCTATGTTGCCGAGAGTGGCCGGCAGGCAACGCGCACCGATACGGCGATCCGCGACATTCCGCAGAACATCAGCACGGTGACGCAGGATCAGATGGAGGACCAGGAGCCGCGCACGCTGCTCGATGCGCTCGGCTATACCTCCGGCGCCAGCACCACCAATTTTGGCTTCGACAGCCGCTACGACGCGATCTACCTGCGTGGCTTCTCGTCGTACTACACCGGCCTGTTCCGCGACGGGCTGCGGCAGGTGAACGGCCCGTCGGCGTGGTACCAGAACTACCCCTACAGCTTCGAGGCGGTCTCGGTTCTCAAGGGGCCGTCGTCGTCGATGTATGGCGTCAGCGGCTCGGGTGGCATCGTCAATATCGTGTCGAAGCGGCCCAAGCAGGATCCGTTCCGCGAGGTGCAACTGACCTTCGGAACCGAGGGGCAAAAGGAGCTCGCATTCGACTTTACCGGACCGGTCGGGGATGGCCGCCTCAGCTACCGGCTGACCGGGGTGCTGCGCGACGCCGAAACGCCGCTCGACGGCTACCGCGACGACCTCTCGATGATCGCGCCCGCCCTGACCTACCAGCTCACCGAGCGCACCAGCGTGACTCTGCTCGGGGAATACGCCAAATCCACGCGCGGCGGCACGGCTGCCTACTATAACTCATCCTATGGCGAGGCGTCCGACATCTACGCCGGCGATCCCGATTACAACGATTTCGACAACGAGCAATGGCGCCTCGGGTACGAGATCGAACACGAGCTGACCGACAGCGTGACCCTGCGCCAGAACCTGCGCTACTCCGAGGTCGATGCCGATCTCGAGTTCAGCGGGCTTTACGCTGCGACCCCCGACCTTGGCCGCTACTGGGGACACTATCTCGAGGACTCCGAGACCTTCGCCGTCGACACCAGCGTCGAGGCGTTCTTCACGACGGGCGCTTTGAACCACACGCTGGTGACCGGGCTCGACTACAGCGATGCCTCCTATGACGCCTATTACGGCGGCGTGGGCTATGTCTCGGCGGACGCGACCGACGCGATCGACCAGCCCTATTCCGTCGGGCAGGAGAGCGAACAGCTCGGCGTCTACCTGCACGACCAGATCAAGAGCGGCGACTGGACGGTCTTCCTCAGCGGGCGCTACGACTGGGTCGAGACCACCACGTACGATGCTGTGAAGACCGGCACCGACAAGTCCGACGAGGGCTTCTCAGGCCGAATCGGGGTCAGCTATGCCGTCAATGACGACCTGTCACTCTTCGCCAACCTGTCGAGCAGCTTCGTGCCGACGACCGGGCTGGTCTTCGACGGGGCCGATGCGCCGAACAGCGGACGCCCGGGCGATCCCACCCGCGGTGTTCAGAAGGAGATCGGCTTCAAGTACCAGCTGCCCAACACCGAAAGCCTGATCACCGCCTCGCTCTTCGACATCCAGCAGGAAGACGGCGTGGTGTTCCAGACCGTCGATCCGACGGAGTTCGGCGGGCTCAACCAGGTGCAGGTGCCGTATGATCTGCGCTCGCGCGGGGTCGAGCTCGAGGGGCAGTTTAATTTCGAAAACGATCTGCGGATGACCGCTGCCTACACCTATCTCGATATGGAAATCGAGCGCGGTGCCTCGGGTACCGAGGGCAACCAACTCTCGGCAACCCCCAAACACACCGCCTCGCTCTGGGCCTTCTACGAGCCGAGCGCCGGCGCGCTCGCGGGCTGGGGCTTCGGCGGCGGTCTGCGCTATGTCGGCGAAAGCTGGGGCGACGATACCAACAGCTTCCGCAACGACGACCTGTTCCTCGCGGACCTGTCGCTGTCCTACGATTTCGGCCAGCTTGGGATTGACGGGCTGGGCCTGCAGGTGAACGTCAAGAACGTCTTCGACCGCACCGACCAGACCTGCAGCGCGGGCTATTGCTACCGCCTCGAGGGCCGCACCGCGGCCGCCAGCATCGCCTACCGTTTCTGATGTCCGGACAAGGGGGACACTGGGGCGTAATCGGTACCATCGGTGGCGTCTACGTGGCGCAAAGCGTCATCGGCGGCGTAACCTGGACCGGGCTGCCCGGTGTCCTGCGGGCGCAGGAGCTGCCGCTCGACCAGATCGGGCTGCTCTCGCTGCTGGTGCTGCCTTGGGCGCTGAAGTTCCTCTGGGCGCCTCCGGTGGAACGGTTCCGCCTGCCCGATGGCGGGCGCGACCGGTCCGCGATGATCGTGCTGTGCGGCGCAGCAGTGGTGACCGTCGCGCTGCTGGCGGTCGGGCTCATCGGCCCGTTCCCGGTGCTGCCGGTTCTCGGCATCCTGATGCTGGCAGCCTTCGCGACCGCCACCGTCGACATCGTCTGCGACGGCTATGCCGTCGCGGCGTTGCAGAACACGCGCTATGGCTGGGGCAATGCCGCGCAGGTCGGTGGCGCCTATCTCGGCTCGGCCATCGGCGGCGGCGTCTTTCTCATCCTCGTGAACCGCGCCGGATGGCTCAGCGCCACCTGGGCCATGGCGCTGGTCATTGCGGTGCTTTGTCTGCCCTTCGCGCACATTGCCCGCAGCCCGAGGCCCCAGCCCCGCACGCATACACCGAGCCTCAGAGCAGCGCTCGAGCGCCCAGAGGTCCGCAAGGGTCTGTTGATCGCTGCGCTATACGTGGTGGCGCAGAAGACCGCGATCGGCATGTTCGGCCCATTCTTCATCGATGCCGGCTACGATCTGGCGCAGCTCGGCATCCTGAGCGGAGTCGGCAGCCTGACACTGGGCTTTCTCGGGGCGATGCTTGGCGGGGCCTTCGTGCGCCGCTTCGGGGCGCGGAGCGTTCTGGTCGGCGCCGTGGCGCTTCAATCGGCGATCCTCGCGGTCGTGGCGCTTTCGGCCGGCGACGTGATCCTGCCGGCGGCCACGGTGGCACCGCCCGCGATGGTGGTAAGCGCCGCCGTGATGGCGTTCGGCTTCGTCGCGCTTTACGGACAGTTCATGCGCTGGTCCGATCCGCGTCAGGGTGGCGTCGATTTCACCCTGTTTCAATGCATGGATGCCGCGATCTCGATGGTCGCCGGGACCGCCGCAGGCTTTCTTGCGGAGCATCTCGGTTATGGCTTCTTCTTCGGCCTCGCCTGCGCGCTCTCGCTCGCCGCGCTGCCGATGATCTGGCGCGTCGCCGGACAGAAAGCTAGGTCGCATGCCTGAGATCACCGCCCGTACCGCCCCTCTCGGCCTCGCCTTCGCGCCGCTCCGACAGGCCGCGCTCGCGCTGGCCCGCGAGCATGACCTGCCCGTGTCGCAGGACGACGCAGAGGGCCTATCGCTCGACACCTATTATGGCCGGATCAGTGTTCTGCCGGGTGCCGAGGGGCTCGAGGTCGAGATCCGGGCACCGCATGCGGAGTATCTGCAGGTGCTGAAGGACACGATCGTGGCGCAGATCGCCGCGGTGGACCCGAAGGTCGCGGACGCAATCCGCTGGCGCGATGCGCCGACGGAGGGGCGTCTGCCCGCGAACGCCGTGATCATGACGGTGCTCAGCGTCGCGCCGCTCGCGGGTGGCTTCCTTCGGGTGATGCTGCAGGGCGACGTGGCGCGCTTCACCGACACGGCGATCCATTTCCGTCTCGGCATCCCGCCAGAGGGCCGCGTGGCGCGCTGGCCGAGTGTCGCGCAGAACGGCGCGACCGAGTGGCCCAAGGGCGAGGACAGGCTGCACCTTCCGGTCTACACCGCGCGTGCAGTTGATGCGGCCAGCGGGAAGCTCTGCTTTGATCTCTTCGAGCACGCGGCGGGGCGCGCGACGCAATGGGCACGGACGGCACGGCCCGGGCAGGAGGTGCTCGTCATGGCACCGGGCGGAGGCGGATGCGTGGTGTCGGGCGAACTGCGGGGCTTCGCGGATGAAACCGCCTTCCCAGCGATCGCCCGCATTCTCGAGGCCAACCCAGAGGCAACCGGACACATCACGCTCTACACCGACGCCGCCGGCGCGGCCTATCCTCTGCCCGATCATCCGCGGCTGCAGATCGATTATGCCGCGCCGGCACGTCGTGAGGATATGGGACAGGACGCGAAGGCCGCGATGACCGAGGATCAGGATATCTTCCTCTGGTTCGCGGGAGAGCGGGAGCTGGCCACATCAGTTCGCTCCGCCTGGCGAGCCTCGGGCCGGCGTACGAAAGACGCCTATATCTCGGCCTTCTGGCAGAAGACATAAAAGCCCGCGGCCGCGCGCCGCCTAAGGAGAGGCTTCTCATCTCGGCGGAGATGACCCGTCAAATTCGTTTCGTGCCTCTCCTCCGCGCTTAGGGGCGACGAACCTGGTGACTAGCCAGCGCCTAGATTGGGGACGGGCGCCGCGCGGAGCGGCGCCCGAAGGGTCAGTCGAAGTGTCCTGCCATGGGTTGGTTTCGGGAGCTGATTTGTCTAGGTCAGCCGGGACCTTGTTACTGATGGCCCCGTGCGGTCCTTCATCATTGTGCTCTCCACTCCAAGCTTCCACCTGTTCAGCGGCACCTTGAAGGGTCATGAGCCCGTGCTTGTTTTCTGCGCGCGCCCTCGTCCGTCAGTGCGGACTTTGCACTCGTCATTCTCTGGCTTGGTAACGCCGAGGTCGCGACGGTTTTCCAATCTCCTTGGCTGGCATGGACCGGACTCTCCGCACAGGTGCCACCGGCACTGGATTTCCTGCACTTGGTCCCTTGGCTCAGGCCATTTCTATCGGGAATAGCACTTGCTCACGCAGCTTGCAGCGGGGAATTCCGGAGTGATCCACATGAGGCTGTTGAACGTCAACCGCCGCATGGCCTTGCGAGAAAAGCTACCGATCCGAGAGATCGCACGCCGAACCGGCCTGTCTGCCTGGATCCAGCTTGCATCATCCGCCCTCTGGTCAGTTCCTCCGAGAATGAAGTCCATGGCGGCTACTGGTGCCGACAGGAAAACAGAGGCGGCAATAAGCGCAAGTCGGAATCGCATATACTGGACTCCACAGAGGTACGATCTGACTGATAATTTGTATCCAGATACATCCGTCGAAAACAACGGCGACGGGCCGGGAGTGCATAGGTCTGAGCAACCTGATGCAGAGATCACACCACTTGCTTTTCACTCCGTCACCGCCTCGCCAATAGTCCATGCCACGAGGTCAACCTTCTTGCAGTTTGGGGACTTGAGACCCTTCAAGATCGGCCGAAGGTGCTCGGAAGGTTTGTTGAGCTGACTGAGCCAGAAACCGTGCAGATGCCAGGGTACGTCGCCGCAGAGGAACGCGGTGCGGATCGCGTGCCCGGGCACAAGGCCCTCGAGCCCCACGGTATGCATCGCAGTGCACCGGCCGCCGAAATGGCCGGTGCGGGCAAAACCTGCGGAGCTTTACCGCCCACCTCGATGTCGCGCCGGGCTGAGGGCGGTCAGAACACCATCTCGTCGACCATTTGGAAGTAACCGGTCTGTACCCGCGGCACCCAGGAATATTCCGAGGTCGCGAAAGGCGGGATCACCTCGTCGCCGAGGCTGAAGGCCCCGGTGCCGTCGTTCTCAAGCATCCGGAAGCCATCCGAGATGATCAGCATGTCGATGTCGCCGTCACCGTCGTAATCCGCCGGCGCCAGTACGTTGCCGACGATGTTAGGATTATAATAGACCTCCTCGAACGATGCCAGGGTGTCGCCCACCACGATGTCGAAGACGCGAAGTCCCGGCAATTCGCCCGAATAGTCGTCGCTGTGCGAGCCGGTGATCATCTCGATATCGCCGTCACCGTCGAGATCGGCGCCTATGGCGGTCCCAGTCGTGCCGTCGGACGGGGCGAGAATGGGTCCACCTATCGCTTTGCCCCCGCTGCCGTCGTTGAGATATCCATAGATGCCGTAGCTCTCGCCCGCTGCGGTGTGCAGCACGTCGAGATCGCCGTCTCCGTCCAGATCCACCGCCTGCGGGTTCCCCGTCGGCCCCTCGCTCGGGGAGTCGCCGCCCATTGGGACCATCGTTCCCGTGCCGTCATTGATCAGTACATCGAGCCGGTTAAGATCGAGCCCTGTGGTTACGATCGCATCGAGCAACCCGTCACCGTTCATATCGGCGATCCGTGCATCGTTGCGGGTGGCCCCAAGCTCGAAAACCGTCGTCGCCTGAACCGAGAAACTGTTCGCGCCGTCGTTCTCCATCACGAAGAGCGTCTCTCCGGCGAAGCTGGTGGCGAAGTAGTCGATGTCGCCATCCCCGTCGATGTCGCCGGCGGCATAAGCCTTGAAGAGATCATCTGGCAGTTCTACTCCGTCATACGCATATTCTTGGAGGTCGAGGTCGATCTTCTCCTGCGAGGTGGCCGCCAGGTCAAAGCCCGCCGCCCCGTCGTTGAGATAGACCTCCGTCGTCACGGTAAAAGAGAACGGCAGATCGATGGTCGCGGGCGGCAAATCCGGCAACTCGGTGACCGCGTGGCTAACCTTGATGAAGTCGTTCAGCCCGTCGCCGTTCAAGTCAGCGCTCATGATCGAGGCGCCGCCGCGGGCGATGTCGGGCTGGCCCGGAAGGTAATAGACGTCGGTCGCGATGTCGGTCACCACCTCGGTGAAATTGCCCGCCCCGTCGTTCAGCGCCACCACCACGTAGTCGTGATCCTCGAACCACAGGTCCGGTGGCGGAGCCGGAGCCGCTGCGCGGACGGCGAAGTCAAGATAGTCGAGCCGCAACGGCTCGCCGCCGTCACCCTGTCCCGAGAGCTCGATCACGTCGCCCGCCTTCAGGCTGAGATCCGGGATCAGGTATTCCGTCAGACTCGCCTTGTTCGCCAAGTTCGAGCCGCTGGTGCCGTCCCAGAGGAACCGCGCGACCTCTGCCCCGTTCACCGTCACCCAGAGCTCCGAGATGCCGTCGTTCTCGTCGAAATAGCCCAGCGTCAGATCGAAGATGCCGGTCTGCTCCATCGTGTAGCAGGCCCGCGCCGTGCCGCCGCCAGATTGCTGCAGCACATGGCTGGCCGAGGCTGCGCCGTTGCGCACTACCTCAAATCCCGAAAGGACGGCCAGATCCTCGGCCTCGAGGCTGAAGTTGGACGCAGGACCTGGGTCCTCGCCCGGACTTATGTCGATGTAGTCGGTACGCAGCGGCTCGCCGCCGTCCCGCGCGCCTCGCAACTCGATGATGTCTCCAGAGCCCAGATGCAGACCCTCGACCAGATATTCCCGCTTGGCGGCAGCTGTGACGATCTGGCTGCCGTCGGGGGCCCCCCAGTCAAAGGCCGCGACGACCGCGCCATTGACCAGGATTTCCATGAAGGACGTGCCATCGGTCTCGTCGAAATAGCCCAGTGTCAGATTGTAATAGCCCGTCGCCCCCGCAAAGACCCCGCCGGCCTGCGACTGCGCCGCGTTCGCCTCGAGGTATTGGCCGGCTGACGGGTGGGGGTTTGACTTGACCATAAACCCGCTGCCGATCGATAGGTCTTCCGCCTCGGTGCGGCCGGCGCCGAAAATCTTGGCGAGCGGACTGAAATCCGGAAATTCGAATATAGAGGGCGTGGAATATATAGTGGGCATTTAAGCCTCCCTGAGAATAGATGAGCGACTCAAAACTGATAAATAAATGTGCACAAAGAATGCCGCAGGGTTACCCTGACGTCAATTCGCGTCACCGGCTTGGCACCCTTTTTTACTCCGCTCCAGCCGTGACCCGGAGCGGCAGGCCGGCTTGCTTCCATGATCGGCCATGGCGGTTAGGTCATGTTGAAAAATGACGGAGGCAGAGGCGGATCGACGTGATATCTATGAAGCCGAGAAAGCTCTCCGCCGTCTTGTCGTAGCGGGTTGCGACAAGCCTGGCAGTTGATTTCCACCAAGAACTGATGGCGTGGATACCCCCTCCCGCCAGCCTCGCGATCAGCGACGCTCGCGGCTTCCTACACCACGCCGCGGGGCACTATCACTCAGGATTATGCAGCCCCGTAGGGGACAGCAGGTAACCCCCGGAAGTACCACCCGCCGCAGATGCGGCAGATGCAGTTTCCGACCCCTTCAATCAGATAAACGCTGCATTCACGCATCTCTGCAGACACAAAGAAGCCCGCTAGACGAGACCTGGCGGGCTTTCGGATGTCTTGTGAGAAAGGCTCAGAGAGAGTCGCCTGCCTGTCGACGTTCACGGACAGTGCCGACAGCATCGATGAGGATTTCTGGGTCTTCGCCTCTAGCAGAGACCTTCCGAGCGATGTCGAAATCGGACAGGCCGCACTCGAGAAGCTTTTCGACCGCCTGAGATTGTTCGCGGGTAAAAATGCCCATGTTGGTGTTCTCCTATTTGTTCGCCCACGCAAAGCTCCGCACAGGGGCGAAATCATCGTCCTGCAAAGCATTCTGGATGTGTGGGGTGCCGGCGAAGCGGCCGACGGAAGAAAGCTTCTAGCACAAATGGCCATCCCGGCCAAGCGAGTTGAGAGTGTCAATTATCCGCCACATATGTCGCATTTCTGCATCACCCGGGACCCCACTCACCCTACGTCATGGAGGCTGCGACATTTCGCCTCTAGGTCGCTCTTGAGCACGGCGTGCAACGAATGGTTGGATCAGCAGCCGTCCCGCACGCCGGTCCAATATCGGCTTTCCCCAGAGCCCTTCAGCGTGCCGTGCTCACCCTGGCCCCAACTCGTGCTCATGAGGGACGTCGATCTGCGCGGTCAGTCGCGCCGGGCCGCGCTGCCCCTGCAAGAAGACCGGCCGCCCGCTGGCTGTCCTCGGAACGTATTCGAGCTAGCACGGCCTCCAAGAGGGCCGCGATCTAGCGTCATTAGGCGTGTGCCAGCTTTCCCCCTGACTAGTACGCTGGGTCCATTTTCTGGGTTGGCCTGCCCCCTTGTAGCCGTCCGCTACAATGCTCCTTGCAATAGGGCGAAATGTAGCGTAAAGCTACATCCATGAAGACGATCACCTACAGGA
Organism: Salipiger sp. PrR007; assembly: GCF_010499845.1. NCBI lineage: Bacteria > Pseudomonadati > Pseudomonadota > Alphaproteobacteria > Rhodobacterales > Roseobacteraceae > Salipiger > Salipiger sp. PrR007. The sequence goes on along the minus strand of NZ_JAAGOZ010000029.1, from coordinate 3,209 downwards.
GCGCCGCCCTTCGCACGCTCCGCAAAATGCCGCGCAACGAGGCGAAGCGGATTACCGAAAAGGTGGAACTCTACGCGACCGATCCCGAAGCGTTGTCGAACAACGTCAAATCCCTGAAAGGCCGCGAAGGCATCCGGCTGCGTGTGGGCGACTGGAGAGTGATCATGGACGATCAGGGCGAGGTGCTAGACGTACTGAAAATTGGGCCGCGTGGCGGCGTGTATGACTGACGGAGGTTAACATGAATGAGATGATCACTATCCCCCGCACAGAATACGAAGCGCTCATCGAAGCCAGAGACGACCTTGAAGATATTGCGGCGTTTGATCGCGCGAAGGCCGATGGCGGAGAGAGCATCCCTTCGGATGCTGTTGCTCGCATCATCGAAGGCGAAAGCCCCTTGCGCGTGTTCCGCGAACTCCGTGGCCTGACTCAAGCGGAGCTCGCGTCTCGCGCGGGAGTGCATCGCGTGACCGTGGCCGAGATCGAAACTGGCAGAAAGAACGGCTCTCTAGATGCTCTCAAAAGGCTCGCCGCTGCGCTGTCCGTCACCGTGGACGATCTGATCTGAGGGAATAGAAGAGCGCTGGCGTCGTGCCCGGCGTCACTTACAGAATGCCGGTTTGCTCCTGCGAAATCTCCCGGCGTCTAAATCTTGGCAGGTTCGGCGCCGATCCGGTCAAGAATCTGATTGGGCAAGGTCGCAGTGGATCCAGATTCCGCCATGTCCGAAGATTACCACATACTTCGGACATGAGACCCGAGAGTCCGGCCCCGCGTTAGGTCCCTATTCGCCCCGACGGGATCGACATGCCGTGGTGGGATCGTCGCGCATTGATCGGCTCGACGCCGCGAAGGGTCGTCAGCGCATTTCCTGCAGCCGACCAACCGCTCACGAGGTACTGAACAACCAAGGGCTGCCTGGCTAGCCACCTGCGCGGGCAACCCAACGGTCTCCGGCAAGCTGGTGACCCACTCCCATCGTAGACATCGACATGGCGTCAAAACCTGCGCAACATGCCAACGAGCGCGCCTCGGAGCATAATCTCAAGGCGATCTTTGCACCCGTTGCCCGAGAAGAGGGGCCCCATACCTCATATGCCCGCGTCGCGCTCACCTCGGATGCCAGCCAATGCCTGGCTAGCCGATGCCTGCGCCCGAGGCGAAGAGCTCTCCGTCGTTGCACGGCCCGGTGCGCTCGCACGCCCCAGGCATCGCCCCGCCACCAATTTTCAGATGTCCGGCGACCGATAGGGTGCGGGGCATGAAGTAGCGCTCTCAACTCTTGAGCGCCATCCGCACCAAATCGGCGCGCTCGAGCTGACCAAGAAGCCGCTGCCGCAGCGCGGCTAAGCCATCCTCTCGCAGGTCATCGTTGAAATCCCCAAGGCGGGGCTCGAGCACCGAAACCGCGATACCTGCGTCCTTGGCTCGCGCGCTCAGCTTGTCTGCCGCGGCCTGCCCGGCATCGTCGAAATCTCGCGCGATGTAGAGCTGGCGGATCCCTTCGGGCAGATCGACGGCGCCGAGGTGCGCAGCCGAAAGCGCAGCCCAGACCGGAAGGCCCGGGAGGGCCTCGCGCAGCGACAGCATGGTCTCGAGACCTTCGCCGATCGCAAGGCACTCGCCCGGGCCGTCGATCTTTACGGCATTGCCCAGAAGTTCCCCCATGGCCCGGCGTTGCACCTCGACGGGCGCCTTGTCCGACCCATCCTCTGCCAGCCAGGTGCGATGTACTCCGCGAAGGCGCCCTGCCCTGTCGGTCACCGCCGCGATCAGCGCGGGACGCGGCCTGGACGCGGCCTCGTCGTGATCGCGATGCCAGCAGCGCGGATGAAAGCGCAGGGCCGATGCGGACGGCGCGCGGGTGATGCCGCGGCGCTGGAGGTAGGTTTCTGCAAGACTCCCGGAAAGCGGAACCGACGCCTCATAGAGGCGCTTGGCGGATGTCCGTTTGCCGGATGGGCTCTTGCGCTTGCGGGGCGTGCTCGGGTGCGCCACCGGCATGGGGCGCCCGAGATGTGCACGGACCTCCCCCAGAAGATCGGGAAACCGGGCGATCCCGGTCCGCGCCTTGATGATGTCGAGCAAATCACCGTATTCCCCGGTCGCGCCGTCGGTCCAGCGGCCGCGGGCGCCCTTGCCTTCATCGGGCCCGGTGAGGCGCACGTAGAGCGAGCGCCCGGGCGTGTTCTCCAAGTCCCCGACCAGCCAGTACCCGCCTTCGCGCCGCCCGGCGGAGAGATAGTGCCGACACACGCTTTCTGCGTTCTGGGCCAGCTCGCGCAGGAGGTCCTGAGTTTCGGTAGTCATGGCAAAATCACTCTATGCATGCCGCGTATTTCCCGGGCGCAACGAATCTGGAAGCCCCTGAGGGGGTGCAAAAATCCGACCCCTGGAAAATCCGCTATCGCCTGCCGGCCCGCCCCAAATCGACGACGGCCGAAGCGTTTCCGAGGCGTTGTTCCGCAAACTGTTCGCGCGCTCTGGCGGCGAGCTGGCGCGCGAAGGAACTGCATCGAGGATACCGGCCTAGCTAAAGGTCACACACGGGCGGGCGACGTCTCCTGCCGAAGAGGCGGCGCAACTCTCGTGCGTCGAGGCCCGTCTCCGCGACTACCTGCTTCTTCGGCACCGGCGGGTCGGCCCAGAGGAGGCCTGCCTTGCCGAGGGTCTCAAGTCGCGTCCGTTGTCGAGGTTCCTCCTCGACCGATCCAATCTCCTGTTCATAGGCGGAGTGGTTGAATTGGTTCATTGCTTTCCCTTTCCCGGCGGACCCCACCAACACGCGGCCTGCCGTCTTCTGCGGCGCACTCGGTCGCGCCATGCGGGAAGTAACAGGAGCTTGCACGTTGACTGCAATGCGAAGGGCTCAACCTGAGCGGGAATTTGCTTAACCCTAGGGAAGTTTGACGATTGTGCGGCTACCTGCTCCACGTCTCAGGCGCAATTGCGCGCGTTTTCTGCCACTTACGCGCCTTTTCGCTGTGCGCGGAGCCCAACCTCTCGAGCGCGCGCGGTCCCCCCGGAAGGACGGCGCCATAATCGCCCTGTCGCATCGCACCGGCCCCGCGACTACTCGGCATTCTGGCGCATCGACAGCCCGATGAGCCCGCCAACGATGTTGAGCGTGCCCTCCTCATGTCGCCTCGTCATGGCGCGCAGATACCCACTTGGGCTGAGGATCGGTGTCGCGGGATCGCCGGCCT
>NZ_JAAGOZ010000028.1:0-277940 GCF_010499845.1 Salipiger sp. PrR007 | reverse complement strand
GCATATCTCTTCAGATATCTGCGATGTCAAAGAGCGTGAGAGACAAAACCAGACCAGTGCGCCCTAACTTCCGGCGCGCCCGCCTGCCCGTCTCTCGAATTTCCTGTCCACCTCGTCTGCGCCAGCCCCGCGTTTCCGCTCGCCGCCGCCCCGTCTGGCGTCCCGTCGTGCGCCTCAGCGCCGCCGGTGAGGGGCCTTTTACGGATACCCCCCGGGGCCTGCAAGCGGATTTTTCCGAAGAGACGGAAGTTTTTGCGAGTGTCCTGAATAACTGAGAAATAACAATAAGATATGTTTCTATTTTTCTGCGCATCCCAACCCAACGGCGCGGCTTCCGCAGGGTCCGCGAAACGCCCCGAAACCCACATCTTGCGACGCCCACAGAGTTATCAACAAGCGTGTCCACACTCAGCCCCGGAGTCGGCCCGAGTCGCCCCCCCGAGTCACTCCCGAGTCACCTCGCACCCGCGGGCACCGATCCTGCACATCCGACGCACAGACCATGCAGCAGCCAAGGCGCATCCCCCGGAAACCAAAAAAGCGGCCGCTTCCGCGGCCGCCTGTGTTCCGTACCTGTAAGGCGAGCGCCGAGCTCAGCGCGCGCTACCCCCCTGCCCTGCCGGCTGCGGCGTTTTCCGCCTCGATCGCGGCAGAGATATCCTCCGCGAGGTTCGACAGGTGCTGGTCCAGCGCCGCGTCGACCGCCCCGGGGTCGCGGGCGCGCAGCCCCTCCATGATCGCGCCGTGGTGCGAGACCACCCGCTCCCGGTTGCGGCGCATGGTGGCCGAGAGGAAGCGCGCACGCCACAGCCGGGCGAGATAGGCGTGGTGGGTCTCGGCCAGCGCCTCGTTGTGGGCTGCCTCGGCGATCAGCCGGTGAAAGGCCATGTCCATCTCGAAGAGATCGAGCGCATCCACATGGTCATAGGCATCGGCGATCTTCTCGTTGAGCTCGGCGAGGCGTGACAGGTCTTCCTCCGTGGCGCGTTCGCAGGCGATCTGCGCCGAGAGCTTCTCCAGCGCCAGCAGCACCACCACCTGGTCATGCACTTCCTTGACCGTGGGGCGGGCGACGATCGGGCTGCGTGAGGGGCGCAGCACCACGAGGCCTTCCTGCGCGAGGATGCGGATGGCCTCACGCATGGGCGTGCGGCTCACCCCCAGTTCGGCGGCATTGTCGCGTTCCTTGATCGCGGTGTCCGGCGGCAGCTTGCCGCGCAGGATATCGCGCCGGAGCTGGTCGGCGATCTGCTCGGCCAAGGAAGTCTCGGCGGTGCTCTCGGACATGGGTGGCCTCTCAGTGTCAGCCCGTACGGCGCGTCGTCAGCCCGTACGGATCTTGTCATGCGCCCCGCGTCGCGGAGCGGTCCGGTCTATAGACCAAGGCCACCCCTGAGGGGAAGGCGGCCGCCTATTTCTCATTTGGTATACCAAAAATTGTTGATTGTCGATCCCACGTTGGGGTAGCCTCGATTCCAGATGGTATACCATCCGGCGCTGTGAGGGAGTGCCGCAACCGGGGGAAAACCCCAAGCTTCTGGGAGGAAGACATGAAAATCAAAACCCTGCTGAAGGCTGCGACCGCGGCCACGGTCCTTGCCGGCCCGGCGCTGGCACAGGACGTGACCCTGCGCATCCAGACGCATTACAACCCCGAGCAGACCTCGGGCAAACTGGCGGCGGAATTCGTCGAGGACGTCGAGACCATGTCCGGCGGTGCCATCGACATCGAGATGTTCTATGCCTCCTCCGTGGTGGCCACGGTGGAAACCTTCGACGCGGCGGCCAACGGCATTCTCGACTGCGACATGACCGGCGGTGCCTACCAGACCGGCAAGAACGCCGGCTTCCAGTTCGTCGGCGACATCATGGGTGGCTATGACACCCCCTACCAGCAGCTGTCGTGGCTCTATTACGGCGGCGGTCTCGAGCAGGCGCAGGAGCTCTACAACGAGTTCGGGATGCAGCTGATCGGCTGGTGGGTCTACGGTCAGGAATCGCTGGTCTCCTCGACCCCGATCGCCGGCCCCGACGACCTGAAGGACTGGAAATTCCGTTCGCCCCCGGGCATGGAAACCGAGATTTTCGCGAACCTCGGCGCCTCGCCGATCGTGATGGACTTCACCGAGGTCTTCACCGCGATGGAAACCGGCATCATCGAAGGCACCGACTACTCGGGACTGGCCAACGACGAATCCATTGGCCTGTTCGATCTTGCCAAGCACGCCTCCTACCCCGGCTTCCACTCGATGCCGTCGGACCACCTTGCCTGCAACAAGACCGTCTGGGACGGCCTGTCGGAGCAGAACCAGCGCATCATCGAGACCGCGATGGAAAAGCTGGCGCTGCGCTCGTCGCTCTACTTCGAGAAGGCCAACAGTGAGGCGGCTGCCCGCCTGACCGAAGCCGGCGTCACCCTGCACGACTGGTCGGCCGAGGATCGCGCCACCTTCCGCAAGGCGGCTCAGTCCGCTTGGGACGTCTGGGCCGAGAAGTCGCCGGAAGCCAAGGCGCTCGTCGAGAGCCACAAGGCCTATCTCGGCCAGCTCGGCCTGCTGTCGTCGGAATAAGGCGCGCCCGCGCCTGACCTGAAAAGGCCATGCGGCGGGCCCAGCTACGGGCCCGCCGTTCCTGTCTCACGAACCCTGTTACTCCTCCGAAAGGGTTACCCAATGTCCCATGAAAGCCTCTGGCTCGGCGCGCTGCGCGGACCGGTCCGCCTGCTGGCGATGGTCAGCACCGGGCTGGCGCTGGCCGTCTTCGCCTGGCTCGTGCTCGGCCAGTTCACCTCGGCAGAACCGATCGGCATGTACGAAATGCTCCGCCCCGAGGGCCGGCCGCTGGTGTCGGTGATGCTCTGGTCGCTCTTCGCCGCCCTGATCTTCAGCTCGCTCTACCTGTCCGACCGGCGCGGCTCGATCGAGATCGCGCCCACCGGGCCGCTCGACATCCTGTCGCTGGTGCTCTCGCGCCTGTCGATGATCGGCATCATCGCGGTGGTGCTGGTGATGTTCTACGAGGTCGTGGCTCGCTACGTCTTCGAAAAGCCCACGCTCTGGGCCAACGAGCTGTCGCTCTGGATCGCGTCCTTCCTGTTCCTGCTCGCCGGTCTCTACGCCATGCAGCAGCGCAGCCACATCCGTATCTACATCATCTACGACATGTTCCCGCGCTGGCTGCAGAAGCTGGCCGACGTGATCTCGGTCTCGCTGATCTGGGTCTTCTTCCTGTGCCTGTTCTGGGGTGGCTACAACGAGGCCATGCAAAAGCTCGGCCGCATGGAGACCTTCGGCACCGCCTGGGATCCGCCCCTGCCGGCAACGCTCAAGATCGGGCTCATCATCATCATCGGCCTCGTGGCCCTGCAGGCGCTGTCCAACCTCATCGCCGACTGGAACAAGGCCCCCGAACACCATTCGCCTGCGGACGAGATCGACGAAGTCGAGATCGAGAATATCCGCCGCACGCTGGAGGACTGACTTACATGGTGGATATCGGCACACTCAGCCTGATCCTGTTGCTGGGCATGTTTGCCCTGCTGGCGATCGGGATGCCGCTGGGCTTCGCCTCCGCCTTCCTGGCGGTCGCGACGCTCGTGATGAAATTCGGCCCCGACCTGCTGTTCGGGCGCTTCGGCATGGGGCCCTTCGCGGTGCTCGGCCAAGCAGTCTACCGCCAGATGGTGAACTACGTTCTCATATCGGTGCCACTGTTCATATTCATGGCCTCGCTACTCGAACGCTCGGGCATCGCGCGGGACATGTACAGCTCGCTCAACGTGTGGCTGTCGCGCACCCGCGGCGGTATCGCCTTCGTGACCTCGATCATGGCCGTCATCATGGCCGCCATGTCGGGGATCATCGGTGGCGAGGTCGTACTTCTGGGCCTCATCGCCCTGCCGCAGATGCTGCGGCTCGGCTACAACCAGAACCTCGCCATCGGCACGATCTGCGCGTCTGGCTCGCTCGGCACGATGATCCCGCCGTCGATCGTGCTGATCTTCTACGGGCTGGTCACCGAGACCTCGATCAAGGCGCTTTTCACCGCATCCTTCCTGCCGGGCTTCATGCTGGCCTCGTTCTTCATGATCTACATCTTCATCCGCACCCGGATGAATCCTGAAGAGGCCCCCCTGCCCCCGGCAGACCCCGACGCCCCGGCGGGCGGCGAGAAGGCCCTCATGTTCCTCGGCTTCCTGTCGCGCTTCGGCATGTGGATCGTGGCCGCGCTCACCCTGCGCGCGCTGTTCTTCACCGTGACCGGCGCCAACACGGTGACCGAGGGCGTGGACCCGATCCCGCTCGGCATGGTGTCGGACATCCCGTGGCTGGTCGGCGCGCTGGTGGTCTTCGCCATCGTGGTCTTCTTCATCGTCGGCCGCGAGCGCACCGCCATCGGCTGGCAGATGGGCAAGGGGCTGATTGCCCCCACCGTGGTGATCGGCGTCGTTCTCGGCTCGATCTACGGCGGCATCACCGGCATCACCGAGGCCGCGGGCATGGGCGTGGTGGCGGTCTTCGTCATCGGCCTCATTCGCCGCGAGATGAACTTCGAGGTGGTGTGGGATGCGGTCATGCGCACGCTCAAGTCGACCGGCACGATCATCTGGGTGACCATCGGCGCGGCAGCCCTCGCGGCGGCCTATACGCTGGCGGGCGGCCCGACCTATGTGGCCAACATGATCGTCGGCTCGGACCTGCCCACCATGGGCATCATCCTGGTGATGATGTTCATCTTCCTCATCATGGGGATGTTCATGGACTGGGTCGGCATCGTGCTGCTGATCATGCCGGTGTTCCTGCCCATCGTGATGCGCCTGCCCGCCGAAGAGATCGGCTGGCTCGGCCATGTCGACAGCAGCTATGTCGGCATCTGGTTCGGCGTGGTCTTCTGCATGAACATGCAGGTCAGCTTCCTGTCGCCGCCCTTCGGCCCCGCGGCCTTCTACCTGAAGTCCGTCGCCCCGGCGCATATCTCGCTGACCGACATCTTCCGCGGTTTCCTGCCCTTCATCGGTCTGCAGCTGCTGGCGCTGCTGGTGCTGCTGGCTTGGCCGCCGATCGTCACGCTGTTCCTGTAGCGTGATCCCGAGGGGGCGGCCCGCGCCGCCCCCTCGCCTTGACCCTCCCACGCGGAGGGCAGAGAGTTTCCCCACCGATCCCCGCCCGAGCGACGCTGGCCCTCTGCGCGCCGCGCCTCTGCCGGAGACCTCACCAGCCGCTCCATGGAGCTACAACCAATATGAAAACCGTCCGCCTCTCCGAACATGACAACGTCGTCACCGCAGTCGTCCCGCTGGAAGTGGGCGACGAGGGCGCAACCACGCTGATCCCGCGCGGCCACAAGATGGCGATCGGCGACATCCCCAAGGGCGCGGCCGTGCGCAAATACGCCCAGATCATCGGCTATGCCGCCGAGGACATCCCGGCAGGCGCGCATATCCACACCCACAACCTCGAGTTCCGCAACGTCGAGGCCGACTACGAGTTCGGCACCAACCTGCGCCCCGTGCCGCCTGCCGAGACGCAGGACAGCTTCATGGGCTACCGCCGCGCCACCGGCCGCGTCGGCACCCGCAACTACCTCGCGATCCTCACCTCGGTGAACTGCTCGGCCACCGCCGCGCGGATGATTGCCCAGCATTTCACCCCCGAGAAGCTCGCCGCCTATCCCAACGTCGACGGCGTTGTCGCCTTCGTGCATGGCACCGGCTGCGCCATGGGTGGCGACGGCACCGGCTTTGAATTCCTGCAGCGGGTGCTCTGGGGCTATGCGCGCAACCCCAATGTCGGCGGCGTGCTGATGGCGGGCCTTGGATGCGAGGTCATGCAGATCGACTGGCTCGTGCAAGCCTACGGGCTCGAGCCCGGTCCGCTGTTCCAGAAGATGAACATCCAGGACGAGGGCGGGCTGCGCAAGACCGTCGAGCATGGCATCGCGCAGGTGGAGAAGATGCTGCCCGAGGTCAACAAGGCCACCCGCACCCCCTGCCCCGTCTCCGAACTGATGGTCGCCCTGCAATGCGGCGGCTCGGACGCCTGGTCCGGCATCACCGCCAACCCGGCCGTCGGCTACGCCTGCGACCTTCTGGTCGCGCAGGGCGGCACCGGCGTGCTTGCCGAGACCCCCGAGATCTACGGCGCCGAGCACCTACTGACCGCCCGCGCCGCCACCCCCGAGGTGGGCCACAAGCTGATCGACCTGATCCACTGGTGGGAGGACTACACCGCGCGCAACCACGGCTCGATGGACAACAACCCCTCGCCCGGCAACAAGAAGGGCGGCCTGACGACAATCCTCGAGAAGTCCCTCGGCGCAGCGGCCAAGGGCGGCACCACGCCGCTGAACGGCGTCTACAAATATGCCGAGCAGGTCACCGCGAAGGGCTTCACCTTCATGGACAGCCCCGGCTACGACCCGGCGTCGGTCACCGGCCAGATCGCCTCGGGCTGCAACCTCGTGTGCTTCACCACCGGGCGCGGCTCGGCCTTCGGCGCAAAGCCCTCGCCCTCGATGAAGGTCGCCTCGAACAACGAGCTCTTCCAGCGCCAGACCGAGGACATGGACGTCAACGCCGGGCGCATCCTCACCGAGGGCGCGACGATCGAGGAAGTGGGCCGCGAAATCTACGAGATGTGGCTCCGAATGGCCTCTGGCGAGCAGAGCAAATCCGAGGCGCTGGGGCTGGGCGACTACGAGTTTGTCCCCTGGCAGGTCGGCGCGGTGATGTGATCCCTCGGCGCGCCCGCCCAGGCCCGGAAGAGCACGGCGTGAGCCATTGCTCTCCCCGGCGCGCGCCCCTCAGCCACGCATGGGGGCGCCCGCCGGGCGTGCGATCCCGCAGGCCCGGCTGTGCACACAAATCGGCGGCCGCTGCCTTGCGCTTCGGCACGCCCGCGCACAGGGTGCCGCGAATGACCTCCCCCACTGCACGCATCTGAAAGGCCCCGCTCATGTCCCTCTTTCCGGCGCGGACGCGCTGAGCCATGGCGATTGCCCCCCGCGAAGACCGGACGGGTTTCGGCCTGATGCTGATGGCGCTGGCCGTCATCGGGTTCACCTGCATCGACACATCGGCGAAATGGTTGCTGCAGCACGGCATCCCGGCGCTGCAGGTGGTCTGGTGCCGCTATGCCGGGCACCTGGTGCTGGTGCTGATGACCTTCCTGCCGCGCGAGGGGACCGCGCTGCTGCGCACCGCGCACCCCTGGAAGCAGACCTTCCGCGCCGCCGGTCTCTTCGGCAGCACGATGCTCAACTTCCTTGCACTTGCCTACCTGCCGATCACCGTGACCACGACGATCATGTTCGCCGGGCCGATCGTGGTCACCCTGCTGGCGATCCCCCTGCTGGGCGAAAAGGTCGGCCCGCATCGGATCGGCGCCGTCTGCGTGGGTTTCCTGGGGGTGCTGGTGGTGATGCAGCCCTGGGGGGCGGACTTCCACCCCGCCATGCTGCTGTCGATGGGCGCGCTGTGCTGCGCGGCGGTCTATTTCATCCTCACCCGGCAGCTCGCCGGCGTCGAAAGCAACGCCACCTCGCAGGTCTGGGGCGGCGCGCTGCCGACGCTGCTGCTGGCGCCCGTCGTGCTGCCGGACTGGCAGGCGCCCGAGAGCGCCGGCACCGGCGCGATGCTGGCGGTGATCGGCGTCTTCGGGGCGGTGGCGCACCTGCTGGCCACCGCGGCGCACCGCTATGCGGGTGCCTCGGTGCTGGCGCCCATGGTCTACCTGCAGCTGATGAGTGCGGCAGCGGCGGGGTTGCTGGTCTTCGGCACCTGGCCGACGGTCTGGACGCTGGTCGGCGCGATGATCATCATCGGCGCGGGGCTTTATATCTGGCACCGCGAACGCCAGCGCGGCGTGCCGCATTCGAAAATCCCGCCGCGGCTCTGAGCGCGGCGCAACGGGAGGCGCGGCTCCCGACTATCTGGCGCTCCTCAGGACAATTCTGCCTGAAGAAATGCCCGCCGATGCGGCTCAGACTCCGTAGTAGCCGCGGTACCACTCGACGAAGCGGCGCACGCCTTCGCCAACCGGCGTGTACTGCGACTCGCCCGCGAGCCGCGCCAGAAGCGTGGTTCCCGCCCAGGTCGCCGGCACGTCGCCGGGCTGCATCGGCAAGAGGTTGCGCTTGGCCGGAAGGCCGGTGGCCGCCTCGATCGCCTCGATGAACTCGCCGAGCTTCACCGGGCTGCCGTTGCCGATGTTCACCACCCGCCAGGGCGCGACCGGCGAGAGGCTGTCCTCCGGTCCGGCGGGCGCGCCGCGCTGCGGGGCAACCGGGGCGAGCCGGTGCAGTGCCGCGACCAGGTCGTCGACGAAGGTGAAGTCGCGCATCATGTCGCCGTGGTTGTAGACGTCGATCGGCGCGCGTTCGAGGATGGCCTTGGTGAACTTGAAAAGCGCCATGTCCGGCCGGCCCCAGGGGCCGTAGACGGTGAAGAAGCGGAACATGGTGGTCGGCAGATCGTAAAGATGCGCATAGCTGTGCGCCATGCTCTCCGTCGCCTTCTTCGTCGCCGCGTAGAAGGACATCTGGTGGTCGGTCTTCATCGTCTCGAGATAGGGCATCTCCGTGTTCGACCCGTAGGCCGAGGAGGTCGAGGCGATCAGCATGTGCCTCGGCGGATAGGCCCGCGCCGCCTCGAGCAGCTCGAAGGTGCCGGTGATGTTGCTGTCGAGATACTCGCGCGGCTTCTCGATCGAATGGCGCACCCCGGCCTGCGCCGCGAGGTGGTAGACGTAGTCGAAACGGTGATTTTCGAAGAGGCCCAGCAGCAGCCCGCCGGTTTCGACCCGCCCCTCCACAAAACTGAAACCCTCGCCCTCGAGCAACGCCACCCGCGCCCGTTTCAGCGCCGTGTCGTAGTAATCCGTCACGGCGTCGAGGCCGACGACCTCGTGGCCCTCGGCAAGCAGGCGTTTGCAAAGATGGAAACCGATGAAACCGGCTGCGCCGGTCACGAGCGTCTTGGGCATCAGGGGCCGCCTCATTCTGTCGTCGCGCCCCCGATAGGCCAGACCCCGCCGATTGTAAATCGCCGGGGTCCGCCGCGGCGCTCAGCCGCGGCCGATATAGGGCATTCCGGGCGCCATGACGGTGACGAACTGCACATTCGCCTCAAGCGGAAGCGTCGCCATGTGAAGGACCGTGCTGGCCACATGCGCCGCGTCCATCACCGGCTCCACGGCGATCGATCCGTCGGCCTGCGGCACGCCCTGGGTCATCGCCTGCGCCATGTCGGTCAACGCGTTGCCGATGTCGATCTGGCCGCAGGCGATGTTGAAGGCGCGCCCGTCCAGCGACAGCGACCGGGTGAGCCCCGTCACCGCGTGCTTGGAGGTCGTGTAGGGCGCCGAACCCCAGCGCGGCACATGCGCCGAGACCGAACCGTTGTTGATGATCCGGCCACCCTGCGGGTCCTGGCGGCGCATCCGGCCAAAGGCGGCACGGGCGCAGAGGAACATGCCCGTTATGTTGATCGAGCTGAGCTTGATCCACTCCTCGGCCGGGATCTCGTCGATCATCGCGCCCTTGAGGCCGACACCGGCGTTGTTGAAGAGCGCGTCGATCCGGCCCCACTCGGCCATCGCCTTGTCGAAACCGGCCTCGACAGCCTCGGGATCGGCGACGTCGAAGGGCAGGACCAGCGCATTGGGGTTGCCCCCCGCGGTCTCTTCCAGCGGCGCCTCGCGGCGGCCGACAAGCCCGACCTTCCAGCCCGCGTCTAGAAAGGCCTTCGCGGTCAGCCGGCCGATGCCGCTGCCCGCACCGGTGATGATGATGCTCTGCATGAAACTCCTCCCGGGAGATTTGCCAAGGAAACGGCGCGGGCGTGTGTCACGCCCGCGCCGGAACTCTGTGTCGTCAGTGGTTGTCGCGGGGCAGGCTGCGGGCGACCTTCTGGTAGGCCGTCGCCAGCTCGAGGCAGCCGCCGTCGGAAAGCTGGCCCACGTTCTTGCGGTAGATCTCCTGCCAGGGCGTCTGGTTGACGATCTCCGGCGGGGTCCAGTCGGCCTTGCGCTTCTCCCACTCGGCGTCCTCGACCAGCGCGTTCATCGTGCTGGCGTTGAGATCAAGACGGACCATGTCGCCGGTCTGCAGGTAGGCGAGCCCGCCGCCAACCACCGCCTCGGGCGAGGCGTTGAGGATCGAGGGGCTCTCCGAGGTGCCCGACTGGCGCCCGTCGCCGACCGTCGGCATGTGGTTGATGCCCTGCCGGATCAGCGCATCCGGCGGCTGCATGTTCACCACCTCGGCCGAGCCGGGATAGCCGACGCAGCCAACGTTGCGGATGAAGAGGATGCAATGCTCGTCGATCTTCAGATCGGGATCGTTGATCCGGTCGTGGTAATCCTCCGGCCCCTCGAAGACGATGGCGCGGGCCTCGAGGATGCCCTCCTTGCCCGGCTCCGACAGGAAGCGCTTCTGGAAGTCGGCGGAGATCACCGAAGTCTTCATCAGCGCCGAATCGAAGAGGTTGCCCGAGAGCACCTTGAAGCCGGCATTGGCCCGCATCGGCGCGTCGTAGGTCTTGATCACGTCGGTGTCCTGGCTGCCCAGTCCGGTGACGTTCTCACCCATGGTTTTGCCGGTGGCGGTCATCGCGCCCTCGTGGATGCGCCCTGCCTTGCGCAGCTCTTCCATCACCGCGGGCACGCCGCCGGCACGGAAGAAGCTCTCGCCGAGATATTCACCGGCCGGCTGCATGTTGACCAGCAGCGGCACGTCGAAGCCGATGGTCTCCCAGTCCTTGACGTTCAGATCGACCCCGGCGTGACGGGCGACGGCCTGCAGGTGCGGCGGGGCGTTGGTCGAGCCGCCGATGGCGCCGTTGACGACGATCGCGTTCTCGAAGGCCTCGCGGGTCAGGATGTCGGAGGGTTTGAGATCCTCGTAGACCATTTCCACGATGCGCTTGCCGGTCTGGTAGGCCATCGCCATGCGCTCGCGGAACGGCGCGGGAATGGCCGAGTTGCCGGTGAGCGACATGCCGAGCGCCTCGGCCATGGCGTTCATCGTCGAGGCGGTGCCCATGGTGTTGCAATGCCCCAGCGAAGGCGCCGAGGAGCAGACCCGCGACATGAACTCTTCGTAGTCGATCTTGCCCTCGGACAGCAGCCGGCGCGATTCCCAGACGATAGTGCCGGAGCCGGCGCGCTTGCCCTTCCACCAGCCGTCGAGCATCGGGCCGCCGTTAAGGGCAATCGCCGGGATGTCGACCGTCGCCGCGCCCATCAGCATGGCGGGGGTGGTCTTGTCGCAGCCGGTGGTCAGCACCACGCCGTCGATCGGGTAGCCGTGCAGCACCTCGACGAGGCCGAGATACGACAGGTTCCGGTCGAGCGCCGCGGTGGGCCGCTTGCCGGTCTCCTGGATCGGGTGGACAGGGAATTCCATTGGAATACCGCCCGCCTCGCGGATGCCCGCCTTGATCCGGTCCATCAGGAAGACGTGGATCTTGTTGCAGGGCGCGATGTCCGAGCCGCTGTTGGCGATGCCGATGACCGGCTTCTCGCCCTGCAGTTCTTCGCGGGTGTATTCCTGGTTCTGATAGCGCTCGACATAGAGCGCGGTCATGCCGGGATTGTTGGGGTTGTCGAACCACTCCTGCGAGCGGAATCGTTTGTTGGCGCGTGTGTCGGACACGGGTAGCTTCCTCTCCTTGACGCGCCTCCCCGCGCGCCTTGCCTAGGCGCGCCGCGTGACGCGCTCGTTCTTGCAGCAGCTTCCCAATTTGGTATACCAAATGCAAGAGCAATCATGGGAGGAGCGGTTGCCAATGCGTGCCGAGCCGCCGAGCAACGGAACATTACCCTTTATTCGCAGCACATTAAGGCGCGCAAAGACGTGCCGAACGAGCCGCACCGCATGACCCGCGCCGCCTTTTGGCAGGGCTATCGCGACTGCGCGCCCTTCGTCACCGTGGTCGTTCCCTTTTCGCTGCTCTTCGGAGTCGTCGCCCGCGACGCCGGGCTCGACATCCTGCAGGTCATGACCATGTCGGTACTGGTGATCGCCGGCGCCTCGCAGTTCACCGCTCTGGCGCTGCTGCAAGAGCATGCGCCGGTCTTCGTCGCGCTCACCGCCGCCTTGGCCGTCAACCTGCGCATGGCGCTCTACTCGGCGGCGCTGGTGCCGCACGTGGGCCACGCGCCGCTCGGGGTGCGGGCGTTGATGGCCTATCTGATGGTCGACCAGGCCTATGCCGTGGCGGTGAAAACCTACGAGGAAAAGCCTGGCATGAGCCGCGAGGAGCGGGTCGCCTACTACTTCGGCGTGATGGCCCTGATTTGCCCCTTCTGGTACGGTTGCACGCTGCTCGGCGCAGTGATCGGCACAGCGATTCCGGCTTCGCTGCACCTCGATTTCGCCGCTCCCGTCTGCTTCATCGCCATCACAGCGCCGCTGCTGCGGACGCTGCCGCACATGCTGGCCGCCGCGGTCTCGGTGGTCTGCGCGATTCTCTTTGCGGGCTTTCCGGCCGGGCTCGGGCTGATCGCGGCGGCGCTGGTGGCGATGCTGGTTGGCGCGCAAACAGAGCTGGCGCTGCGCCGCAGGGCCGCGCGGCGCGCCTCGGGAGGACGGGCATGATCGACGATGCAACCTTCTGGACGCTGACCATCCTGCTTGGCATCGGCACGTTCCTGATCCGCTTTTCCTTCCTCGGCTTCTTCGGACGCCGGCAGTTGCCGGACTGGTTCGTGCTGCACCTCAAGTACGTCGGCGTCGGGGTGCTGCCCGCCATGGTGACACCCCTGGTGCTCTGGCCTCAAGCCTCGGGCGGCGAGACCGAGCCGGCGCGGATCATCGCCGCGCTGGTCACCTTCCTCGTGGCGCTGCGCCTGTCGGTGACCGGCGCGCTGGTGGCCGGGATGGGCACGCTCTACCTGATGCAGGCGCTGCTTTGATCTGAACCCCGTGCGAAGACCTGCGGCGCAAAAGAGAGAGGGCCGGTCCCCTCCTCCGAGACCGACCCTCTGCGAAACACCACCGGCTGCGAGGGCGGCGGGCTTCGCGCTTTGCCGGGCGGAGACGATACGCGCCCCGGCAATATATCCTGACCTGCACCTGCTCAGGAATGACGCGCCGCGGTGATCCTGCCCGATTCACGAGCAGCCAGACCGGCACGCTCACGAAACTGCGATTCTCCGATACGGCTTCGCGTCTTCATGGTATCGATACCACCGGGTATGAGAGGCCGTCAACAGGGGCAGGCAGGCAGATCATGGCAGACGGCAGGAAATGGGTGAACATGGGCGACGTGGCCGCCCGCGCCGGAGTCGGCAAGATCACCGTGAGCCGCGCCCTGCGCACCCCTTCCAAGGTCAGCCCCGCCACGCTGCGCAAGGTGCAGGCGGCGGTCGACGAGCTTGGCTACGTGCTCGACGAGACGGCGGGCGCGCTCAGCTCGCAGCGCTCGCGGGTGGTGGGGGCGCTGGTCTCGACGCTGGAAGAGGCCGTGTTTGCCGCAACCGTGCGCGGCCTCACCGAGGGGCTGGCGAAGGGCGGGCTGCAGCTGATGCTCTCCACCACGCAATACGACCCCGAGGCCGAGGCGGCGCTGCTGCCGACGATGATGGGCCGACGCCCCGAGGCGCTGGTGCTCACCTCGGACGATCACACCGAGCCAGCGCATCGGATGCTGTCCCGGTCCGGCCTGCCGGTGCTCGAGCTCTGGGAATTGCCGAAGCAGCCGGTGCATGCGGCGGTGGGCTTTTCCAATCGCGCCGCCGGGGCCGCGCTGACCCGCCACATGGTCGAGACCGGGCGGCACCGCGTCGCCTTCCTCGGGCTGGACCGGCAGCACGACCGACGCGCCCGGCTGCGCATGGAGGGCTACCGCGACTGCGCCGGGCACCTGGCCGGAGAGCGCGTGGTCGCGGTGAAGGCCCGGCCCGGGGCTGTGGGCCCGGACTACGGCGCCGAGGGCCTGGCCGAGGTCCTGCGCCGCTGGCCCGACACCGAGGCGGTGGTCTGTGTCAGCGACATGGTGGCCATGGGCGCGCTCTGCGAGGCGCGGCGGCGCGGGCTCGACGTGCCCGGGCGGCTGGCGATCTCGGGCTTCGGTGATTTCGACATGGCGCAGGACTCGGCGCTGGCGCTGACCACGATCCACATCGACGGCGCCGCCATTGGCCGCCGTGCCGCCGAGCTGATCCTCGCCGGGGACATTCCCCGTGGCCTGCGCGAGGACATGGGGTTCAGCCTGGTCCGCCGCGCCACGACCTGACGCGGCAGACCGGTGGCGGGCTCTAGGCCTCGCCCTTCTTCACCTCCTCGGCCAGATCGATCCCGCCCATCTCGGCGATGCGGTCCGACAGGCTCGGCACGTAGTCCGCGCCATGCCCCGTCGCCTCGGCGGTGGCGAAATAGTGCCGCGTCGCGCTCGAGATCAGCGCAGGGGCGCCCACCTTGGCGGCCATGGCGCCCGCATAGCGCACGTCCTTGCCGCCGTTGAAGATGCTGAACTTATGCGCCTCCATGTCCCGGTCCACCGCATAGCGCATGAAGGTGTCGAAGAAGCCGTTGCCGAGCCGGCTCGAGCCGATCACCTGCCGCACGGTCTGCGGCGAGATGCCGGACTTGGCTGCCAGCACCGTCGCCTCGGCATAAAGCGCGGCATAGCTCATCGAGATGAGGTTCATCACCAGCTTCATCTTGTGGCCCGCCCCGACCCCGCCGACGCGGTTGATGTTGCCCGCCCAGCACTGGATCACCGGCTCCACCTTGGCGAAGCTCTCGTCATCGGCGCCGACCATGGCATCGAGCTGGCCCTCCTCGGCCTCCTTCGGCGTGCGCCCGAGCGGCGCGTCGACCATCGCCCCGCCCTTTTCGGCCAGCTCGGCGGCCAGCGCCTCGGTCGAGGCGGGATCGGCGGTAGAGCAGTCGACCACGATCAACCCCGGCCGCGCGCCGGCAAGGATGCCGTCCTCGCCGCGCATCACCGCCTCGACCTGCGGCGAGTTCGACAAACACAGGTGGATGATGTCGCAAGCCTCGGCCATGGCCTTGGGCGAGGCCGCCTCCTGCGCCCCCTGCCCCACCAGGTCCTCGACCGGCGCGCGGTCGCGGTTGCCCTTCACCCAGAGCGGGTAGCCGCCCTTGAGGATGTTCTTGGCCATGCCATGGCCCATGAGGCCCACGCCAATGAAGCCCACTACGGGTTTGTCACTCATGTTCTCTCCTCCCTAGGATGTCTTACAACGAGGCGGTGATGCCGCCGTCGACGAAGAGCGTGTGGCCGTTCACGAAGCTGGACGCCGGCGCGCAGAGGAAGACGCAGGCGCCGACCAGCTCGTCGACCTCGCCCCAGCGGCCTGCCGGGGTGCGCTTTTCCAGCCAGGAACTGAACTCGGGATCGGCAACCAGCGCGGCGTTGAGTGGCGTCTTGAAATAGCCCGGCGCGATGGCGTTGCAGTTGAGCCCGTGTTTCGCCCAGTCCGTCGCCATGCCCTTGGTCAGGTTGGTGATCGCCCCCTTCGAGGCGGTGTAGGGCGCGATGCCCGGTCGCGCCAGCGCGCTCTGTACCGAGGCGATGTTGACGATCCGCCCTTGCCCGCGCCCGATCATGTGCCGCGCGCAGGCCTGCCCGACGTAGAAGGCCGAGTAGACATTGGTGCGCATCAGCCGGTCAAAGGCCTCGGGCTCGAATTCCTCCAGCGGGCCTCGGTGCTGCATCCCGGCGTTGTTGATCAGGATGTCGATGGGGCCGTGCTCGGCCTCGTAGCCGTCGATGGCGGCGCGAACGCTGTCATGGTCGGTGACGTCGAAGCCGAGCGCATCGGCCTCCAGCCCCTCGGATCGCAGCGTCGCGACGGCCTCTTCCAGCCGCTGCGGATTGCGCCCGTTCAGTAGCACCTTGGCGCCGGCCTGCGCGAGACCGCGCGCCAGCGCGTGGCCGATACCCATGGTCGAGCCGGTCACCAGCGCGGTGCGGCCCGTCAGATCAAACAGGGACATGATGGCTCCTCTTCCCATGCGCCCACCGCGCGGCCTGGTCCTGCGGAGAACCGCAACAACCATTGACAAAACGGGGCGGGACCGTATTCAGGAAAATGGTATACCAAATGACCCCGGATGCAAGCGGGCGCGGTGCGAAACCGCAAACCCGGCGAGAGGCACGGCGAGGAGGACGAGACGAGGTGAGCAGACCCGGCGCAGCCCTGTTGGACCGAAAGCGCGGCCCATGCTGAGCTTTGCCGCCGCCGTGTTCCTGCTGTTCATCACCCCCGGACCGGGAGTGCTGTCGATCGCCGGGGTCGGCTCGGCCTACGGCTGGCGGGATGGTCTGCGCTACGGCACGGGGCTCTTCATCGGCACCAACCTCGTGATGACCCTCGTGCTCACCGGCTTCGCGGCGATCATCCTGTCGGCCCCCGCCGTGCGGGTGGTGCTGATGGCGTTGTCGGTGTGCTACCTGCTCTATCTTGCCGCACGCATCGCGCTCGCGGGCAGCCGCATCGCCTTCATCGAGGCCAAGTCCGCGCCGGGCATCCGCGCCGGTCTGCTACTGCAGGCGATCAACCCCAAGGCCTATGCGGTCAACACCGCCATGTTCACCGGGTTTTCCTTTGCGCCCGAGAGCCTCGGCTTCGAGACCGCCGCCAAGATCCTCATCATGAACGCGATCTGGATCCCGGTGCACCTCGGCTGGCTCAAGGCAGGGGTGACCCTGCACCGGCTCAACCTCAGCTACCGCACCCAGCGGTGGATCAATTACGGCATGGCGCTCGCCATGCTGGGCGTCGTCGCGCTGGCCCTCGTGTCGGCCTTCGGCGCGACCTGACACAGACACACAGACTTTTCGGGAGGACCTGACCCATGACGAAATACACCGGATGCTGGCCCGTGGTGCCGACGCCGTTCCACGAGGACGGCACGCTCGATCTCGAGGGCATGAAGCGCGTTCTCGACTGCACCATCGACATGGGTGTCGACGGCATCTGCATCCTCGCCAACTTCTCGGAACAGTTCCTGATCTCGGACGAGGAGCGCGCCATCCTCACCAAGCTCTGCCTCGAGCATGTGGCGGGCCGGGTGCCGGTGATCGTGACGATCTCGCACTACGCGACGCCGATCGTCGTGGAGCGGGCACAATACGCCAAGGACCTTGGCGCCGACATCGTGATGATGATGCCGCCCTACCACGGCGCGCTGCTGAAGGGCACCGCCGAGCAGACCTTCGAGCAGTTCCGTCAGGTGGGCGAGGTCGGCATTCCGATCATGCTGCAGGATGCGCCGCTCTCGGGTGTCGACCTGCCTGTGCCGCTGCTGGTCAAGATGGCCAACGAGATCGAGATGCTGAAGCTCTTCAAGATCGAGTGCCCGCAGGCCGCCGCCAAGCTGCGCAGCCTGATCGCCGAGGGCGGCGCGGCCATCGAGG
This sequence comes from Salipiger sp. PrR007, assembly GCF_010499845.1. Taxonomy (NCBI): domain Bacteria; kingdom Pseudomonadati; phylum Pseudomonadota; class Alphaproteobacteria; order Rhodobacterales; family Roseobacteraceae; genus Salipiger; species Salipiger sp. PrR007. The sequence goes on along the minus strand of NZ_JAAGOZ010000028.1, from coordinate 260,551 downwards.
CGCCTTTCGACGGTGAAGAGGCAATCACCCTGCTCGCGGACCTCGACGCCGGCGCCACGGGCTGCATGACCTCGGCGATGATCCCCGACCAGATCCGACCGGTCGTGGTGGATTTCCTTGCCGGCAATCGGCAGGCGGCCTTCGACGGCTACGCCCGCATCCTGCCGGCGGTGAACCACGAGAACCGGCAATGCGGCTTCCGCTCGGCCAAACACGCGATGCAGGTGGGCGGCGTGATCAAGTCCGCCTTCTGCCGGCACCCGATTGCCCCCTTGCATCCGGACACCGCTTCGATGTTGATCGAGCTGATCAAGCCGCTCGATCCGCTCGTGCTGAACTGGGGTAAGTAACCCCCCTCCCCGGCTCCCTCACGCCAAACGGCACAATGGGAGCCGGGCGAGCACCGGCCCGTGGGATGGCGCCGTGACGATAGAGGTCAGCACTTTATCCCGGCCGAGTCCGGGCGATCTCAGTCCGTTGCACGAGGATGACAGAGCGCCAGCCCGCCCGGACAGGGTCGTGCATCGGGCTCAGACCGACGGCGCCATGATGAACGACCGCTTGCCCGGCGGCTTTCGGCCTTGCTCCGAGCGCACCCGCGCCCGGCACCCAAACTTGGAGACCCAGGAAATGACCCTCTTCGCGCCCCTCGAACAGCTCCTCGGCGAGCGCCTGTCGACCAGCGACGCTATCCGCGAGCAGAACGCGCGCAACGAGGCGCATTTCCCCCTCGCCATGCCCGATGCCGTGGCCTTCCCCGAGACCACCGAGGAAGTCGCCGCCATCGTCCGCTTCTGCGCCGAAACCGGCACGCCGATCACCCCCTTCGGCACCGGCACCTCGCTCGAGGGCCAGCACCTTGCGGTGAAGGGCGGCATCAGCCTCGACTTCTCGCGCATGAAGAAGGTGCTGGAGATCAATGCCGAGGATCTGAACGTGGTGGTCCAGCCCGGCGTCACCCGCACCGAGCTGAACGAGGAGCTGCGCGCCACCGGTCTCTTCTTCCCGATCGATCCCGGCGCCGACGCCTCGCTCGGCGGCATGGCGGCGACCCGTGCGTCGGGCACCACGGCGGTGCGCTACGGCACGCTGCGCGAGAACGTGCTGGCGCTCGAGGCGGTGATGTCCGACGGCAGCATCATCCGCACCGGCACCAAGGCCCGCAAGAGCTCGGCCGGCTATGACCTGACGCACCTGCTGGTGGGCAGCGAGGGCACGCTCGGCATCATCACCGAGCTGACGCTCAAGCTGCACGGGTTGCCCGAGGGCATCGCCTCGGCCACCTGCCGCTTTCCCTCGGTCGAGGAGGCGGTGAACTGCGTGATCCTGACCATTCAGTCCGGCCTGCCGATGGCGCGGATCGAGCTGGTGGACGAGATGATGGTGCGCGGCTTCAACATCCACGCCGGATCGGACCTTCCGGAGCAGCCACATCTCTTCGTCGAGTTCCACGGCAGCCCCTCGGGCGTCGCCGAGCAGGCGCAGAGCTTCCGCGAGATCGCCGAGGATTTCGGCATGGAGGCCTGGGCCGAGGCCAATACCACCGAGGCCCGCAACGCGCTGTGGAAAATGCGTCACGGCGCGCATTTCGCCTCTGCCGCGCTGCGCCCCGGCGCTCAGTACGGCACGCTCGCGACCGATGTCTGCGTGCCGATCTCGCAACTGGCCGAGGCGGTGCTGCAGGCGCAGGCCGATGCCCGCGCGGCAGGTCTGGTCAGCACGATCGTCGGCCATGTCGGCGACGGCAACTTCCACTGTGCCGCGCGCTTCGACCCCAAGGACCCCGCCGAGGTCGAGGCCGTCCACGCCTTTGCCGGCAAGCTCAACGACACCGCGCTTCGGCTCGGCGGCACGGTGACCGGCGAGCACGGCATCGGCATCGGCAAGCAGAAATACATGAAGGCCGAGCACGGCCCGGCGCTGGACTGGATGCGGCGGATCAAGACCGCCTTCGATCCGCAGGGCATCCTGAACCCGGGCAAGCTGCTGCCGCCCGCGGACTGATCGTCCGCGCCCGAGCACCCATGAGAAAAGACTGAAGACGGAGGAGACCCCCATGCTGCCACAGAGCAACCCCACCCCCGATGCCCTTCTGGTTGGCCGCGTCTGGCGCCCCGGCGTCGGCCCCGCGCTGGTCGCCCTGCGCGGCGAGGTGCTGGTGGACATCACCAGCAAGACCGTTCCCACCATGCGCGACCTGCTGGAGAGCGAGAACCCCGCCGCCACCCTGCGCGCCGCCACCGGCGAAGAGATCGGCACGCTGGCCGACCTCGTGACGGGCTCGACCGAGGGCGCGGGCGATGAAGTGCTGCACCTGCTCGCCCCCTGCGATCTGCAGGCGGTGAAAGCCTCGGGCGTGACCTTCGCGCAGTCGATGGTCGAGCGGGTGATCGAGGAACAGGCCGCGGGCGATCCCGACGCCGCGGAGGCGATCCGCGCCAAGGTCAAATCCATCATCGGCGACTCGCTCTCGGGCATTGAGCCCGGCTCGGAGAAGGCGATGGAGGTGAAGCGCGTGCTGCAGCAGGAAGGCATGTGGTCGCAATACCTCGAGGTCGGCATCGGTCCGGACGCCGAGGTCTTCACCAAGTCGCAGCCCATGGCGGCGGTCGGCTGGGGCGCGACGGTGGGCCTGCATCCGATCAGCAAGTGGAACAACCCCGAGCCCGAGATCGTGCTGGCGATCAACTCGCGCGGCGACATCCTCGGCGCGACGCTGGGCAATGATGTCAACCTGCGCGACGTCGAAGGCCGCTCGGCGCTGCTGCTCGGCAAGGCCAAGGACAACAACGCCTCCTGCGCCATCGGCCCGTTCATCCGCCTCTTCGACGAGAGCTACACGCTCGACGACGTGCGCAAGGCGGAACTGACGATGACGGTCAAGGGCGAGGACGGATTCGTCCTCAATGGCGCGTCGTCGATGAGCCAGATCAGCCGCGATCCGGCCTCCATCGTGGCACAGACCATCGGGCGGCATCACCAGTACCCGGACGGCTTCCTGTTGTTCCTCGGCACGCTCTTTGCCCCCACCGAGGACCGCGACGCACCCGGTCAGGGGTTTACACATCACGTCGGAGACGTTGTAAGCATCTCCGAACCCGCGCTCGGCGCGCTGCAGAACACAGTCCGGCTCTCCACCGAGGCCCCGGAATGGACCTTCGGCACCGGGGCGCTGATGCGTAACCTTGCCCGGAGAAATCTTCTGTGACCGCTTTCCTCGCCCTCGGAGAATGCATGGTGGAACTGTCGCAGGCCGGAGACGGCCTCTACAAGCGCGGCTTTGCCGGCGACACGTTCAACACCGCATGGTATGCCCGCCGCCTGCTCCCGGAGGAGTGGACGGTGAGCTACGGCACCTGCGTGGGCGAGGATGCGGTGAGCAGCGAGATGCTCCAGTTCATCTCGGGCGAAGGCGTGGATGTCTCGACCATCCGGCGCATTCCCGACCGCACCGTCGGGCTCTACATGATCTCGCTCGAGAACGGCGAGCGCAGCTTTTCCTACTGGCGCGGTCAGTCGGCGGCAAAGCTGATGGCCGATGACCTCGGCTGGCTCGACGGCATCCTCAAGGGTCGCGACATGATCCACTTCTCGGGCATCACGCTGGCGATCCTGCCGCCGAAGCAGCGCGAGGCCTTCTGCGGCGCGCTGGCGCGCGCGCGCTCAAAGGGGGCGATCGTGTCGTTCGACACCAACCTGCGGCCGCGGCTGTGGGAAAGCCCTGAGGCGATGCGCGCCGGGCTGACCATGGGCGCGCGCACCGCCGACATCGTGCTGCCGAGCTTCGACGAGGAAGAAGAGCTCTTCGGCGACGCGAGCCCCTCCGAGACCATCGAGCGCTACCGCAAGGGCGGCGCGGACATGGTGGCGGTGAAACAGGGCGGCGCAGCGCTGCACCTGTGGCAGCGCGAGGCCGGGCGGCACGAGATCGCCGCCGAAACCGTGGCCGAGGTGGTCGACACCACCGCCGCGGGCGACAGCTTTGCCGCCGGCCTGCTGGCCGGGCTGGCACAGGGCATGGCACCGCAGGACGCCGCCGCCGAGGCCATGCGCCTTGCCGCCAAGGTGATCCAGGCCCGCGGTGCGCTGGTGCCCGCGATCTTCGGCTGAGCCCCGCCACGGGCGGGGACACCCGCCCTGCCGCGAAGCAAGGCGGAAGAGATGTCCCGGCGCGCGGGCTTCGGGTTGACCTCAACTGGGCTTGAGGAATTAGGCTCGTCCCAACTCACCTGAAGCTTCCCAAGGACACCGCGTGACCCCTTCCCCTCCCAGCCCCCTGCACCGTTTCATACTTGCCAGTGGCATGACCAATCTCGCCGATGGCGTCGCCGTGGTGGTCTGGGCCTGGCTGGCGACGCTGCTGACCCGCGATCCCTTGCTGGTCACGCTGATGCCGATCACCCTGCGGCTGCCGTGGTTCCTCTTCGCCCTTCCCGCCGGGGTGGTCACCGACCGGGTGGACCGGCGGCGGCTGATCCTTTGCATGGACGTGGTGCGCGCCTGCGCCTTTGCGCTGGCGGCGATCACGATCTGGCTTGCCCTGCCGCTCGCGCCGGCCCCGGACACGGGCACCGCCGACCCCGCGCTCTTCGCCGCCCTCCTCGGCTGCGCGCTGCTCGTGGGCACCGCAGAGGTGTTTCGCGACAGCGCCGCGCAGACCATGCTGCCGGCCATTGTGCCGCATGATAAGCTCGAACGCGCCAACGGCCGGCTCTGGAGCGTCGAGATGGTCGGCAATGCGCTGCTCGGCCCCGCGGTCGGGGCCTTCCTCATCGCCTCGGTGGTCTGGTTGCCCTTCGCGCTGAACGCCCTGTGCTTCCTGATTGCCGTGGGGCTGATGCACTCGCTCAAGGGTCGATTCACGCCCCGCCGGACCGGGACCCGCGACTGGAAGAAGGAGCTTGGTGACGGGCTCGCCTTCCTACGCGGCTCGGCGCTCCTGCGGCTGCTGGCGGTGATCACCGGCGTGTGGAACCTGCTGCACCAGATGGTGGTCATCGCGCTGGTTCTGCACGTGCAGGAGAACCTCGGTCTCGGAGCCTCGGGCTATGGTCTGGTGCTGGCGGCGGGGGCGCTTGGCGGCGTGTTGGGCGGGTTCTTCGCCGAGCGCATCGTGCGCAGGCTGGGCAGTGGCGCCTCGGCGCAGTGGATGACGCTCGCCTCGGCGCTGGCCTTCGCCGCGCTGCCGCTGGCGCCGAACGGCTGGGCGGTGGCGGCGGTGCTCGCGGCCTTCGAGTTCTGCGGGCTGGTGTGGAACACGGTCTCGGTCTCCTACCGCCAGCGACACGTGCCCGACGAGATCCTCGGGCGCGTCAATGCCACCTACCGGCTCTTCGCCTGGGGGATGATGCCGGTCGGCCTGTTGGCCTCCGGGCTTGTGGTCAGCGCCGCCGAAGCGGTGATGCCGCGCAGCCTGGCGCTGCAGATGCCGTTTTACGTGGCGGCTACGGGCGTGATCGTGCTGACCGCCTGGGCGTGGCGGCGCCTTGATGCGGGCTTTGCCGGGGTCGACACGACCGGCACCCGCGCGGCCTGAACGAAAAGGCCCCCGCGTCACGCAGGGGCCAAATCTCTTCAAAGAAAGTTTGCGCCTCAGTTGACCGGCGTCAGCAGTTCCTTGCCAGCGATAAAGGCCGCGATGTTGTCGCGCTGGAGTTGACCCATGGCGGTGCGCGTCTCGCGCGTGGCCGAGGCCTGATGCGGCTGCAGCACGGCGTTCTCGAGAGTCAGGAAGCGCGCGTCGGGGTTGGGCTCGTTGAGGAACACGTCGAGACCCGCGCCCTCGATGGTGCCCTTCTGCAGCGCCTCGATCAGGGCCTCCTCGTCCACGGTCGTGCCGCGCGAGATGTTGATCAGCACGCCGGTCGGTCCCAGCGCCTCGATCACCTCCTTCGACACGTACCCCTCGGTGGCCGGACCGCCGACGAGGGCGATCACCAGAAAGTCCACCTCGCGTGCCAGCGAGACGGGATCGGCGTGGTAGGTCCAGCCGGGCGTCTCCTTCTCGGAGCGCGAATGGTAGTGCATCTCCATCTTGAAGGCCGCGAGCCGGTCCGCGATCTCGCGTCCGATCCGCCCCATGCCGAGGATGCCCGCCTTCTGTCCGCTCATCTTGCGCTGCAGCGGATGCGCGCCGTCCTTGCCCCAGGCCCCCGAGCGCACCCGTGCCTCGGCGCCGCGCATGTCGCGGCAGAAATCGAGCAGCATGGCCACGGCGAGGTCCGCCACGTCGTCGTTCAGCACGTCGGGCGTGTTGGTCACCTTGATGCCGCGCGCCGAAGCGTCGGGAACATTGATCGCGTCATAGCCGACGCCGAAATTGGCGATGAGGCCGAGGTTCGGGAAGGCGTCCATCTGCGCGCCCGCAAACGGGCTGTGTCCGTAGAACGCGATTGCCTTCACGCCCTTGCGCGTGTCCTCGTCCAGCGCCTGCGCGGCGTCGAGGCTCTCCACATGGGTCCAGCCCAGTTCGGCCAGCGGCGCGCGGCTCATCTGGTCGGGTTTGCCGACTGCCAGTACATCCGTCATCTCTTCGATCCCTTTCAACTCAAGCCAGCGCCGCGCGCAGGGGGGCGAGCCAGCCGAGGCCCGCCTTGGTATCCCCGCCGCGCGGCTTGTATTCCGCGCCCACCGGCGCCTCCCACCCGGCCTCGGCGAAAGAGGCCAACAGGCGTTCGAAGCAAATCTCGCCGCCATCGGGCTCGCCGCGGTCCGGCACGGCGGCAATCTGCACGTGGCCGATCATCGGAAGGTGCGCGGCGAAGCGTTTCGTCAGGTCGCCCTGCATGATCTGCGTGTGGTAGCAGTCGAACATGATGCGCAGGTTGTCTCGCCCGAGCGCCTCGATGATCTCGGCGGCATGCTCGACACGGCTGAGGTGATATCCCGCCACGTCGCGATGGTTGATCGGCTCGATCAGCACCCCCATGCCCGCCGCGCCGGCGAGATCGCAGGCGAGGCTCAGAGTCTCGCGGAAGGCCGCCTCGGCCTCGGCCCCGCCATCGGTGCGCCCCGCCATCACATGGACGTTCCTTGCCCCGATCGCCGCACCATAGGCCACCGCCTGCCGCACTGCCGCCGCGGCGTCCTCGCGGCGGTCAGGCAGGGCGGCGAGGCCGAAATCACCCGCCGCCGGGTCGCCCGGAATGGTGTTGAGCCCGAGCATGTCGAAGCCCGTCTCGTCGAGCGCGGCCTTCACCTGCTCGGGCGGCACGTCATAGGGGAAATGGCACTCCACCGCGTCGAAGCCGTCGCGACCCGCCGCGCGGATGCGCTCGGGCAGCGGCAGCTCGGTGTAGAGAAAGCCGATATTGGCGGAAAACTTCATGTCTCAGTCCCAGTCCACGTCAAACTTGTCGACCACCTTCTGCACCTGCCCCGAGGTGAGCATGCGCGGTTGGTGGCCCTTCAGCAGCAAGGCGAGCTTGGCGGTCTCCTCGAGCTCTTCCATCGCGTAGACGGCGGCCTCGAGGTCCTTGCCCGCCACCACGGGGCCGTGATTCGCCAGCACCACCGCCGAGCGCTTGCCCGCGAGCCCACGCACCGCGTCGCCCATGGCCGGATCGCCGGGCACGAAGAAGGGCAGCAGACGTACCTTGCCGAGCCGCATGACCGCATAGGCGGTGAGCGGCGGCAGCAGGTTCTGCGGGTCAATATCGGGCATCATCGACCAAGCGACGGCGTGGGTCGAATGCAGATGCACCACCGCCCCGGTCTTGCCGCGCGTCTCGTAGAAGGCGCTGTGCAGCGGCATTTCCTTGGTCGGTTGGTCGCCGCCGATCAGCTGGCCCCTGTCGTCGAAACGCGAGAGCCGTGCCGGGTCGAGACTGCCGAAACTCGAGCCGGTGGGCGAGACCAGCAGACCGCCGTCCTCGGTGCGCGCCGAGATATTGCCCGAGGCGCCACCGGTCAGTCCGCGCGCGAACATCGAGGCGGCCATCTCGCAGATCTGCTCGCGCAGCTTGCTCTCGGTCATGCCCCCTGCTCCATCACTCGGGCGGCCTTGGCAAAAAAGTCCTCGGCGCCGAAGTTGCCGGATTTCAGCGCCAGCACCATGTCGCCGGCGCGCATGACCGGCACGCCGGGGTCGATCTCGGGGCCGATTTCCAGCGCCTCGGGGGCCAGCGCCTCGACCACCGCGCCCGAGGTCTCGCCCCCGGCGCTGATGATCCGCTTGACGCCCCTTGCGGCCAGCACGGCGGCGGTCCGGGCGAACAGCCCCTCGAGCGCGGTGGCGACCTTTTCGCGACCATGCTTTTCCTGCGCGGCGGCGACCGTGGCAGGCTCAGCCGAGGAGTAGATCAGCGGCAGCCCGTCCTGCGCCAGCGCCCAGTCGGCGAGAGTGTCAGCCTCGAGCCCGCCAAGCGCCTCCTCGGCGGTGATCTCGCGCTTCGGCCCGCCGTGGGCAGCCACCTGCGCCCGCGTGGCGTTGGAGCAGGAGCCCGACAACGCGACCACCTGACCGCCCTGCCCGGACCACGCGCCGGCCTTGCCGGACAGCGCGAAGTTGCCCGGCAGGCCGAGCGCGATGCCCGAGCCGCCGGTGAGCAGCTTGGTCCCCTCGAGCGCCTTGCCCCAGGTCAGGAGATCCTCGTCGCGGATAGCATCGGCGATGACGAAGCCGCGGCCTGCCTCCGTCTCGGACGTCAATTTCGCGCGGATCGCCTCGGCCCCCTGCCACACCGTACTGGCGGGCACATGGCCGACGCCCCGCGACACTTGCGCGGCGAGCACGCGGCGCAGGTCCGGGTCTTTCATCGGTGTGAGCGGGTGGTTTTCCATGCCGCTCTCCGACAGCAGGCGGTCCTGCACGAAGAGATGGCCCTGGTAGATCGTCCGCCCCGTCGCCGGGAAGGCGGGACAGAAGATCACGCTCTGGGTGCCCAGGGCATCGGCCAGCGCCTCGGCCACCGGACCGATGTTGCCCTCGGCCGTCGAGTCGAAGGTCGAGCAATACTTGAACAGGAACTGCTCGCAGCCCTGCGCCTTCAGCCACTCTAGCGCCTGCAGAGACAGTTTCACCGCCTCGGCGGCCGGAATGGAGCGCGACTTGAGTGCCACCACCCCGGCCTCGACATCCGGCGCGGCGTCGGTTTTCGGCACGCCGACGTATTGGACGGTGCGCATGCCCTGCTTGACCAGCGTGTTGCCAAGATCGCTCGAGCCGGTGAAATCGTCGCCGATACAGCCCAGCAGCATCACGCGTCTCCCGGCAGGGTGAGCCCTGCGGCGCGGGCGTAGACCTTGATCACTGCGGCATCGTCGATCAGCCCGTCGCCCGCCTCGGCAGCGGATTTGAACTGCGACAGAGCGGCCTCGGTCATCGGCACGGGAAGCTGCGCCTCGCCCGCGATGCCGCCGACGATGCCGAGATCCTTGGGCCAGATATTGACCGCCGAGCGCGGCGTGTAATCGCCCTCGACCACATGCGGGCCGCGATTCTCGAACATCCAGCTGGTGCCGGCGGAGGCCGAGATCACCTCGACGATGCGCGCCGGGTCGAGCCCCTGGCTGATGCCGAGCGCCATCGCCTCGCCCATGGCGGCGATATGCACGCCCGCGAGAAGCTGGTTCACCGCCTTCATCGCGCTGCCCGCGCCGGCCGCGTCGCCGAGCCGGTGCACGGTGGCGGCCATGGCGTCGAGCGCGGGCGCGGCGGCCTCAAAGGCCTCCGGCGTGCCCGAGGCCATGACCGAGAGCTGCCCCTGCGCCGCCTTGATCGCCCCGCCGGAGATCGGCGCGTCGAGGTAGTGCAAGCCTTTCGCCGAGGCCATTTCGGCCAATTCGCGCGCCTGGCTTGGCGCGATGGTGGCGCAGGAAATGATCGCCGCGCCCTCGGCCAGATGTTCCGCCGCGCCGCCCGGACCGAAGAGCACCTCGCGCGTTTGCGCCGCATTGAGCACCACGCAGACCAGCACCGAGCTCGCGCCCAGCGCCTCGGCGAGACTGCCCGGCGCGCCGCCCTCGGCCTCGAAGGCCGCCGTGCGTTCGGTTGAAATATCCAGCCCGTGCACAACGTGCCCGGCACGCAGCAGCGACTGCGCCATACCCATGCCCATCGAGCCGAGCCCGATCACCGTGATCTCTGCCAAAGCGCTCCCCCCGCAAAATGGTATACCAAATGAGGATGACGTCTGCGCGTGGGAGAGTCAATCGGTGTGGCCGCTCCCCGGCAACGGCGGGCGTCAGCCGCGCACCCTCGGGTTGGGGTTTCGGCAGGAGCGATGTTCCTCCGCGCGGCGGGCTCCGCCACACGCGCGACCTTCACTCTCGCAAACCTTTGCGTGACAGCAACGCCGGATATTAGCGCGTCTCCCTTACGGCTCGCGCGGGATATCTTGACAGCTGGAATATGGACCACGTAGCATTTTTTTATTTTTGTGTACCGGAGTGGCACATGCAGATTGAGACCATTGAATTGTCTCAAATTAATTTTCGAACATTGGACGTGCAAAAGGTCGTCAGGGCGCAATACGGTACACAGGATCATTCCCGCTGGGTCTTTTCGACCCGTCGCGGGGCCTCCGCGACCGGCAATCGGCTCTTCTACAAGGTGTGGAACCGCAATCACGTTCGCCGGGACAATCTGCTCGGCGCGCTTCAAAGCGGCTTTTACGACACCTCGACCGTGCCAGCGCTGCGGGCCCTGATCGTTTCGGACGGGCTCTGTCGGGGCTATGTCATGGACGAATGCGTCAAGCCCACGAAAAGGAACAATGATTTCTTCGACCTCGTGGCGCGGCGCACCGTCGAGACACAGTATTTCGCGGTTCAGTTCGGGCAGGCTCATACGCTGGAGTGGCAAGGGCAATCCTCGATGATCGACCTCGAGGGTGTCTACCCGGTGGCCGACCTTCATCTCGTCCGCAGGCATGTCAGCGCCTTTGCCAGCGCCGACTACGCGGCGCTGGTCGAGTCTCTCTACCATGAACGTTCGACGGGCATTTATTCAGCCTGGAGCGAACTGCCCTTGGAAAGACACCACTCCTGGTTGCGTCAACCTTTTAGCAAAGCGCTTCAAACCGCGCGCAAATACCAAGGCAAAGCCCTTTCGAGAGTTTTTCCGCGTCAGGGCCTGATAGAACCCTGATGCCGGATTCCAGTATTTATTGCCCGCAATTTCGCGCGGCACACCGGGTGGTGGAAAATTCCGGGGCCTAACGTCGCACGGGGCGGCAGACATGCAAAAGCCGCGCACGGCAACCGGCGCGGCTTTCAGGTGGCGCAGTGCGGCGCTCAGGCGCGGTGGGCCCCGTCGGCGAGGGACTTCACAAAGGCCAGCACCTCCGAGACGGGCTTGCCCTCGGCCATGGCCCCGACGATGGCCGAGCCGACGACGCAGCCGTCGGCGACGGAGGCGATGCTCTCGGCGGCTTCCGGTGTGCGGATGCCGAAGCCGACGATGATCGGCAGGTCGGTGCCGGCCTTGATCCGCGCGACCTCGGGGCCGACGTCGGTCGCCTGCGCCGCGGCGGCGCCGGTGATGCCGGTGATCGAGACGTAGTAGACGAAGCCCGAGGTGTTCTGCAGCACCTTGGGCAGGCGCTTGTCGTCGGTGGTGGGCGTCGCAAGGCGGATGAAATTGAGTCCTGCCTTTTGCGCCGGGATGCAGAGCTCCTCGTCCTCTTCGGGTGGCAGGTCGACGATGATCAGACCGTCGATGCCAGCCTCGCGCGCCTCGACAAGGAAGCGGTCGACGCCGTGGCTGTAGATCGGGTTGTAATACCCCATCAGCACGATCGGGGTGGTTTCGTCGCCAGTGCGGAAGTCGCGCACGAGCTGCAACGTGCGGTTCAGCGTCATGCCCGCCTCGAGCGCGCGCTGGCCGGCGAGCTGGATGGTCTCGCCATCGGCCATGGGATCGGTGAAGGGCAAGCCCAGCTCGATCACGTCGACGCCGGCACCCGGCAGACCGCGCACAAGCTCGAGCGAGCTGTCGTAATCCGGGTCCCCGGCCATCACGTAGGCAACGAAGCCCTTCTTCCCCTCGGCCTTCAGCGCGGCGAACTTGGCGTCGATACGGGTCATGGCGGTCCTTCCCTTCAGAGGCGGGTCACTGGCGAAAGGCGCGGCGACCTCCGGAATGTCGCGAAACCTGTGCCGGATACGTCCGGGAAAATCAATGGGGTGAAAATCGACCGCCCCCCTCTGGACCTTCGCGGATTTGCTCGGGATGGTGTGGCCAGAGAAAGAGGGAGGACGACATGCGCATTCTGTTCACCGGCGGGAGCGGCAAGGCGGGGCGGCACGTGGTACGGCATCTTGCCGAAGAGGGTCACAGCATCCTCAACGCGGACCTCGCACCGCTGGGCCATCCGGGCGTGCACGACCTGATCACCGAGTTGACCGACCCCGGGCAGGTCTTCGGCGCGATGACCTCGCTTGCGGGCTTCGACGAGCTCGACACCACCGGCCCGCTCAAGTTCGATGCCGTGGTGCATTTCGGCGCCCTCGCCCGCATCCTCATCAAGCCCGATTGCGAGACCTACCGGGTCAACACGCTCTCGACCTACAACGTGCTGGAGGCGGCGGCGACGCTCGGCATTCCCAAGGTGGTCTTCGCCAGCTCGGAAACGGCCTATGGCGTCTGCTTCGCGCGGGGCGACCGCAAGCCCGAGTATCTGCCCATCGACGAGGAGCACCCGGTGATCCCCGAAGACGCCTACGCATTGTCGAAGGTCGCGGGCGAGGTCACCGCGCGCGGCATCCAGCGCCGCAGCGGGCAGGACATCTACGGGCTGCGCATCTCAAACGTCTGCGAGATCGAGGACTACCACCGCAATTTTCCAGCCTATGCCGACGACCCCGCCCCGCGGCTGCGCAACATCTTCGGGTACATCGACGTGCGCGACCTGGCCCAGATGGTCAGCCGCTGCCTCGAGGTGGATGGGCTCGGCTTCCAGATCTTCAACGTAGCCAACGACGATCTGGCGGTGCCGCAGGACAACGAAGAGATCCGCGCGCGGTTCTATGACGGGGTGCCGGTGAAGAGCCCGATGCAGCCGCGCCAGGCCTTCTACAGCAATGCCAAGGCCAAGCGCATGCTCGGGTTTTCGCCAAAGCACGACTGGCGCAGCGAGCTTGCAGGCTGATCGCCCCGCCGGGTTTGACAGGGCGCATGGCAGGGCGCAGGCTGACACCGTCCCCCGAGCGAAGGGATCCGCCATGACCGAGATGCCGAAAGCCTCTGGACCCGAAGAGCCTGACGTGCCCGGCGCCGACCCGCAACCGGCGCCGGCCCTGCCGTCCGGGTCCATGCCACGGCAGGCGCCGCTGCACGCGGCCCATCGGCACGGACCCACGCAGGACGAGATCCGCCGCGCCTTCGAGACCGGCGAATACCCCTACGCCAAGAAAATGGCCCGGCGCGGCTACGAGGTGCAAAAGGCGCGATTGCAAGCCGAGTTGCTGAAGGTGCAGCTCTGGGCCTTGCAGACTGGGCAGAAGTTCGTGCTGCTCTTCGAGGGCCGCGACGCCGCCGGCAAGGGCGGCACGATCAAGCGCTTCACCGAGCATCTCAACCCCCGCCACGCGCGCGTCGTTGCGCTGAACAAGCCCAGCGAGCAGGAGCGCGGGCAATGGTATTTCCAGCGCTATGTCGAGCACCTGCCCACCGCAGGCGAAATCGTGCTCTACGACCGCTCGTGGTACAACCGGGCCGGGGTCGAGCGGGTCATGGGGTTCTGCGAGCCCAACGAGTACCTCGAGTTCATGCGCCAGACCCCGGAACTGGAACGGATGCTCGTGCGCTCGGGGATCCGGCTCTACAAGTACTGGTTCTCGGTCACCCGCGACGAGCAGAAGGCCCGTTTCCAGAGCCGCGAGACCGACCCGCTAAAGCAATGGAAGCTCTCGCCCATCGACAAGGCGAGCCTCGACAAGTGGGACGATTACACCGAGGCGAAGGAGGCGATGTTCTTCTACACAGACACCGCCGACGCGCCCTGGACCGTGGTGAAATCCGACGACAAGAAACGCGCCCGGCTCGACTGCATGCGGCACTTCCTGTCGACGCTGGACTATCCCGGCAAGGACCACCGCATCGCCACGCCGCCCGATCCGCTCATCGTCGGCGGCGCGGGGCACGTCATTCACCGCTCCGACCATATCCTCGGCGCCACGCCGGGGCCGGGCAACGGCGCCTGAGCGGCACGCTCAGAGACGTGTGCCGAGCCAGTCCTGCAACGGCTGCAGCCGGGTATAGCACTGAAGCAGCGTCGCCACCGGGTCGGGCGCCAGATCCTCATATATATCGTCGATCCAAAGCACGCAGCCCGGGCGGCGCATCAGCTTGGCCCGCGGCCCCGGCGGCACCTCGGAGGTCGGGCTGGGCGCCGGATCGATCCGCGCGCCGCTGCGCGCGATGATCCGCTCCAGCTCGTCGCCCTCCGGCCCCATCAGCGCTGCCTGCCAAGCCAGCATCCTACGGCCGTCGAAAGCGAGGATACCCGCGCCCGCGGTGGCGTAATCCTTCGACAGCGCGAAATACCAGGCCCGCCCGTCCGGCAGGGACCAGAGCGCGTGCAGATGCGTGTGAAAGGGCTGCTTGTCGTCGCTGTAGCGCACGTCGCGCTGCGGGCGGAAGAGTTTCGGTCTAGGCAGGTCTCCGCTCAGGATTTCGAGCTCGGGGGTGATCTGCGCGATCATAAGCTCCGCCGGGCGCTTGACCTCGCTGTCGTAGCGCTGCTTGTTGGCGCTGAACCACGCGCGATCGTTGTTTGCTTCGAGTTCGGTCAGAAAACGCCGGGCCTGGGGCGCGAACGCCGTCAGATCAATCAAACTAGCCATAAAAAAACTTCCTAATGGAATCATGTCTCAAATATGGCCAGCCTAACATGACCACGGGAAATGGCATGCCCTTAGGTAAACTAAGACTTCATCGCTCCGCCGGGCCGCGACGAGTCGCGATGCTCTGCATTGCCATGGCCGGGATCAGCATCGGTGCACAGGCACTCGCGCACCCGCATGTTTTCGCCGACGTCGGGCTGGCGCTGGACGTCGGTGCGGACCGGCGGGTCACCTCGGTGGAGGTCACGTGGCGCTACGACGATTTCTTCTCGCTGTTGATCCTCGAGGACATGGGGCTCGACCCCGACGGCGACGGTGCGCTGACCGCGGCCGAGCTGACCGCGCTGGAACGCTTCGATCTCGACAATTGGTACGAGGGTTTCGAGGGTGACCTCTATATGTATTCCGGCGGCGCGAAGCTGGAGCTCGGCGCGCCCGAGTTCGTCTCCGTGGCGATCGACGACGGGCGGATCACCTCGGTGCACCGCCGCAGCGTAACCCCCGCCCCCGCCGAGGGGCTGGTGATCGAGCCCTATGATCCGACCTACTATATCGCCTTCGAGGCCAGCCTGCCGATCACCCTCCCCGCCCCCTGCCGCGCGGAGGTGCGCAAGCCCGATCTCGACGCGGCCGCGAAGAAGATGCAGGCCGAGCTGGCGCAGATCCCCGAAGACCAGTTCCTCGAAATCGAACCCGGCCGGAATTTTGCCGATCGCATCGAGGTGACATGCGCCGGCTCCTGACCCTCGCAGCGCTCGCGGTGCTGGGTCTGGCCATCTGGCTCTGGGGCTTCGGCGGCGCAGAGCGGATCGCGCTCGTGGCCATCGAGGGCCAGCGCGAGGCGCAGAACGCCATGGCGCGGGGTCTGCGGGCGCTGCGCGCGGGCGAGCCGGGTGCGCTTCTTGCGCTGATGACGGTCTGTTTTGGCTACGGTTTCTTCCACGCGGCGGGGCCCGGCCATGGCAAGCTGCTGATTGGCGGCTACGGGCTCGGCCGGCGGGTGGCGCTCTGGCGGCTCTCGGTTCTGGCGGTGACATCGAGCCTTGCCCAGGCGGCCGCAGCAGTGCTGCTGGTCTACGCCGGGGTCGGCCTGCTGGGCTGGGGCCGCGAACGGATGACTGCGGCGGCCGAGGACTGGTTCGCCCCGGCCAGCTACGCCGCGATCGCAGCAATCGGCCTCTGGCTGCTGCTGCGTGGGGCGCGCAGGCTGCGGGCGGTGCCCCGGCCGCACGCTCATCACAACCACGACCACGACGACCTCTGCCCGAGCTGCGGCCATGCCCATGGCCCGAGCCTCGAGCAGGCGCAGAAGGTCCACTCGCTCCGAGACGCGCTGCTGCTGGTCGGGGCCATCGCCCTTCGCCCCTGCACCGGCGCGCTTTTCCTGTTGATCCTCACCTGGCGCATGGGCATCGCCGGCGCCGGCATCCTTGGCGCCTTTGCCATGGGGCTCGGCACCGCGAGCGTGACGCTCGTCGTCGCCCTCGCCTCTGTCACGCTGCGCGAAGGCGCGCTCACGCGCCACGCCATCGGCCCTGGCATGCCCCGCGCGCTGGCCCTGCTCGAGACCGCGGCGGGCGCTTTGGTCACACTTCTGGCGGGGCAACTGCTGCTCGGCTCACTCTGAGGTTGCGCGAAGCCCGACCGCCTTCTAAAGCCCAATTATGTCGCAAGTTCTCCCCTATTCCGCCCACATCCGCGCCGTTCTGATGATGGGCCTGCCGCTGATCGGCGGCCATTTGGCGCAGCTCACCATCGGCCTGACCGACATGGTGATGATGGGCCGCTACGGGGTGCCCGAACTTGCCGCGCTGAGCCTTTCGATGACGGTCTTCTCGGTGCTCTTCCTCTTCGGATCGGGCTTTGCCTTCGCCGTCATGCCGATGGTCGCGCAATATGCCGCGCGCGGCGACGAGCCGAACGTGCGCCGCACCACGCGCATGGCGCTCTGGCTGTCGATTGCCTTCTTCCTCTTGGCGCTGCCGCTGTTCTGGTACTCAAGGCCGCTTCTGCTGCTGCTCGGCCAGACCGAGCTGGTCGCCGCCAACGCCCAGACCTACCTGCGCATCGCCGGCGTCGGGCTGCTACCGGCCCTCGGCGTCATGGTCTTCAAGAGCTACCTCGCCGCGCTCGAGCACACCCGCGCGGTGCTCTGGATCACCGTGGCCGCCGCGGTGGTCAACGGGCTGGCCAACTACGCGCTGATCTTCGGCAACTGGGGCGCGCCGGAACTCGGGATCACCGGCGCCGCCATCGCCTCGCTCTTCGCCCATGGCGCCGCCTTCGCCGGAGTTGTCATCTACGCCCGGCTGCAACTGCCCGAGCACCAGATCTGGTTCCATTTCTGGCGCCCCGACATGGAGATGCTGCGCGAGGTGTTCCACCTCGGCTGGCCGATCGGGCTGACCACGCTGGCCGAGGTCGGCCTTTTCGCCGCCACCGCGGTGATGGTCGGCTGGCTCGGCACCGTGCCGCTGGCCGCGCATGGCATCGCCATGCAGCTCTCGGGCGCGATCTTCATGGTGCACCTGGGGCTGTCGAACGTCGCCACCGTGCGCGCCGGACAGGCCATGGGCCGGAGCGATCTGTCGTTCCTCACCCGCAGCACGGTCGCCGCACAGATCCTGTCTCTCGGGATCGTGGTAATCACCGTGATTCTCTTCCTCGGCATCCCCGAGACGCTGATCAACCTCTTCCTGTCGGCCGAAGACCCCCATCACAATGAGATCCTGCGCCTCGGCTCGCTGCTGCTGGCCATGGCCGCGATCTTCCAACTGGTCGACTCGGTCCAGGTGATCGTGCTGGGCGTGCTGCGCGGCATGAAGGACACCCGCGCACCGATGCTGATCGCCGCCGTCTCCTACTGGATTGTCGGCATGCCGGCAGCCTATGTGCTGGGCTTCCCGCTCGGTTTCGGCGCGGGCGGGGTCTGGATGGGGCTGAGCTTCGGCCTCGGGCTGGCTTCGGCGCTGCTCTACTGGCGCTTCTGGCACCGCCAGGTGCCGCATCTGTCGGGCCTCGCGCTTGCAAGGGGCGCGGACGGCGACTAGAAGCGGCGCGATCATACGCCAAGCCCGAGCCAAGGAGCACGACATGGGATTTCGCATGGGGATCGTGGGTCTGCCCAACGTGGGCAAATCGACGCTGTTCAACGCCCTGACCAAGACCGCCGCCGCACAGGCGGCCAACTTCCCCTTCTGCACGATCGAGCCCAACGTCGGCGACGTCGCCGTGCCCGATCCGCGGCTCGACACGCTCGCTGAAATTGCCGGCTCGAAGCAGATCATCC
This sequence comes from Salipiger sp. PrR007, assembly GCF_010499845.1. Taxonomy (NCBI): domain Bacteria; kingdom Pseudomonadati; phylum Pseudomonadota; class Alphaproteobacteria; order Rhodobacterales; family Roseobacteraceae; genus Salipiger; species Salipiger sp. PrR007. Next base: position 242,475 of record NZ_JAAGOZ010000028.1, on the reverse strand, counting down.
CCACCCGGATGACCTTCGTCGACATCGCCGGGCTGGTGAAGGGTGCGTCGAAAGGCGAGGGCCTCGGCAACCAGTTCCTCGCCAACATCCGCGAGACCGACGCCATCGCCCACGTGCTGCGCTGCTTCGAGGATGACGACGTCACCCATGTCGACGGCCGCGTCGATCCGGTCGCCGATGCCGAGACCATCGAGACCGAGCTGATCATCGCCGACATGGAGAGCCTGGAAAAGCGCCTGCAGAACATCGTGCGCAAGGTGCGCGGCGGCGACAAGGAGGCGGTCCAGCAGGAGCGCCTGATGAAGGACGCCATGGCGATGCTCGAGCAGGGCAAGCCAGCGCGCCTCGTCGAGGTCGATGCCGAGGACCTCAAGCAGTGGCGCATGCTGCAGCTGCTGACCTCCAAGCCGGTGCTCTACGTCTGCAACGTCGACGAAAGCGAGGCCGCCACCGGCAACGCGCTCTCGGCAAAGGTCGCCGAGATGGCCGCTGCGCAGGGCAACAGCCACGTGGTCATATCCGCCAAGATCGAGGAAGAGATCAGCCAGCTCGACGCTGAGGAAGCCGAGATGTTCCTGTCGGAACTGGGCCTCGAAGAGGCCGGGCTCGACCGGCTGATCCGCGCCGGCTACGAGCTGCTGCACCTCGAGACCTATTTCACCGTCGGCCCCAAGGAAGCCCGCGCCTGGACGATCAAGCACGGAACCGCGGCGCCGCAGGCCGCCGGCGTGATCCATGGCGACTTCGAGCGTGGCTTCATCCGCGCCGAGACCATCGCCTATGACGACTACGTCGCCGCCAAGGGCGAACAGGGCGCCAAGGAAGCGGGCAAGATGCGCGCCGAGGGCAAGAGCTACGTGGTCAAGGATGGCGACGTGCTGCACTTCCTGTTCAACACCTGACCGCTCCGGCATCTCCGGACATCCGGCGCGGCGCTCCCCGAGGGGCGCCGCGCTTTTTTTGCGGTCTGCGCCACCTCACGCCCCCTCTGCGCAAACGAAAAAAGGCGCGGCCCCCGTGGTCCGCGCCCTCTTTCCATGTCCAAACACGCCGGGTGCATTGGCCGCAGGCCAAGAGGGGCAGCGCCCCTCCTTACGCCATCAGGCCGCCGCGGCCGTCCCGGCTTGCAGCCCCGCCGCCTCGTCGCAGCCGAGCATGATGTTGAGGTTCTGCACCGCCGCGCCCGAGGCGCCCTTGCCGAGATTGTCGAGCACGCCAATCAGCGTCACCGCGCCGGTTGCCGGGTTGCCGTGCACCGACAGCTCCAGCGTATTGGTGCCGTTCAGCCGCTGCGGCATGACGCGCGGCGCGTGCACCGAGGCATCAAGCACCGACACGAAGCGCTCGCCGGCATAGGCCGCCTTGAGCGCGGCTTCTGCCGCTTCCATCCCATCCGTACCCATCGCCGGCAGCTGCACCGCGACCGCCATGCCCTGTGCGTAGGCGCCGACTGAGGGCACGAAGAGCGGCACCGCGCTCAGCAGACCGTGCTTGACGATTTCCGGCAGGTGCTTGTGGCCCTGCGACGCACCATAGAGGAACGAGCCAGAGGTCTCGCCGCTCTCGTACTCGGCGATCATGCCCTTGCCGCCGCCGGTGTAGCCCGAAACGCCCGAGATCGCCGGGGCCGAGGCCGGGTCGATGAGGCCGGCGCCGACGAGCGGGCGAATGAGCGCGATGGCGCAGGTCGACCAGCAGCCGGGGTTCGAGACATACTGCGCCGCCGCAATGGCCTCGCGCTGGCCCTCGGCCATCTCGGCAAAGCCGAAGACCCAGCCCTCGGCGACGCGATGCGCGGTCGAGGCGTCGATGATCTTGGTGCCATGCGGCTCGGCCAGCGTCACGGTCTCGCGCGCCGCATCGTCGGGCAGGCAGAGAATGGCCACATCGGCCTCGGCCAGCGCCTCGGAGCGCGCGCCGGCGTCCTTGCGTCGAGCCGGGTCCACCTGAACGAGCGTGATGTCCGCGCGCTGCTCCAGCCGCTCGCGGATCTGCAGGCCGGTCGTGCCAGCCTCGCCGTCGATGAACACCTTGTGGGCCATGGCCTTCTCTCCTTGGGTAAACGTGGCGCCGCTATAGCAGAGGCACCGCATCAGATAAACTATCCCGCGCACGGGTCCGGGCAAAAGCCTTTGAAGGCTTTCGGAGCTTTCGTCGAAGAGACCCGCCCCTACCCCTTCTCGTGGAAGAAGTCGTAGATTCGCTCGGCCAGCGCCTCGCTGACGCCATCCACCGCCTTGAGGTCCGCCAGATTCGCCCGCGCCACTGCCTTGGCCGAGCCGAAGTGCTGCAGGAGTGCGCGCTTGCGGGAGGCGCCGACGCCGGGCACTTCGTCGAGCGGGTTGGCCATCTGCGCCTTGGCGCGCTTGGCGCGGTGGGTGCCGATGGCCCAGCGGTGCGCCTCGTCGCGCAGGCGCTGGATGAAGTAGAGCACCGGATCGTTCCGCTGCAGCGCGAAGGGCCGCGTGCCGATGCGGTGGAACTCTTCCTTGCCATGGTCGCGGTCGACACCCTTGGCGACACCCACCATGGGGATGTCCTCGACGCCGTATTCCTGCATGATCTCCCAAACCGCCGAGACCTGCCCTGCGCCGCCGTCGATCAGCAGCAAGTCGGGCCAGAGCCCCTTCGAGCGGTCCGGGTCCTCTTTCAGCAGCCGGGTGAAGCGGCGCGTCAGCACCTCCTTCATCATGCCGAAGTCGTCGCCCGGTACGAGGTCCTCGCCGCGGATGTTGTACTTGCGGTATTGGTTTTTCATGTAGCCGTCGGGCCCGGCAACGATCATCCCGCCGACGGCATTGGTGCCCATGATGTGCGAGTTGTCGTAAACCTCGATGCGCTGCGGTGGCCCGTCGAGCCCGAAGGCCTCGGCCACGCCGCGCAGCAGCTTGGCCTGCGTCGCGGTCTCGGCCATGCGCCGGGCGAGGCTCTCGCGGGCGTTACGCGCCGCGCCCTCGATCAGCTCGGCCTTCTCGCCGCGCTTCGGCACGGCGATCTCGACCTTGCGCCCCAGCTTGCCTGAGAGCGCCTCGGACATCAGGTCGGCGTTTTCGATCTCGTGGCTGAGCAGCAGCAGGCGCGGCGGCTCCTTGCTGTCGTAGAACTGGCCGAGGAAGGCCTCGAGCACCTCGGCCTCCTCCACGTCCTCGCCGACGCGCGGGTAGAAGTCGCGGTTGCCCCAGTTCTGACCCGAGCGGATGAAGAAGACCTGCACGCAGGCCTGCCCGTGCTCGAGATGCAGCGCCACGACATCGGCCTCCTCCACCCCCTGCGGGTTGATCCCCTGCACCGACTGCACCTGCGTCAGCGCGCGGATGCGGTCGCGCAGGGCCGCGGCGCGCTCGAACTCCATCGCCTCGGAGGCCGCCATCATCTGGTCCGCCAGCCGCGCCTGCATCTCGGTCGATTTGCCCGAGAGGAAGCGCTGCGCATCGGCGACGGATTCGGCGTAGTCGTCGCGGCTGATCTCGCCGGTGCAGGGCCCCGAGCAGCGACGGATCTGAAACAGCAGGCAGGGCCGCGTGCGGCTCTCGAACATCGAGTCGGTGCAGTTGCGCAGCAGGAACACCCGCTGCAGCTGGGTCAGCGTGCGGTTCACCGCCCCGGCGCTGGCGAAGGGACCGTAGTAGGCGCCCTTCTCGGTCTTCGCGCCGCGGTGCTTCTTGATCTGCGGGTAATCGTGCCCGGTGGTGACAAGGATGTTCGGGAAGCTCTTGTCGTCGCGCAGCAGCACGTTGAACTTCGGCTTGAGCTGCTTGATCAAGTTCTGTTCGAGCAGCAGCGCCTCGGTCTCGGTGCGCGTCGTCAGGAACATCATCGAAGCGGTGTCCGAGATCATCCGGGTGATCCGCCGCGAATGCTGCGCCGAGGGCCGCGAATAGCTCGACACCCGCGCCTTGAGATTGCGCGCCTTGCCGACATAGAGCACGCGGCTCTGGTCATCGAGCATGCGGTAGACACCGGGGCTCGAATCCAGCGTCCGCAGGTAGCCCTGGATCACCTCGTAGCCGCGCTTCGGGGCCGTTTTCTGGATGTCTGCTTCGTCGTCCATCACGTCGTTTCCGGTCTGTTCACGGCATGCCTTGATTCTGCGCCTCGCTGCAATGCCGGACCCCCGAGATCAAGGAGGAATGCATCCACCATTCCTGTGGATAACCCTGAGGGTCAAATCCCGGCTTCGCTGATTTTCCCTTGTATTTGGACGGTTTCGTTAAATTGCCCAATAATTAGGCGGAATTATAACCCACTGATATCGCGCAAAAGATTTCGATATCCACCTTCAAACCCTTGAAAGCTTGACGCTTTCCCAACGGTTTCGTGAAGCAAGTGTGACACGTGCACAACTTGCCGCAGCGACTCCATGGGAGGGTGCCGCAAGGACTCCCCAAGCTGGTCAAACCGCGACCTTATTCCCGGTCGCAGGTGTCCGGCGTTTCCCAGGCGAGATGCTGCCCGCCATCGGTGCAGAGGAACTGCCCGGTAACCCCCGGAGCGTCGAGGAAGTACCCCAGCGCACCGCAGATGTCCTCTGGGTTGGAGCCACGCTGCAGCACCGTCGCCGCGCGCTGCCGGGCGAATCCTTCGGCGCTCTGGTCAGCGCCCTGCAGGGTCGGCCCGGGCCCGATGGCGTTGATCCGCACCTTCGGCGCCAGCGCCCGCGCGCCGGTCTGGGTCAACGTCCAGAGCGCCGACTTGGCCAGCGTGTAGCTGAGGAACTCCGGCGTCAGCTTGCGCAGCCGCTGGTCGAGCATGTTGACGCAGAGCGCCCGCGCGCGCGGCTCGCCACGCTCGTCGGTCTCGGCCTCCGGTGCCTGGGCGGCAAACCCCTGCAGCAGCACGAAGGGCGCCCGCAGGTTGGATTCCATCGCCCGGTCCCAGCTGGCGCGGGTCGCGGTCTGCATGTCGTCGTGCTCGAAGATCGAGGCGTTGTTGATCAGCAGCCCGAGCGGCCCGCCAAGCGCCTCGGCGGCGCGCGCCACCAGCGTCTCGCTCTGCGCCTCATCAAGCAGGTCCGCCTGCAGGGTGACCGCGGTGCGGCCCATGGCGCGGAGCGCCTGCGCCACCTCGTCAGCCGCCTCGGCAGAGCCGCCGTAATGCACCGCCACGTCGAAGCCACGCTCACCGAGGTAAAGCGCCATTGCGCGGCCCAGCCGCTTGCCCGCGCCGGTGACCAGCGCACGTTTCTCGAGTCCCATGCGTTTCTCCCCCGAAACCGTTTAAATCAGAACCACCGTCACATAGCCGACGTAGAGCGCCGAGAGGATAACCCCCCAGACCCGGCCGATGTCCCGGCCAAGGAAGACGAAGGGCACCAGGATCAGCGAGGCCCCGAGCATCACCCACAGATCGAAGCTGAGGAATTGCGGGTCCACCGGCATCGGCTTGATCAGCGAGGCCACCCCGATGATCGCCAACAGGTTGAAGACGTTCGAGCCGATCACGTTTCCAAGCGCGACATCCGCCTGCTTGCGGATCGCCGCCATGACCGTGGTGGCAAGCTCGGGCAGCGACGTGCCGAGCGCCACCAATGTCAGGCCGATCACCGTGTCGGGCACGCCGAACATGGCGGCGATCTCGGTGGCGCTGTCGATCAGCAGGTTCGCCCCCACCGGCAGGCCAACAAGGCCCAGCACCAGGTAGAGCGCGATCTTCCAGCCCGGCATGTCCGGGTCCGCCCCTTCGGGTTCTTCGAGTTCGTCCGGCTCGCAGGACGCCTCCTTGCCATTCTTGCGATGGCAAAGCGCGTCGCGCACCGAATCCCAGAGGATCGCCGCCATCACCGCCAGCATGATCAGCCCGGCGATCCAGTCAAAGACCCCGCGGAAGGCGAGCGCGATGAAAAGACCCGTGGCACCGAGCATGATGGCATAGCTCTTGCGGGTGTCATGTGTCGAAGAATGGATCACCGTGATCAGCGCCGGGATGCCCAGCACCAGCAGCACGTTGGCGGTGTTCGAGCCCACGACGTTGCCCAGCGCGATCCCCGGCACCCCGTCCAGCGCGGCCTGGATCGAGATCAGCAGCTCGGGCGCCGAGGTGCCGAAGGCAACGATCGTGAGACTGACGATCAGCGCCGGGATGCCCATGCGCAAGGACAGGTTCACCGCCCCCTTGACCAGCGCATCCCCCGCGAGAAGCAGGATCACAAGGCCGAGGGCCGCGTAGAGAAATACCATTTCAGACCTTTCGTTCGCCGCAGGGGCACGGCCCCTTGCCGATCCGGTACCGGCCGCAGCGCGGACATTTCCTTCCCGCCTCGCGGCGGCTCAGCCGCCCGATCCCGGGCATGCGCAGCTTGCCGAAGATCCCCAGCACCGCGATGACCACCAGAAAGAGGGCGACGACCTTTGCCAGCATGTCAGAGCCCGAAACGCGCGTAGCCCGCGCGTTCCTCGATCAGCCCCAGCGTCTCTTCCGCGAGGCTCAGGCCGAGCCGCGGGATCAGCCGCTTTTTCATGCCGTAGCGGCGGAATTTCACCTTGTCGCCGTAGCGTGCCTTCATCCCGGGCACGAGATGCGCCACGCCATCGGCGAGCCCGACCTCGACCGCCGAGCGGCCGATCCAGATCTCCCCCGTGAAGAGTTCGGGATCGTTCTTCAGCTTGCCCCCGCGCCGCGCCTTGACCTGCGCGATGAAGGTTTCGTGCAGCTGTCCGAGAATGCGGTTCAGCCGTGCCACATCTTCCTCGGTCTCGGGGCGGAACGGGTCGAGCATGCTCTTGGATTTGCCGGCGGTGTGCACCCGCCGCTCGATGCCCTGCCGGTGGAGGAAGACCTGCGCGCCGAAGCTTGCCGAGATCACCCCGATCGAGCCGAGGATCGAGCTTTCGTCAGCGAAGATCTCATCCGCTGCCGAGGCGATCCAGTAGCCGCCCGAGGCCGCCACATCCTCGACGAAGGCGAAGACCGGGACCTTGGTCTCTTCCGACAGGCGGCGGATGCGCGCGCCGATCAGCGAGCTCTGCACCGGCGAGCCGCCGGGCGAGTTGATCTCGAGCGCCACCGCCTTGGGCTTGCCGCGGCGAAAGGCCCGTTCGAGCACCGGCGCCAGTGCCGCGTCGTTCAGCGCGCCGCGCCCCTGCGGGCCGATGGCGCCCTGCAGGCGGACGACCGAGACGAGGGGCTTTGATTTCACGAAGGGGATCGGGATTTGCATGCGCGTGATGTAGACACGCCCCACCGCAACGACAAGACGAAGGCAAAAAGAACTCTTACGTGATGCGGCACGGCCCGCCCGCACGCCACGCGGCACCCGAAAAAGTCTTGTCTTCTGGGCAGAAACATCCTGGGAAAGCTTGGCCCCCAAGGGCCGCGCGGCGCGGAGCCCGCGCTGCCCTAGCGGCACCAAGTCCCCCTTCAGGGCAACGAAAAAGGGCGGAAGCCGCGCCCCGCCCTTTCTTGATCGTGATGAACTTCGGCTCAGCCGACGGCGCGGGTCGAGGGCTTGAAGCTGATCCGCTCGGAGACGGTGAACCGCCCGCCGCCGGTCTTCTCGATCTTACCGTCGCGCAGCAGCTGGCCGAAGCTGCGCAGCCGGTCCTCGCGGCTCGAGTCCTGCCCCTCGACCTGCCGTACCTTGGTCATCAGCTGCGGGCGCGAGAACTGCGCGTGGCCCTCGACATAGGACAGGTAGGCCGCGGCCGCCTCGAGCAACTCCGGCAGATCGTGGGCGCCGACGCTGTCTGCATAATCGGCGAAATCGCCCCCGCTGGCATCTGCGGTGTCGATGTCCGCCAAGGTCACGCGGCGCGGACGCAATGGGGTGGCGGCTGCCTCGGCGGCGACATTCACCCGCTGCTCGGCCACCAGCTTGAGCGGCGCAGGGCGCGATTCGATGGCGGTCTCGACCGACGGCGCATCGGGGCGTTCGGCGCGGCTCGGGGCCGCAGGGCGACGCGGGCGCACCACGTCGGCGAGATCTTCGCGGTAGGGCTGGGCCTGCGCCTCGGCATCCTTCTTGCGGCCCAGCAGCCGGTCCGCGCGTGTCGCGGCCACGGCGGCACGCAGATGCGCGATGGCGCTGCGGCGACGGTTGCCCTCGGGCTCTTCCATCTGGGTGTTGGTCTCGTCGAGGATGCGCGAGGTGTCATTGTCCTCGACGCTCTGCTCGGTGAGCATGACCCGCGCCGGGCTCGAGAGTTTCACTGCCTTGCGCACGTCCTCATGGGCCATGCGCGCGAAGGCATCTTCGAGCGCGTCCTCTTGCTGGCCTGCGTCTTGCGCATCGGGGGCCTCGTCGAAGGCGGCGGCAAAGGCCGCGGCGTCCTCGGCGCCGTGGTCGTCCTCATCCTCGTCATCGTCTTCTGCGACGTCGGCACCGGCCGTATCCTTGACGTGGTCGTCAGGTTCGGCCGCCTCGAAGTCCCAGTCGGTGTCGTCGAGGGCCTCGTCGTCCCAGTTCTCGTCATCCCGGACTTCGTCTTGCCGCTCTTCGTCATCCCGGTCTTCGTCGCCCCAGGCGGAGTCCTCCGCGTCATTTTCGGCCGCCTCTGACTCGAGATCGGCGAGCACCTGCTTGGCCTCCAGCGGAATTTCGGCGCTCGGCGCAGCGGCGAGCGTCTCGAGGTCCTCGACCTCGTCCCATTCGCTCTCGAGCCCGGCGGCGAGCTCGGCCTTCACAGCCTCCAACTCGCGCGCCAGCTCCGCCTCGTCCTCGGCGCTGAGGCTGCTCGAGGGCTTGGGTTCGTCCATCTGCTCGAGCTGCCCCGAGGCGACAGCGGCGTCAAAGGCGGCGCGGGTCACCTTCACCACGCGCACGCGGCGCGGGCCGCGGCGCTGCTCGGCCGGCTGGGACTCGGAAGGGCGCTCGACCGGGGCCTCTGGCTTGGCGGCAAACTCGGGGGTCAGCGCCAGCGGTGCCGGCGCGGGCTCGGCGATAACGTCGTTTTCTCCGGGGCTCGTGGCCTCGTCGATCAGGTGGGCGGCGAGACCGTCCTCCGCGACCCCTGCGTCAGGCGCGGCAGAGGCAGACTCTTCGGACGCGAGACTGCCGAGCATGGCAGAGACGGCGGCCACCGTATCTGCGCCATCCTGCTGCGCCGAGTCGTCCTGATCGGCCTCGTCCTGTGCGGCGAGGGCAGAGGTGGCGGCCCCGCCCGAGACCACCGCGCGGATGCGGCGGAGCTTGGCGGCGACGCTGTCTGCGGCCTCGTCCTGCGCCGCCTCGTGCGGGGCGGCACGTGGCGCCGGTGCGGCGGAGACCTCGAAGGTGCTGTCCTCGTAGTCATACTCGTCGCCCGCGGCCTGCCCGGCCTCCGCGGCGAAGAAAGCGGCCTCGGCGGCAAGCGAATCCCTGCGCGAAAGGGCGACCTCTGCCTCGGGGTCGGCGATCTCGGATCCGGTGGCTTGCGTTTCTGCGGCTTCGGCTTGCGCCTCTGCGGCGGCGCGGGCCGCGGTTTCGGCCAGCGCCGCTTCCATGCCACGGTCCGCGTCCGGGCCGATCACCTCGGCGGCGGGCCGGGTTGGAGCGGGCCGGGAAACATCGGGCGCGGAGGCGGGTGCCGGGGACTGCGAAACCGGGGCGGCCACATCGGCGAGCGGGCCGCGCAGCACGAGCCTTCCGCCCTGTGCCTCGGCATCCAGCTGCGCCTGAAGGAGCTGAGCGGCAAGCTCGGGATCGAACTGCGGCGGTTCCGCCCCAAAGAAGCGGTCCTCGCGCACCACCCCCCGGAAGAATTGCGTCGTGTCCTTGACCACGCCAAGGGGATCCTCGAAGCCTTCCGCCGTGCAGGAGAACGTGCCGTAGGACACCGTCAGAATCTTGCTCGAACTCACCATGTTCCGCTCACTTTTCACTCGATCTGCAACAGATTGTTTACCACCGACTAGGAGACCAAAGCTGACCGAATCTGAGGTTTTCACAGTATCATTTCATGACCAAATTGTGGTCGTTTTCGAGGAAAGCCACTAAAAAGCCATGAACTTCGACCCGATCCGATCACACTCTCCCGTCCTGCTGGTCGGAGGAGGCGACTGCCCGGCCGACATGCTCCTGCCGTTACTGGCGCGGACGAAAACGCGGGTCGCCGCGGATGGCGGGGCCGCGGCGCTGCTGTCGGCAGACGTGACCCCCGACGCGGTGATCGGCGATCTCGACTCGCTGACCTCAGAGCACCGCGCCCGGATCCCCGCCGCGCGCATCCACCGCATCGCCGAGCAGGACAGCACCGATTTCGACAAGTGCCTGCGCAGTATCGAGGCACCTCTGATCTACGCGGCGGGGTTTCTCGGCGCGCGGCTCGACCACCAGCTGGCGGCGATGACGGTGCTGGCGCGGCGCCCCGACCGCCCCTGCCTGCTGGTCGGGCGCGAGGACGTCGTCGCTCTCTGCCCGCCCGAGCTAGCGCTCGATCTGCCGGTCGGCAGCCGCTTCTCGCTCTACCCGATGGCCGAGGTCGGCGGAACGAGCCAGGGCCTGCGCTGGCCGATCGACGGGCTGCGCTTCACCCCCGACCTGCTCACCGGCACGTCGAACGAGACCGATGCACCGCGCGTCACGCTGCACCTCGATGCGCCGAAGATGCTGGTCATTCTGCCGGTGACGGCGCTGGCTGCGCTGGAACGGGCGCTTCTCGAAGCGCCCTCGCGATGGCCCGCTCGCGCATGAGGATATAGAGCCCCGAGGCGACGGTGACGCAGATGCCCACCGTCGCGAGCCCGTTCGGCAGGTCCGCGAAGACCGCGAAGCCGATGATCGTGGCGACGGGAATCTCGAGGTACTGCATCGGCGCCAGCGTGGCCCCCGGCGCAAAGCGCAGCGACCACGTCATCAGCAGATGCGCGAGCGTCCCCAGAAGCCCGATCGCGACGATCAGCCCCCAGACCGGTGCGCTTGGCTGGCTCAGCGCGAGCCCGGGCACCGTGCCGCCCGGCACAAGCAGCAGCACCGGCGCCATGATCCCCACCGCGATCACGCCGGAGACGGCCTGCAGCGAGATGGCATCGACGTCGCGGGCGATCTGCCGGGTGACCAGCATGAAAAGCGCGAAATTCAGCGCGACACCGAGCGGCAGCAGCGCCGGCCAGCCGACTTCGGCAAAGGCGGGCTGAACCACGAGCAGCGTTCCGATGAAGCCCACCCCGCACGCGGCCATGCGACGCCAGCCGACCTCTTCGCCAAGCACGTAATGCCCCAGCAGCAGCGTGAAGAAGGGCATGACGAAAGCAATCGCAATGGCGTCAGCCAGTGGCAGGTAGCGCAGCGCGGCGAACATCATCGCGATGCCAAGCATGTGCATCACCGTGCGCAGCACCGTCAGCCCCAACACCCGGCCGCGCAGACGACAGACGCCCCGCGTCGCGATCATCAAAGGAATCAGCACCGCCGCCTGAATGGCGAAGCGCAGCAGCAGCAGCTGGCCGATCGAGACCTTGTCGCCAAGCAGCTTGGCCGTCGCGTCGCCCATCGGCGCCACGACACAAAAGCCAAGCATCAAGAGCACACCGAGAAGGGGACGATCACCAGCCATGACGCGCAGCGTATCCGCGCCCTCTCGACCCCACAAGGCATTCTCAGCTCCGCGTTCGAAGCGTCCCCCGGCCGGGCTCGCGCCGCCGCGAAGGCGATGACCGCGGGCATTTTCGCGGTTGCGACGACCCCGGTGCCATGCAGCAGGCGCGGCGCGGCTGCCCCAGCGCCGCGGCCCTTTGCCCCCATAGCCAAGAGCCGGGTTGCGTGTGCATCCTCCTTGGCCTACATAGCGCCCGTTCAACACAGCCGGAATGCCTGAGACGCCCCATGGAAAACGTGATCCTTATCGTGCACCTCCTCCTCGCGCTCGCGCTGATCGGCGTCGTGCTGCTCCAGCGCTCCGAAGGTGGCGGTCTCGGCATGGGCGGCGGCGGCGGGGCCATGAGCCAGCGCGCGGCTGCCACCGCGCTCGGCAAGATCACCTGGGGCCTGGCCATCGCCTTCATCATCACCTCGATCACCCTGACGGTGCTCGCAGCGAGCGATGCCAGCGGCGTGTCGGTCATGGACCGTCTCTCGGGCTCCGCTCCGGCAACCGACACGAACACCTCGGCACCGGCTCCGCTGGACACCGATGGCCTCCTGCCCCCTCCGTCGGGCGGAAATGACGCAGGCGCGGATGCGCCGATGGTTCCGAGCGCCGACTAAGAACTGCCCGACTAACAACAGCTTGAGGGCCGCCTGTCAGCCGCAACAGCATCTTGCGGTTGGCTAGACAGTGCGGCCCGAATCCTTTATACGTGGACTCCCGTGATGCTGCGGCTCGATGGGCCGTGGGTGTCCTCCTTTTTTGACGCAAATCACGGGGTCGCGCTGCCAATGGCACGTTTCATCTTCATCACCGGCGGTGTCGTTTCTTCTCTGGGCAAGGGTCTTGCCTCGGCGGCACTCGGCTCGCTGCTTCAGGCGCGGGGCTTCTCGGTTCGTCTGCGCAAGCTCGATCCGTATCTGAACGTCGATCCGGGGACCATGAGCCCCTTCGAGCACGGCGAGGTCTTCGTCACCGATGACGGCGCCGAGACCGATCTCGATCTCGGCCACTACGAACGCTTCACCGGCGTTCCGGCGCGCAAGACCGATTCCATCTCGTCGGGCCGCATCTACACCAACGTGCTCGAGAAGGAGCGCCGCGGCGACTATCTCGGCAAGACCATCCAGGTCATTCCGCACGTCACCAACGAGATCAAGGACTTCATCTCGATCGGCGAGGACGAGGTGGACTTCATGCTCTGCGAGATCGGCGGCACGGTCGGCGACATCGAGGGCCTGCCCTTCTTCGAGGCCATCCGCCAGTTCAGCCAGGACAAGCCGCGCGGCCAGTGCGTCTTCATGCACCTGACGCTGCTGCCCTACATCAAGGCCTCGGGCGAGCTGAAGACCAAGCCGACGCAGCACTCGGTGAAGGAGCTGCGCTCGATCGGTCTCGCCCCTGACATTCTCGTCTGCCGCTCCGAGGGTCCGATCCCGCAGAAGGAACGCGAGAAGCTCGCGCTCTTCTGCAACGTGCGCTCCGACAGCGTGATCGCGGCGCAGGATCTGCCGTCGATCTACGACGCGCCGCTGGCCTACCACCGCGAAGGCCTCGACCAGGCCGTGCTCGATGCTTTCGGCATCACCCCGGCCCCCCGCCCCAACCTCGAGAAGTGGGAAGACGTTTCCGAGCGCATCCACAACCCCGAGGGCGAGGTGAACGTCGCCATCGTCGGCAAGTACACACAGCTCGAGGACGCCTATAAGTCGATCGCCGAGGCGCTGACCCACGGCGGCATGGCGAACCGGGTCAAGGTCAACGTAAGCTGGGTCGACGCCGAGCTCTTCGAGCGCGAGGATGCCGCCCCCTATCTCGAAGGCTACGACGCCATCCTCGTGCCCGGCGGCTTCGGCGAGCGCGGCACCGAAGGCAAGATCAAGGCGGCCCAGTTCGCGCGCGAGCACAAGGTGCCCTACCTCGGCATTTGCCTCGGCATGCAGATGGCGGTCATCGAGGCGGCGCGCAATGTCGCGGGCGTGGCCAAGGCCGGCTCGGAGGAGTTCGACCACGAGGCCGGCGAGAAGCGCTTCGAGCCGGTGGTCTACCACCTCAAGGAGTGGGTTCAGGGCAACCAGAAGGTCAACCGCTCGGTGGCCGACGACAAGGGCGGCACCATGCGCCTCGGTGCCTATGACGCGGTGCTGACCGAAGGGTCCAAGGTCGCCGAGGTCTACGGCACCACCGCCATCGACGAGCGCCACCGCCACCGCTACGAGGTCGACATCAAGTACCGCGAGGCGCTGGAAAAGGGCGGTCTGTGCTTCTCGGGCATGTCGCCCGACGGTCGCCTGCCCGAGATCGTCGAATGGCCGGATCACCCGTGGTTCATCGGCGTGCAGTTCCACCCCGAGCTGAAGTCGAAGCCCTTCGATCCGCATCCCCTCTTCAAGGATTTCGTCCGCGCGGCGAAAGAGGTCTCGCGGCTGGTTTGAACCCGCGCTTCAGCTGACATGAGAAACGCCCCCGAGGACTCCCTCGGGGGCGTTTTCGTTTGCCGGGAGCGGTCGCCCGGCGCTCAGCGCTCCGCCGAGGCGTGCCACGCCGACATGCCCGGCAGGCTGCGCATGATCCTGCACTCCCGCGCGAAGACATGCTGGCGCAGCTTCAGGGCGGGCCGCTCGATTCCCACCCAGGACAGATGCGCGACCAGTATGGTGAGCGGCAGGGAAAGGGCGGCGATCCAGTACCATTCGCGCATCCCGGGCAGCAGATGCGCGATCAGCTGCTGGATGATGAAATGATAGAGAAAGATGCCGTAGCTCAGATCGGCGCTCTTCAGCACCCCGAGCCGCGGCGGGTCCATGACCCCAAGCCCCACCGTGACATAGGCCATGGCCACAAGGCCGATGTATTGCCCCAGCCCGCTCACGCTGAAGCCGATGACCCCCACCAATGCGGCGATCGTCACGAGGTAGCCGTGGATCTGCACCCGGTCGCGGTAGGCGTGCAGGCAGATGCCGAGCAGGAAGGCAATCACCAGCGCCCGGCCGGTCACCGGACCCACCCAGGGATCGAACTGCCAGCCGGTCCGCAGCCCCATCTTGAGGACCGAGAAGGCGATGAAGATCGTCAGACCCGCCAGCAGCACCCGCCGGTCCTTGCGCGCTCCGGCCAGCGCAAGCACGCCCAGCCCGATGTAGCAAATCAGCTCGTAGGGCACGGTCCAGAGCTGGCCATTGGCCATGCCCGGCTCGGGGTTGGTCTCGAAGACGCCCGGCAGGTAGAGCGAGGCATTGCTCACATGGCCGGTGACGTTCAACAGGTAGCGAAAGAACTGGTCGCTGGTGAAATACTCTGGCCAGCTCAGGTTGGTGACCAGCCCGCCGACCAGCACCGCCGAGATCGTCACCTCGACGGCCAGCGCCGGATAGATGCGGATGAAGCGCAGCCCCATGAAGCTCAGCAGCGTGCGACAGCGGTAGAGGCTGCCCGCCACCAGGAAACCTGACAGGGTGAAGAACATCGGCAGCACGGTCATCGCGAGGCCGTCGATCGGGAAATGCGCCCAGACGGCGTCCATGTAGACCCTCTGCCCGTAGGCGATCTGCACGCTGTGGATCAGCAGGACCAGCACGGAGAGGGTCAGGCGCATGTAATCAAATCCGCTTGGCCGGCCCCGTGCGGCCGCCATCAAATCATCAATGGTCACTATGTCACTCCTCTGCACAGAGCCGGGCTCGGACAAGGGGGCACCCCCCGCATTGGCTGGGCCTGCACGAACAAGATGGAATATCACTTCAAACAATAGGGACGATGGTCGCGCATGGATCGGCGTTCGGCAAGCCTCAACTTCCCGTCGCGCCAAACTCCGTGCACTCGCGCCAGAGAGGCGCCACGTACCGGGGCAATCGCGCAGGTGGCGAACGATCCTAGCCGCGCTCGACTTCGAGCCCGGCAGGCGTTATCTGCGGCGGCAGGTGCAGGCCGCGTGTGAGGCCCCTGCCCCGCCCCACCCGTTGATCTGCCCATCTGCCGAGACTGCGATGCTTTCCTACCAACACGCCTTCCACGCCGGAAACCTCGCCGACCTGCAGAAGCATGCGCTGTTGGCCGAGTTGCTCTCCTACATGACGAAAAAGGACAAGCCGCTCAGCTACATCGAGACCCACGCCGGGCGCGGTCTCTACGACCTGACCTCGGCGGAGGCGGTGAAGACCGGCGAGGCGGCGCAGGGGATCGAGGCGTATCAGGGCATCTTCCGCCAAGGGCACCCCTATCTGCAGGCGCTCGCCGAGGTGCGCCGCGAGCACGGCCCGAGCGCCTATCCCGGCTCGCCGATGATCGCAGCCAAACTCTTGCGATCGCAGGACAAGCTCCACCTCGCCGAGCTCCATCCGCAGGAGCACGCGGCGCTGACCCGGGCGCTGCGCGCACCCAATATCGCGATCCACCGGCAGGACGGTTTCGATCTTGCGCAGAGCCTCTGCCCGCCCGATCCGCGGCGCGGCGTGATGCTCGTCGACCCGCCCTACGAACTCAAGCAGGACTATGTCGAGCTGCCCAAGCTGTTCCGGCAGATCGCGAAGAAGTGGAATGTCGGCGTGCTGGCGCTCTGGTACCCGATCCTCAGCTCCGCCGCGCATGTGGCGATGCTCGCCCAGCTCTCCGAAGATTTCCCCGGCGCGCTCTGCCACGAGATCCGCTTCCCGCCGGCGCGCGAGGGGCACCGGATGATCGGCTCTGGCATGTTCATCGTGAACCCGCCCTGGGGTCTTGCCGAGGCCGGTGCCGAACTTACCGATCGGCTGCGCGCTGCCGGCGCCCTCGGCTGACCGTTTTCTGCCATTGCCCAGCCCCGCAAGCTGACGCAGAGTAATGCCGTTGACACATGCCAACGGGAGACAGATGGCCCCCTCCTTCCTGCAGCGCCCACCCGCACGCCAGCCGAGACAGCCGTGGCGCGCGGGCTGAAATTCTGGATGGCGGCCCCCGAGGCCACGCCTCTGGAGCCCTGCGACGTGCCGCTGGCGCTCGGGGCGCTGCTGCTGCGCGCCGCCGCCGAGGCGCAGGGCGCGCCGCCATTGATCGGCGTGGCGCTGGTCGATGCGGTGCTGGCGCGGCGCCATGAGCTGACCCAGCGCGAGGCTGCCGAGATGCGGCTGACGTGCCAAGCTGTCGCCGCCGCCGCCCCCGATACCGCCTGTTTTGCCGCCATGCTCGCCCGCGCCGTGGGCTACCGCGATCGGCTGGCGCTGGCGCATTGCCTCTGCGACGTGATGGCTGGCAGCGATCCTGCCCCGAGCACCCGGCAGACCGCACTGTGGTTGGCCGAACACCTGCTCTTCGTCGCGCCCTGCGATCTTTCCGCGAGCCGGACGGGTTAGGGCATCCGGGGCGCCGTCCCCATCCGCTGCGCGCACTCCCCGGGACATTTTCGCCACGAAGAAAGCCCGTCGGCGCGCGTCTTTACACGATCGCGCGCGGGGCGTTGGCGCGGCGGCGCAAGGCGGCTATATCTTGCGCATGTTCGCTGATTTCCTCAAACGGCTGGTCGATCCCGGCCCCGACCGCCTGCCCGACGCCGATGCGCGGCTGGCGCTCTGCGCTTTGCTGGTGCGCGTCGCGCGCGCCGACGAGACCTACGACCAATCCGAGCAGGACCGGATCGACCGGATCGCCGCCACGCGATATGGGCTCTCGCCCTTCGAGGCCACGCGGCTGCGCCGCGACGCCGAAGCGCTGGAGGCCGAGGCCCCGGACACCGTGCGCTTCACCCGGGCCATAAAGGATGCCGTGGCCTATGAGGACCGCATCGCTGTGATCGAGGCGCTGTGGCAAGTGGCGCTCGCCGACGGCAGCCGCGACGATGAGGAAGACGCGGTGCTGCGGCTGGTCGCGAACCTTCTCGGCATCAACGACAGGGATTCGGCGTTGGCCCGGCAACGGGTGGAAGCCGCGGGCTGATGCCCACCGGCAGCGGCTGAAATCCGGGTATATGCCAATTTACGCCGCGCAAAGCACAAGACAGCCGCCGTTTTGCGCATGGACAATCAGGCCATTTTGCGCCCATTCTCGCCGCCAATATCAGCAACAGCCCAAGAAGGTTTGGCTTGACCGATCCAGCCCAAGCTCCAGTCATCGAGATCCGCGATCTGCACAAGGCCTACGGCGAGCTTGAAGTGCTCAAAGGGGTCAGCATCACCGCAAAGCGTGGTGACGTGGTCTCCCTGATCGGCTCGTCGGGCTCCGGCAAGTCGACGCTCCTGCGCTGCTGCAACCTGCTCGAGGACAGCCAGCAGGGCGAGATCATGTTCAAGGGAGAGCCGGTGCGCTGGCACGGCAGCGGGCATCACCGTCGTCCGGCCGACCCAAAGCAGGTGCTGCGCATTCGCACGAACTTGTCGATGGTGTTCCAGCAGTTCAACCTCTGGGCCCATATGACGATCCTGCAGAACGTCATGGAAGCGCCGCTCACCGTACTTGGCCGCCCGCGCGACGAGGTCGAGGCCGCCGCAAGGCGCTATCTCGACAAGGTCGGTATCGGCGACAAGGCCGACGCCTGGCCTGCGCAGCTTTCGGGCGGCCAGCAGCAGCGCGCGGCGATCGCGCGCGGGCTCTGCATGGAGCCCGAGGCGCTGCTTTTCGACGAGCCGACGTCGGCGCTCGATCCCGAGCTGGAACAGGAAGTTGTGAAGGTGATCAAGGATCTCGCCGCCGAAGGGCGGACCATGATCATCGTGACACATGACATGAAGATGGCCCATGACGTGAGCGATCACGTGGTGTTCCTGCACAAGGGGCTCATCGAGGAAGAGGGCGCCCCGGCCGAGCTGTTCGGCGCGCCGAAATCGGAACGGCTGCAGGGCTTCCTGCGGTCGACCAGCCACGTCTGACGGGCGGCAGAGACCACCCCGAACATGTATATAACCAGGGAGCAACTCCAATGAAATCCATCCTTCTCGGCACCGCCGCGCTGGCCATGACCGCCTCGATGGCGCTGGCCCAGGACGTCGTGCGCATGGGCACCGAGGGCGCCTACCCTCCGTACAACTTCATCAACGACAGCGGTGAAGTGGACGGTTTCGAGCGCGAACTGGGCGACGAGCTCTGCACCCGCGCCGAGGTGACCTGCGAGTGGGTGACCAACGACTGGGACTCGATCATCCCCAACCTCGTGTCGGGCAACTACGACACCATCATGGCCGGCATGTCGATCACCCCCGACCGTGAGGAAGTCATCGGCTTCACCCAGAACTACACCCAGCCCGATCCCTCGGCGTACCTGGTGCTGTCGGGCAACGACGGCATCGACCTCTCGGGCGCGGTGATCGCCGCACAGACCGGCACCATCCAGGCGGCCTTTGTCGCCGAGATGGGCGCGACGCTGGTCGAATATGCCACCCCCGACGAGACCGTCGCCGCCGTGCGCAACGGCGAGGCGGACGCGGTGCTCGCGGACAAGAGCTACCTCGTGCCGGTTGCCGACGAGAGCGACGACGTGATGCTGCTCGACAAGGACGAGCTGATCGGTGGCGGCGTCGGCATGGGCCTGCGCCAGAGCGACACCGAGCTGAAGGAAAAGTTCGACGCGGCGATCCAGTCGATGAAAGACGACGGCTCGCTCAACGCGCTGATCGAAAAGTGGGAAATCGGCGCCTCGTTCTGAGCGCCCCAGAGCGAGGGGGCCCCTGCGGCCCCCTCGACGGCTGATAAGACATGTTCTCCTGGTGTACCGACCCCAATGCGATCGACGGCCTGGCATGGCTGAGCTGCTACCTGACCACGGGCAAGCACCTGTCGATCTATGTCTCGGTAGGCACCGTGCTGCTGCTGCTGGCGGTCACCGCACCCGTCGCGCTTGCTTTCGGCTTCGGCGGCGCCATGGCCGCGCGCTCGCATTTCCCGCCGCTGTCCTGGCTCGGGAAGGCCTATATCGCCATCGTGCGCGGCGTGCCGGATATCGCCTTCTTCCTGTTCTTCGTGATCGCCCTCGACCAGTTCTTCGAGTGGATACGGCACGAGGTGAAATGTCCCGACTGGGACCAGCCGATCCGCCAAGGCAATGATTTCGTGGTCTGCCCCGAGGCAAAGCTGCCGCTCTCGACCGCCGCCCAATGGGTGCACGAGACGTACGGCTTCTCGCTCGCGGTGCTGACCTTCTCGATCGTCTTCGGCGCCTTTGCCGCCAACGTGCTCTTCGGCGCCATACGCGCCGTGCCCCATGCCCAGCTCGAGACCGCCGAGGCCTATGGCATGAGCCGCCGCCAGACCTTCTGGCGCATCCTTGTGCCGCAGATGTGGGTCTACGCCCTGCCCGGCCTGTCGAACCTCTGGATGGTGCTGATCAAGGCCACGCCGCTGCTGTTCCTGCTGGGGGTCGAGGATATCGTCTATTGGGCGCGCGAGCTGGGCGGGTCGAAAACCGCGAAATTCACCGATTACCCGCACCCCGACTGGCGCGTGTGGTACTTCCTGGCGCTGCTGGTGTTCTACCTCGCCTTCACCCGCGTGTCGGAAATCGTTCTGGGCCGGATCATGAAACGGCTCACCCATGGGCAGGCGACCATGGGCGGCGAAGCGCAGAGGAAGGCCGCATGAGCTGCTGGGAAACCATCGCCGACTACGGGCTGCGCTCTATTGGCATCGGCGAGCGGCTGCTGCCGCGCGACAATTTCACCCTGTGCCAGCAGGTCACGCTGATCGGCTCGGGCATGCTGTGGAACATCTACTTCGGCGTGGTCGCTTTGGTCACCGGCTTTTTCCTCGCAACGGCGCTGGCGCTCGGAAAGGCGTCCAGGGTCACGCCAGTGCGGAAGCTGGCGGAATGGGTGATCTTCGTCTTCCGCGGCTCGCCGCTGTTCATCCAGTTCTTCTTCGCCTATTTCCTGTTCCTCAGCCTCAAGAGCGTGTCGCCCGCCTTCGACCCGCTGACTTCGGCATGGCTCGGGGCGGCGCTGGTGCTGTTCCTGAACACCGCGGCCTATACCGGCGAGATCTTCTACGGGGCGCTGCTGTCGGTCCCGCGGGGCGATGTCGAGGCGGCGGATGCCTATGGTTTCTCGGGCTGGCCGCGCTTCAGGCGGATTGTCTGGCCGACCATGCTGCGGCTGGCCTGGCCCGCCTATACCAACGAGGCGATCTTCCTCTTCCATGCCACGACGCTGGTCTTCTTCTCGGGCTTCCCGGCGTGGCAGCAACGCGGCGACGCGCTCTATTACGCGAACTACTTCGCCGACAAGACCTTCAACCCCTTCGTGCCCTATCCGATCCTCGCGGGGTTCTTCATCCTGCTGACGCTCTGCGTGGTGGGGATCTTCGGGCTGATCAACAAGCGGCTGAACCGGCACCTGCCGAAGGAACGCCGCCAGAAGATGCGGATGCGCCCCCGGCTGCTGATGCGCTGAGCCGCCGACGCACGAGACGCGAGAGCCGGACGCCACCCCAGCGCCCGGCTTTTTCATGATCGCTTTCCCGGCCGCGTCACGCCCAGCCGTTCATCTTTCCAAAAATACTCGCTTTCTTCCCCCCAACCCCCGCTTGCCAGTCAGCATCCGACTCGCTACGCTGAATTTGATCAAATTCTTGGACAGAAAATGACAGACCCGAAAACCTGGCTCCGCAAGAACCCCCAGGTCCGCACCATCCGTGTGGCCGCATGCGACCTCAACGGACAGCCGCGCGGCAAGCGCGTTCCTTCCCGCTTCGCTCACAAGGTCGTCGAGGACGGCACTCGCTTCCCCTTCTCGGCGCTGAATCTCGACATCTGGGGCGAGGACATCGACGACAGCCCGCTGGTCTTTGAATCCGGCGACCGCGATGGCGTTCTGAAACCCACCGAGCGCGGCTTCGTGCCCATGCCCTGGCTCGAGGCGCCCACCGCCCTGCTGCCGATCTGGATGTTCCACGAGGGCGGCAAGCCCTACGAGGGCGACCCCCGCCACGCGCTGGCGCAGGTGGTCAACCGCTACAAGCGCCACGGGCTGACCCCGGTGGTCGCGCTCGAGATGGAATTCTTCCTGATCGACGACAGCGCCAAGAAGCTGCAGGTGCCGGTCTCGCCCCGCTCGGGCAAGCGCCGCAAGGCCGCCGAAGTGCTCTCGATCCGCGCGCTCGACACTTTCGACATCTTCTTCACCGATCTCTACGATGCCTGCGAGGACATGGACATCCCCGCCGACACCGCCATCTCCGAGGCAGGTCTGGGGCAGTTCGAGATCAACATGATGCATCAGGACGACGCGCTGCGCGCCGCCGATGACGCCTGGCTCTTCAAGATGCTGCTGAAGGGGCTGGCCCGCCGCCACGGCTTTGCCGCGTCGTTCATGGCCAAACCCTACGAGGACTACGCAGGTTCGGGGATGCATATGCATTTCTCGGTGCTCGACGAGGACGGCAACAACATCTTCGATGATGGCGGTCCGAAGGGCACCGACGTGCTGCGCCACGCCATCGGCGGATGTGTCGAAGCCATGCACGACAGCACCCTGATCTTCGCGCCGCACCTCAACTCCTACGAACGTCTGATCCCCGAGAACCACGCCCCCTGCGGCATCTCCTGGGCCTACGAGAACCGCACCGCAGCCATCCGTGTGCCCTCGGGCAGCCCGGCGGCGCGGCGGATCGAGCACCGCGTGGCGGGCGGCGACGTGAACCCCTACCTGCTGATGGCCACCATCCTCGGCGCGGCGCTCAATGGCATTGAGGACGAGATCGAGCCACCCGAGCCGATCACCGGCAACGCCTACGCGCAGGACCTTCCAATGATCCCGACGGACTGGGTCTCGGCCATGGACGCCTTCGAGACGAGCGAGATCATGCCCCGCATCCTGCCGCAGGAGCTGATCCGCAACCTGCTGCTGACCAAGCGGCAGGAGCAGCTCTACATGACCGAGCTCTCGCCGCTCGAACAGGTCGAAATCTACCTAGATACAGTCTGAGCACGGCCTTGCCGCCTCGTCGCGGCAAGTCTACCTTTGCGCCAGAAACCACATGTGTGATCCATGAAAATCGGCATACTGCAAACCGGCCTCGTCCCCGCGGAACTCGCGGGTGAGACCGGTGAATACCCCGCCTTCTTTGCCCGGCTCCTCGACGGCTACGGCTTCGACTTTCAAAGCTGGTCGGTGGTGAATGGCGAGTTCCCAGACGGCCCCGAGTCGGCGGACGGCTGGCTCATCACCGGCTCGCGCCACGGCGCCTACGAGGATCACGCCTGGATCCCGCCGCTCGAGCAGCTGATCCGCGACATCTACGCCGCCGAAAAGCCGCTGATCGGCGTGTGCTTCGGCCACCAGATCATCGCGCAGGCGCTTGGCGGCAAGGTCGAGAAGCACCCCGGCGGCTGGGTCGTCGGGCCGACAACCTATCGCTTCAAGGACGGGCAGGAAAAGGTGATCAATGCCTGGCACCAGGATCAGGTCACAGAGCTGCCGCAGGGGGCCGAGGTCGTGGCCAGCTCCGACTTCTGCGATTACGCCGCCCTGCTCTATCCGGGCCATGCCTACACGGTGCAGCCCCATCCCGAGTTCAGCGACGATTTCACCCGCGCCCTGATCGAGACCCGCGGCCCCGGCGTGGTTCCGCAGGAGCGGCTCGACGCCGCCGGCAAGGCGCTCGGCACCCCGCTCGACCAGCGGGCGGTGGCCGATCAATTCGCGCATTTCTTCAAGCAAAAGGCTCTCGCATGACCGAAGACTGGACAGGCCAGCTTCCGCAACCCGCCACCGCCTATCTCGAAGGGCGGCGGCTCGACGAGGTCGAATGCGTGATCGCCGACTTGCCCGGCATTGCCCGCGGCAAGGCGGTTCCGGCCTCGAAGTTCGCACGGCAGGACTATTTCCACCTGCCCGAGTCGATCTTCTACCAGACGATCACCGGCGACTGGGGCGAGGCGGCGGACGAGACCGTCGGCTTCATCGAGCGTGACATGATCCTGCGCCCGGACATGAGCACCGCCACCGCCGCGCCCTGGACCGCTGACTGGACACTTCAGGTGATCCACGACGCGTTCGACCGCAAGGGCGAGCCGGTCCCTGCCGCGCCGCGCAACGTGCTCAAGCGCGTTGTCGAGCTTTACCGCAAGCAGGGCTGGGAGCCCGTGGTGGCGCCCGAGATGGAATTCTTCCTGGTGGCGCGCAACGTTGATCCGGCCAAGGACATCAAGCCCATGATGGGCCGTTCGGGTCGACCCGCCGCTGCCCGCCAGGCCTATTCGATGACCGCGGTCGACGAGTTCGGCCCGGTGATCGACGACATCTACGACTTCGCAGAGGCGCAGGGCTTCGAGATCGACGGCATCACCCAGGAGGGCGGCGCCGGTCAGCTCGAGATCAACCTGCAGCACGGCGACCCGGTCAAGCTGGCCGACGAAATCTTCTATTTCAAGCGCCTGATCCGCGAGGCGGCGCTGCGCCACGACTGCTTCGCCACCTTCATGGCCAAGCCGATCGCCGACGAGCCCGGCTCGGCAATGCACATCCACCACTCGGTGATGGACATCGAGACCGGCCGCAACATCTTCTCCGGCCCCGCCGGAGGCGAGACCGACGCCTTCTTCCACTTCATCGGCGGGCTGCAGACCTACCTGCCCGCGGCCATCGCTGTGCTTGCGCCCTACGTCAACAGCTACCGCCGCTACGTGCGCGACAGCGCAGCGCCGATCAACCTCGAATGGGGCCGCGACAACCGGACCACCGGTATTCGCATCCCGATTTCCGGTCCCTCCGCGCGCCGCGTCGAGAACCGCCTCGCCGGGATGGACTGCAACCCCTACCTCGGCATCGCCGCCTCGCTGGCCTGCGGCTACCTCGGCCTGATGGAGGAACTGCGGCCCTCGAAACAATTCCGCGGCGACGCCTACGAAGGCGAGGGAGACATTCCGCGCGTGCTGGGCCAGGCGCTCGACATCTTCGACGAGGCGACCAAGCTGCACGAGGTGCTGGGACCGGAGTTCGCGCGCGTCTATTCGATCGTGAAGCGCACCGAGTACGAGGAGTTCCTTGCCGTGATCTCCCCCTGGGAGCGCGAGCACCTGCTGCTCAACGTCTGAGCGCGCGCCATCGCCCGAGGCGTCGGCGGGGGTGCCCCCACCCCCGGGATATTTTCGCCTAGAAGAAACCACGGGAGACGCCTTATGGACCTGCTGTTCTCCAACGACCGGCGCGGCGAGTATCCGCAGAGCTGGTACGCAGCCACCGCGGAGATGTTGCCGCCCTTCCCCAAGCTCGAGGGTGAGGCGCGGGCCGATGTCTGCGTCATTGGCGGCGGCTATACCGGGCTGTCGGCCGCGCTGCACCTTGCCGAGGCCGGGCTCGACGTGGCGCTGCTCGAGGCGCATCGTGTGGGCTTCGGCGCCTCGGGGCGCAATGGCGGGCAGCTCGGCTCGGGGCAGAGGCAGGATCAGCTGAGCCTTGAGAAGATGGTCGGCGAAGGCAACGCGCGGGTTCTCTGGGATCTGGGCGAAGAGGCCAAGGAGCTCTGCCGCTCGCTGATCGCCAAGCATCAGATCGACTGTTACCTGCGTGACGGCGTCGCCTGGTGCGGCTCGAGCAAGGGCGACGTGGAGCACCTGCACCACTATGCCGCGCACATGGGCGAGAAATACGGCTACCAGATCGAGGCGCTGGACCGCGAGGCCTTCCACGCGCTCTGCCCCTCGCCCGACTATCGCGGCGGGGTGCTCGATATGGGCGCGGCGCATCTGCACCCGCTGCGCTTTGCGCTGGGGCTGGCCAAGGCCGCCGCCGGAGCCGGGGCACGGATCTACGAGACCAGTCATGTCGAGAGCGTCGAGCAGGGACGCGAGGTGCTGATCCACACCAGCGGCGGCACTCTGCGTGCGGGTCAGGTGATCTTTGCCTGCAACGGCTATCTTGGCGGGCTCGAGCCGAAGGTCGCGGCGAAGGTCATGCCGATCAACAACTTTATTGTCGCCACCGAGCCGCTCGGAGAACGCGCCCGCGACGTGCTCACCCGCGACGTGGCAGTGGCGGATTCCAAATTCGTGGTGAACTACTTCCGGCTCAGCCACGACGGGCGGCTGCTGTTCGGCGGCGGCGAAAGTTACGGCTACCGCTTCCCCGCTGACATCAAGGCGCTGGTGCGCAAGCCGATGCTGGAGATCTTCCCGCAGCTCGAGGACGCGCGCCTCGACTACGCCTGGGGCGGCACGCTGGCGATCACAATGAAGCGCCTGCCGCTGCTGGCCCGGCTCGGGCCCAACGTGCTCACCGCCTCGGGCTATTCCGGCCACGGGGTGGGCACCGCGGTGCACGCAGGGCGACTGCTGGCCGAGGCGGTGCGCGGACAGTCGGCGGGGTTCGACGCCATGGCGTCCCTGCCGGTGCCCGGCTTCCCGGGGGGCGCGGCGCTGCGCACGCCGCTTCTGGCGCTGGCGATGAGCTGGTACGCGCTGCGCGACCGCATCGGGATCTGAGACTGCCGCCGGGCAAGTTTCCGCAAGGCCTCCCCCCGGGGAGGCCTTTTCACTTGGCTGTCACAGATCAGGTGTTTAAGTTTTTCAGAAGAAACAATTTGGGTTTAGTGATATGAGCAGCCTTCCGAACATGCATGATGCGGAGCCCATTCCCGAAGACGCCCGCGCCGAGATCGACCGCCTGCTGCTGTCGGGCGATTTGTTCCGCTACACCGCCCCCGAGAACGCGCCTGTCGCCCTGCTTGAACGCGAGTTCGCAGCGCTGCTGGGCAGCAAATACGCGCTGGCGGTGTCGAGTTGCTCGGCGGCGCTCTTCCTGTCGCTGAAGGCGCTGGACCTGCCACGCGGCGCCAAGGTTCTGATCCCCGGCTTCACATTCGCCGCCGTTCCCTCCTCGATCGTGCATGCGGACTGCGTGCCGGTGCTCTGCGAGGTCGGCGAGAACTACCGCATCGACATCGCCGATTTCGAGGCCAAGCTCGAGGGCGTCAGCGCGGTGATCATCAGCCACATGCGCGGCCACACCTCGGACATGGACGCGATCCTGGCGCTTTGCGACGCGCGCGGCCTGCCGGTGATCGAGGATGCGGCGCATTCGCTCGGCACCACTTGGGCGGGGCGCAACATCGGCACGCTGGGCCGGGTCGGCTGCTTCTCGTTCCAGAGCTACAAGCTGGTCAATGCCGGCGAGGGCGGCATCCTGATCACCGATGATGCCGAATTGGTGGCGCGGGCGGTAATCCTCTCGGGCGCCTACGAACACAATTGGCGCAAGCATATGGCGCCGGGGGACAATTCCCCCGAGTTGGAAGAGGCCTTTGACCGCTGGCAGAACCGCCTTCCACTTTACAACCTGCGCCTATCCAACCTCGCCGCCGCGGTGATCCGCCCGCAGCTTGAGCACGTCGCGCGCCGTGTCCGCGACGGGCGGCGCAACCATGACCACGTGGCGGCACTCCTCAACCGCTCGCCCTGGATCGAGGTGCCGGAGAAGCTGGCGCCTGAGGAGCGCGCGCCGGACTCGCTGCAGTTCAACCTCACCGGGATGAGCGCCGGGGAGATGCGTGCCTTCCTGTCTGCCGCCGAGGCGGGCGGCGTGAAGGTGCAGCTCTTCGGGCTCTCGACAGACAATGCCCGGGCCTTCTGGAACTGGCAGTTCCTCGAGGAGGTGCCCGAGCTGCCGCGCACCCGCGCCATGCTCGAGCGCGCCTGCGACACCCGCCTGCCCGCCCGGCTAAGCCTCGCCGACTGCGAGGCAGTGGCCGAGGTGCTGATAGGCGCCGCCGAGAGCGTGATGGGTCCGCTGCGCGCCTACGGCACCTGAGCTTCGTCGGCGGGCGGCTTGCGGCGAAGACGCCCAAGCAGCCGCCCGTCGGTCACCACCAGCCCGGCGGCGATGATCCCGAGGCCGAGGTAGACGCCGGGCGGAAGCTGCTCGCCAAGGACGACGCGCCCGATGACAATGGCGAAGGGGGGAATGAGCAGAGTGACCAACATCAGGTTCGCCGCGCCCGCCCGGGAGAGAATCGCGAAGTAAAGGATGAAGGCCAGCGCCGTGGCCAGCAGCGACAGGCCCAGCAGCGCAGCCCAGACGCGCGGCGCGTAATCAAGCGTCGGCAGCCCGTCCTGCCAGAGCACCAGCGGCAGCATGATCACCGCGGCGCCCGCCAGCATGCCGAAGGCGTTGGCCAGCGGTGGCTGCCCGGCGAGCCGCAATTTGCCCCAGACGCTGGCCAGCGAGTAGCTCAGCGCCGCCAACAGCACCGCCCCCTGCCCCAGGTTGCGCGGATCGAGCGTGGTGAGCCGGTCCGGGCCGATCACCACCGCCACCCCGGCCAAGCCCAGGCCCGCCCCGGCCACCTTGCGCCAGCTCAGCCGCTCGTCGCGCAGCAAAAGCCCTGCCACCACCGCGCCCAGCACACCGGTCGAGGCGTTGAGGATCGCCGCCAGCCCGCTCTCGATATGGGTCTGGCCCCAAAAGATCAGCGTGAAGGGCAAGGCGTTGTTGAGTGCACCCATGACCAGGTAGGCTCCCCAGAGTCGCGGCGCGCGCGGCAGCTTGACCCCACGCAGGCGCAGCACCAGCCAGAGCGCGACGGCCGCGATCACCACCCGGTGCAGCGTCACCTGCATCGGGCTGAGTTCGGTCAGCGCGATTTCCGCAAAGAGGAAGGTGCTGCCCCAGAGCGCGGCCAGCGTGAGCAGCAACAGGCCCGAGCGGCGGTCGATGCGGAGAGAAGATGCGGTGTCCATCCCCTTCCTTTGCCGCAAGCCGCCTGCAGAGGAAATCCGAATCCTGCGCATTGCCGCGGCGGCGCTGAAAGTCGTGCTCTCGGGCGCCCCCCGAAACACCTCGGGCCCCGAAGGGCCCGCCGCGTCACTTGTCCATTTTCGAGAGCTTCTGCTGCAACTCGGCGAGCTGTTTCTTTATGGCGGCGAGGTCTTCCTCGCTTTCGCCTTGCGGCTCTTCCTTCTCGGGGCCGGACCAGCTCTTGCCCATGTTCCCGGCCATCGCCTTGAGGAAGGCCTCCTGCTGCGCCTGCATCGCCTCGAGCCCCGGGATTTTCGGCATCATCGGGTTCATGTGGCTCATGCTGTCCGCCCATTTGCTTTGGCTGTCGCGGAACATCTCGAAGCTGGCGGCAAGAAACTGCGGCACGACCGAGGTCGCCTGCGTGGTGTAGCTGCGCACGAGGTCGGTCAGCACGTTGATCGGCAGAACGCTCTCGCCGCGGCTCTCGTGCTCGGCGACGATCTGCAGCAGGTATTGCCGTGTAAGATCATCCCCCGACTTCAGATCGATGATCTGCACGTCGCGGCCGTCCCGAATGAAGCCCGAGATATCCTCGAGCGTCACGTAGTCGCTGGTCTCGGTATTGTAGAGCCGCCTGCTCGCGTAACGTTTGATGAGCAGCGGTTTTTCCTTGTCAGCCACGATGGACCCTCCCTCCACGCAGAGTTGAGAAGAAGCCTATGCGAGCGCAGAAAAAAAGAAAAGCATCAGTTTCACTGACACTTGCCGAGCGCGGCCAGCGATTTCGCTGCGCCGCGGCCCGGAAAATGCTGCGCAGCATCACCCCTGCGGCGCCGCAGCGAAGATGCGGTCGACAAAGGCCTGGGTGCCACGGCAGAACTCCAGCGGCAGCGGATAGTCCGCCGCGCCCATCGCTGCCCGGTTGAAGGCCTCGACCTGCAACACGTAATGATTCTCGGCCGGCCAGCGCCAGGTCCGGGTTTCCAGCCCCGGGCCGTGCAGCTCGAGCCGCGCCTCGCCGAAGACCTGCACGTTGAATGGCACAGGCAGGCGCATCACCGCCTTGGTCCCATGCAGCACGATCTCCTGCCAGGGCGCGGCACGGGTCGAGACGCGGCCGGTGTAGAGGAACCCCGGGAAGCGCGCCATCACGTGGGCACTGGCGTCGACCTCGTTCTGCCAGTCGATATCGGCGGCCAGGATCTCGCCAGGCTCCTGCCCCGTGATCAGCCGCACCGAGCCGAGGGCGTAGACGCCCACATCGCGCAACGCGCCGCCACCGACATCTGCCTGGTTGCGGATATTGCCGAGGTCGTCGTTGTAGAAACTATGGGTGCTGTCGACCCGCACCAGGTCGCCGATCTCGCCCGCCTGCAGAAGCTCGCGCGCCTTGGCGAACTGGGGGTGGTGCGCCACCATCCACGCCTCGGCCACCAACTTTCCCGTCGCCTGCCGCACGGCGATCAGCTCGTCTATCTCCTCGGCCCTCATCGCGATGGGTTTTTCACAAAGGACGTGCTTGCCGGCGTCGGCGGCCTTGCGGCTCCACTCTACATGCAGGCTGTTCGGCAGCGGGATGTAGACCGCATCGATCTCCGGATCGGCCAGAAGCGCCGCGTAGCCCTCATGCACCTTCAGCCCTGGCGCGAATTCGGCAAAGGGCACGGCCTTTTCCGGCTTGGAGGTGGCGATGGCGCTCAGCGCGCCGCCCCGCGCGGCGTGGATCGCGGGACCCATGTAGTTCTTCGCGAAATTGGCGGCGCCAAGGATGCCCCATCTGACGTGGTCGGCCATGATCTCTTCCCTTTTTGTGTCGCGCCTGATGTTAGCGCCCGCAGCGTCCCTCGCAAGCAAAACGCCCGCCGCAGGGCGACGGGCGTTCAAGGGGCCTTGCAAGACAGGATCAGGCGTCGGTGAGCATCCCCTGCTCCACCGCCAATTCACGCATGCGCTTCTGCAGCTTCTCGAAGGCGCGCACCTCGATCTGCCGAATCCGCTCGCGGCTGACGTCATAGATGCCCGACAGCTCCTCAAGCGTCACCGCCTGCTCGGCAAGACGGCGCTGGGTGAGAATGTCCTTCTCGCGTTCATTCAGCACGTCCATGGCTTGCGCCAGCAGGGCACGGCGCGCGTCCAGCTCGTCGCGCTCGGCATAATCGGCGGCCTGATCGGCGTCTTCATCTTCGAGCCAGTCCTGCCATTGCATTGACCCTTCGCCCTCGGAGCCGACAGTGGCGTTGAGCGAGGCATCTCCGCCCGACATGCGCCGGTTCATAGAGATCACCTCGTCCTCGGATACGCCGAGGTCGGTGGCGATCTTCTCGACGTGCTCGGGGCGCAGGTCACCCTCCTCCAGCGCACCGATGCGGTTTTTCGCTTTGCGCAGGTTGAAGAAGAGCTTCTTCTGCGCCGAGGTGGTGCCGAGCTTCACGAGGCTCCAGGACCGCAGGATGTATTCCTGGATCGAGGCACGGATCCACCACATGGCGTAGGTCGCAAGGCGGAAGCCCTTCTCGGGGTCGAAGCGTTTCACCGCCTGCATCAGGCCGACGTTGGCCTCCGAGATCACCTCGGCCTGCGGCAGGCCGTAGCCGCGGTAGCCCATGGCGATCTTCGCCGCGAGACGCAGGTGGCTGGTGACCATCTTGTGGGCCGACTCGGCGTCCTGCTCCTCGACCCAGCGCTTAGCCAGCATGTATTCCTCTTCCGGTTCCAGCAGAGGGAACTTCCGAATCTCCTGCAGGTAACGGCTGAGGCCGGCTTCCGGCGATGGCGCCGGCAGATTCGCATAGTTGCTCACGTGCCCCTTCCTCCAATGTTATGAGGGTTAACATGCCATATGGGCAGCCCCTCGGTGGAATTCAACCACCCCGCTGTGCACGGATGCACCATAGGGTGTTCAAGGTTTTCACGTGTTTAACGCATGGTCCCGGTGTGCGGATCCGGATTTTGGCGACCTCACGCAGATGCGAAGGATATGTCACTCGCCGCGCAGTGTCTGCAGCAGATGTGCCATGTCCGTGGGAAGCTCCGCCTCGAAGCGCAGCGCGTCGCCGGTCACCGGGTGCTCGAACCCCAAAAGCGCCGCGTGCAGCGCCTGCCGGTCGAAGCGATCGACCTCTGCCACCACCTGCGAGGGCAAAGCCTTGGCGGCGATCTTGCGGCGCCCGCCGTAGACCGGATCGCCGATCAACCCATGCCCGGCATGGGCCATGTGCACGCGGATCTGGTGGGTGCGCCCCGTCTCGAGCCGGCATTCCACCAGCGCCAGCGCCGGGGGCGTGCCGAAGGTCTCGAGCACCCGCGCCCGCGTCGTCGCATGCCGCCCCTGCCCGTCGAAATAGACCGCCTGCTTCTGCCGGTCGGTCTTGTGCCGCGCGAGGCCGGACTGGATGCGGATCACCTCTCCGGGCTCGACCGACACGCCTTTCACGCCGCGCAGCCGCGGATCGGCGGTCGAGGGCACCCCGTGCACCACCGCCAGATAGGCGCGCTCGGCGCTGTGCTTTTCGAATTGCGCGGCAAGGCCGTGATGCGCACGGTCGGATTTCGCCACCACCAGCAGACCCGAGGTATCCTTGTCGATCCGGTGCACGATGCCCGGCCGTTTCATCCCTCCGACACCCGAGAGCGCCTCGCCGAAGTGAAACAGCAGCGCATTGACCAGCGTCCCCGAGGGCGTGCCGGGCGCCGGGTGCACGACCATACCCGCGGGCTTGTTGACCACCACGAGGTCCTCGTCTTCCCAGACGATGTCGAGCGGGATGTCCTCGGGGCCGATGTGGCTCTCCTCGGCCTGTGGCACGGAGATCTCCAGCACGTCGCCCTCCTCGACCTTCGCCTTGGGGTCGGACAGCACCTCACCCGCACGGGTGACCGCGCCCTCGGCGATGAGTTTCGCGAGACGCGTGCGCGACAGCGCGGCTTCCTCTGGCACATCGCGTGCCAGCGCCTTATCAAGACGCGGCGGCGGGGCTTCCCCGATGACGACGCGCAGAGGCTGCTCCATGTCCAATACTCCTGAAGATCCCGAAATCCTGCCCGAACCGGCCAACCTGCGCTTCCTGCGGCGGCTGGTCACGGTGCTTACGGCGGTGATGATCGCAGGGCTTGTAGCCATTGTGTCGCTGATTGTCATCCGGTTCACGGCTGCCACCAAACCGCCCGCGCCTTTGCCAGCCGAGATCGCCCTGCCCTCCGGCGCGACGGCCTCGGCCTTCACTCAGGGCGGCGATTGGTATGCCGTGGTCACCACGGATGACCAGATCCTGATCTTCGACCGGGCGACACAAGAGCTGCGCCAGACCATCACGATCACCTCTGCCGACTGACCCCCCGAGGGTATTTCTTCTACGCAAGAATACCCCGGGCAGCCCGCGCCTCTGCACGGACTGGGCAGAGGCGCAAACCGGCGCGGCACAGGGAAACTGTGCGTCTCGGCCTGTCTCATACTGATGAGGGGGAGATGGTACCGCCTTCCCGGTTCGAACGGGAGACCTCTTGATCCACAATCAAGCGCTCTAACCTACTGAGCTAAGGCGGCACGCTCGGGGGAAATAACGCCAGCCATTTTCGATTGCAAGCCCCAATCCTGAGTTAAATCGCACGCTCCCAATGCTGCTCGACGAGCGGCACCCCGAAGCTGGTCACAGGTACCGAGGACACAAGAGAAAACCCGTTCTTGGCATAGAGCGCGCAGGCGGCGTGGTGGCTTTCATGGGTCCAGAGCGTCATCCGAGTGTACCCAACGTCACGCGCGAATCCCATGCAGGTCTCGAGCAGGCGCTGGCCGAGTCCCCTGCCCCGCGCCTCCGGCAGCAGCAGGAAGAGCCGCAGCTTGGCCAGCGACTCGCCCTCTCGCGCGCCCCCGTCGACGCAGAAAATGCTGCCGAGCCGGGCCTCCCCGTCCCAAGCGATCCACCCCCGCTCGCGCGCCGGGTCATGCGCCGCCTCGAAATCCCGCAGGATGCTCTCCACAAGCGGGCCGAAGCTGTCGTCGAACCCCTCGTCGCGCGCGTAGAGCTCGGCATGCTGGCGCACCAGCCAAGCCCGATCCTCGGCAGCGTAGGGCTTCAGCTTGATGGTCTCTCGCGGCGCGTGCAACGTGGACATCCCGCCCCTCTCGCTTGCAATATGCACATCGCGGGGCTAAGCCCGCGCCATTCCAGTTTCATGGGGACGGTCATGGGGATCAACACCGAACGCGACATCGAAGCCAACCTGCAGATCGGTCCGACCGACCAGGGCATGGTGCGTCTCTACATTTACGCCGGCGATCTCGAGATCCCGATGGATTTCGATCCCGAGGAAGCTGAGGAAATCGCCGAGGAGCTGCGCGCCGCCGCGGCCACCGCGCGCAAGGTCAAGCGCTGAGACGCCAGCCCGCCTGACATTTCCAGACCTTACCCCCAGGCGCCGAGCCGCGCCTCGGGGTCGCGCAGCGCCTGCAGCCGCCGCGCCGCATGGGTGGCAAAGCGCCGGATCAGCGCGTTGCGCCGCGCGCCGCTGAGCTTCGTCTCGGGCGCCATGCGAAGGATCTCCGCATCATAGGCGTCGGCGATGATGAGGCCCGTGCCCTCGGGCAGCAGGTCGGTCGGGAACAGCTCGTCCACGGCCCAGAAATAGCGGTCGCACCAGTCGAGATAGCCCTGCCATTTGCCGTCAGACATATAATCGGCGCGGCTGCTCTTGCATTCCACCACCCAGATCTCGCCCTTTGGCCCCAGCGCCATCACGTCGACCCGGCGGCCGCGCTCAGGCACGAATTCCTCGACCGGCGCGAAGCCGAGGCTGGCAAGGTGACGACAGACGCCACGGGCCAGCAGCTGGCCGGGCATCATTGGGGTTTCGCTCAGGATGCTCATGCCTCCAATATGAACAATAGGTGAACAAAGGCAACCCGAAGCCCGCTCACTCTTTTTTGCGCCCCCTTCACGCCTATCTCCTGTCAGATGGTTGCAGGAGGCCCCGCCCATGACAGACGCCGCAACAGACGCCCCGACGGCCGCGACAGATGACACCCGCTCCGCCCGGTCGAAGGCCCGTGGCATCCGCCACGCCCGCGAGCTCGAGTCTCACCTCGGCTGGCTCGACACCTTCTCGGGCACCGCGCTCGGCGTTCTTTCGGTGGCCTCGGGCATCTACACTTATCTCGGCGTCTCCTCGCTGCTGGAAGAGGGCGGTGCCTTCACCGTCTTTGCCGCGATCGCCTATTCGGTGGCGGTTTCCGTGGGCATCTTCGTCTTTTGGTCCTACCTGATGCGGCTGTTTCCGGCGATGCGCTCGACCCGCTCGCGCGTCGGGCTGCTGGCGGCCATGGGGCTTGGCTCGCTGGCAATCATCGCCATGTCGTCCTGGCTGAACGCGGCAGCGCTGGCGGGCTCGGCGGCGGTCGAGCAGCACCTCGCGAAGACAGTGCAGGACTACCAGGGCGCCCTCGAACGCACCCATGAGATCGCGCTTACCGGACAGTCTCTCGAGCGTGACGTGGCGCGGGTGCGGCAGAGTTTCGAAGACCTCTCGGAGCAGGAGGCACAGGGTTCGCTCTCGGGCCTCGCCGGGCGCGGCGCGGTCTTCCGCGTACTGCGCCAGAAGGCAGCGGAGCTCTCGGCGCTCGAGGCGCAGATCGCCGAGCAGACGCCGCTGGTGGACAGCGCCTTTGCCCAAGGCAACACGATCCTGTCGCGGATGCGCGCGCTGACCGTCGAGCCCGGCCCCGTCGAGCCGCGCTCGGTGGAATTCTCCGAGGCCGCGGTGGAATTGCAGGGGCTCATCGCCCAGCTCCGCCAGCTGTCGGTCGCGCCGCTGGTCGAGCGGGCGGCGCAGGATCTGGCAGCCTCGGTGGTGCTGCCCGAGCTCGACGGCCAGAGCGATGCCGACCGTGGCAGTCAGCAGGCGACCATCACCTCGGTGCTCGACGTGCTGGCGCAGCGGGCGACAACGCTGGAGCGCGCCGCACAAAACGTGCTGGCGTTGCAGCCCGCCGCAGAGGTCACCTATACGCCGGTCTCCGCCGCCGACGCGGTGATCATGTACGCCCGCAACTTCGTGCCCTCCTGGGCCGGGGCCATCGCCATCGACCTGCTTCCGGCGGTGCTGGTGCTGATCCTCGCCGTCACACATGGCGCGATTCGCCATGGCCGCGAAGGCGCCGAACTCGAGGACACGCTGACCCTCGCCGAGCTGCGCGCCGCGCTTCACGCCATGCGCGACGTCGAGACCACGCTGCACCCTGCACACCCGACCCCGGCACCCGCCAGCGCCGCCGCCGACGAGCCCCCCGAGGTCTCCCGTTTCGCCGGGCGCACGCCATGAGGCATCTGACGGTCGCCCGCGCCCTCACCGGCGCGCTGATTCTGCAGGTCGCCCTTGGCGGCTTCCTAGTCTGGGGCGATCTGACCAGCAGCAACTTCTCCCTGCCCCGCTTCGGTCCCAGCGCGCCGCGCCTGTCGCAGCCGGTGGAGCCCGGCGACCAGCGCCGCACCTTCGCGCCGAACCGCGACCTGCCGCCCCTCTCGCCGCTGCGCGATCCCGGCAAGCTGCCCAACCGGCTGACGCTGACCCAAGGCGATGGCACGACCTGGCGGCTCGAAGGCACCATCGCCGAGGGCGATGCCGAGCGGATCATCTCCGCGCTCGACGAGGCACCCTCGCTGGACACGCTGATCCTGCAGAGCCCCGGAGGCTCGGTGCCCGACGCGCTGGCCATCGGACGGCACGTGCGGCAGATGGGGCTCGAAACGCGCATGTTGGAGGGCGAATTCTGCTACTCCGCCTGCCCCTACCTTCTCGCCTCCGGCACAACCCGGGACATCGCCGAGGGCGCTTCGGTCGGGGTGCATCAGCACTATTTCGGTGAAAGCACAATCCTGCCCGCCTTTGTCGCGGTCGAGCAGATCCAGCGCGGCCAGGGCGAGGTGATGGAGTACCTCGAGGAAATGGGCATCGACCCCATGGTGCTGCGCCCCGCGCTCGCCACCCCCGCTGATCAGATCTACATCCTTCTGCCCGAGGAACTGACCCGCTACAACTTCGTGACAGAAGAAAGCTGACGGAGCGCGGCTTGCCCCTTGTCGCGGCGCCTCGGCACCACTATCTCCGGCTCAGGCGGGTTCTGACCTTTGCGTGCATGGTTGCATTCCGGTGGCCTTAAGCAATTCCGAGGGAGTTGGCTCTGTCCGGGCCCTGGTCCGGTTACCTGACGCCCACCTGTATATACAGGTCCTCGGGAATGAGATAACCCCACGGAAGGACCGGTTCCCGCCGCTTTTCCACAGATGGCTGACAGCACGGACGGCGCACCCCGCCGCACCCGGGCATGAAAAAAGCGCCCCGCGAGGAGGCGCTTCGAATCATTTCGGCCGTCTTGCGTTCAGAGAAGGCGGCGCGGCTTTTGCTCGACCGGGATGCGGATCGGCATCGGCTCGAGCGCCATGCGCTTGCCGCCCGAGGGCCGCAAGTGATCGCCCGACATGCGCATCACGGTCATCGCGAATTGCGCACCGGCAAACACCAGACCATTGAAAAGCCACAAGAGAACCACTGCCATCATGCCCGCGTCAGTATGGGTCACCAGGTGCTGCAGGTTGCCGACGTTCTGCCAGAGCAGCAACGCGACGAAGCCCGCCGACAGGCCGAAGCCGATCGCGCATTGGGTGATGTAGAGGCGGACGAGTTTCGGCATGTGACTCTCCTTCATCAGGTGGACCAAGCGTAGCGGACCCACGTCAAAGCACAAGACCCGCAGAATATTCCGCTCCGTCACAGTCAAATGTAGGGGGGCCAAAGCCAAACGCAAGCCGCGCTTCCGCGAGGGCAGCGGTGACCATCACAGAAGGGCCGGTCACGACGCGCGCGACCGGCCCTCTCTTCCAGGTCCGAATAGTCCGGGGAGGCGTGGTGCGGAGAGCCCCCTGCCCCTGCAGATCCTCAGAACGCCTCGGGCTTCGCCTCGCGCGCCATGTGGTCGAGCACCGCGTTGACGAATTGCACCTCGCGTCCGTCGGTGAAGAAGGCGCGGGCCACGTCGATGAACTCGGTGATCACCACTTTCGGCGGCGTGTCGAGCGCCACCATCTCAGCGCCAGCGGCGCGGAACAGCGCGCGCAGGATCGGGTCGATGCGGTCGATCGGCCATTTCGCCACCAGCGCGCGGTCGGTCATCTGGTCGATCTTGCCCTGCCAGTTGACCGCCTCGCCGACGATCTTCCCGAAGAGATCCACGTCCCCGTCCACCAGTTCCACGCCCTCTTCGACCTCCGCGCCGAAGCGGTAGTCGAGGAATTCACGCATCGTCTTCTCAGCCGTCGTGCCAGAAAGCTCCATCTGGTAGAGCGCCTGCACGGCGTAGAGCCGGGATGCGGATTTCATACGGCGTTTCTGATTGCCGGAAGGGGGGACCGGGGTAGTCATGCGCTATGCTTTCCTTTGGAAGCGCCCGCGATCTGGTATTCATCCTGGGCGGGCACGAATCCCACCCCCTTGCGGGCGCCGCCCCACCTACGGGCCAGCGCGACAAGATGCAAGGCTGCAGCCGCGGCGCCGCCGCCCTTGTTCTGGCCGGCCGATTCGGCGCGCACGCGCGCCTGCTCGTAGTTCTCGACCGTCAGGACGCCGTTGCCGATGCAGAGCCCCTGCAGGCCAAGCAGCGTCAGCCCGCGCGAGCTGTCGTTGCAGACGGTCTCGTAATGGGTGGTCTCGCCACGGATCACGCAGCCGAGCGCCACGTAGCCGTCGAAGTTCGACATGCGCTCGGCGATGCCGATCGCGGTCGGCACTTCCAGCGCGCCGGGGACCTCGACGATCTCGTGGAAGCCGCCCGCCGCCTCGATCTCGGCGATGGCACCGGCGATCAGCTCGTCGGCGATATCCTTGTAGTAAGGTGCCACGACGATAAGGATCTTCGCCGGCCTGTCGAACTCGGCGCGCGGCAGGGTGTAATGGGTTTCGTTCGAGGCCATCTTCACTCTCCGATCTTGCGGGTGCCCACGATCTCGAGCCCGTAGGCCTCGAGCCCGACGACGCGCGGGGTGGGCGAATTGGTCAGCAGCACCATCTTCGACAGGCCGAGCGACGAGAGAATCTGCGCCCCGAGCCCGTATTGACGCAGGGTGCGCGGAGAGACGTCGTCATGCAACTCAAGCTTCATCGACGTGTCGCGCAGCAACACGACCACGCCGCGCCCCTCATCGGCGACAGCCTTCATCGAGTCGCGGAACTCGTCCGAGCGCCCGCCATGTCCGGTGCCGATGATGTCGAGCATGGGATCGAGCGCATGCATCCGCACCAGCACCGGCTCGTCGCCGGAGATGTCGCCCTTGGTCAGCACGATGTGCTCGTCGCCGTGGGACTGGTCGGTGTAGATGCGCATGTTCCAGTCGCCGCCGAATTCCGAGCGGATCACCTCTTCGGAGCGCACGCGCACTAGGTTGTCGTGGCGGCGGCGGTAGGCGATGAGATCCGAGATCGTGCCGATCTTCAGCCCGTGGCGCTGCGCGAAGGCGACCAGCTCGGGCAGGCGCGACATGGTGCCGTCCTCGTTCATGATCTCGCAGATCACGCCGGCGGGGTTCAGCCCCGCCAGCCGCGAGACGTCCACGGCGGCCTCGGTGTGGCCGGCGCGGACCAGCACGCCGCCATCCTTGGCGCGCAGCGGGAAGACGTGCCCCGGGGTGGCGATGTCCGCCGCGCCCTTCGAGGCGTCGATGGCCACGGCGACGGTCTTCGCCCGGTCGGCAGCCGAGATGCCGGTGGTCACACCCTCGCGCGCCTCGATCGAGATGGTGAAGGCCGTCTCGTGGCGCGACGAGTTGTTGACCGACATCAGGTGCAGGCCCAGCTCGTCGATGCGCTTCGAGGTCATCGACAGGCAGATCAGGCCCCGGCCATGGGTGGCCATGAAGTTGATCGCGTCGGGGGTCGCCCATTGCGCCGGGATCACGAGGTCGCCCTCGTTCTCGCGGTCCTCGTGGTCGACGAGGATGAACATCCGCCCGTTGCGGGCATCCTCGATGATCTCCTCGACCGAGGAAATCGCGTCTTTCCAGTTTTCTTCAACCGGTCCCGGGTTTTCGTAGTCCGCCATGTCGCCTCGCATTTCGTCCCCCGCCAAATAAGACAGGAGGGCAAGAAAGACTAGGCCGGTTTTTGTGCGCCACCGTGCGGCATCCTGTGCATGCCTGGGCGCGCGGCTTCAGTCGAAGATGTCCTCGAGCAGATCAAAGATCCCCTTGGCCGCCCGTTGCGCCGGAGAGCGCCGTTTCTTGAGGTGCTTCTTCGCCATCTTGCGCGCGGCCTTCTCGGCCTTGCGCTGCGTTTTGGAGGGATGTGGCATCGGCCTCGCCTGCGCCGGGGCAGGACCGGTGGCGCAGCGCCCGGTCTCGGACTTGAGGTTCTTGAGCTGGCGCAGCGGCGCCCCGCAGGAGGCGCAGCTGAGTTCGTGGCGCTGCGTGCCGCTCAGAACGAGCGCGGCGCGGCTTCCGCAGTAGCAACAGGTGGCAATCGTCTGGACCATGCCCCCGATATGGGCGCGCCGCCGCCCCGCCGCAAGTTCGCGCCCCGGATCAGGGCCTTGCGGCGTAGAGCGCCACTGCTGCCGCGTTTGACACGTTGAGCGAGCCGAAGCCCCTCGCGAAGTCGATCTTCACCAGCTGGTCGACGGTTTCCTTGGTGCGCTGGCGCAGCCCCGGCCCCTCGGCGCCCAGCACCAGCGCCACGGCACGGTCGCGCCTGCCGTCCATCGCGGCGTCGATGCTGACCTCCGCCTCCCCGTCGAGGCCAAGAACGATGTAGCCCATCCCCTGCAGCGCCACGATGGTGTCTGCGAGGTTGCGCTCGCGCAGGTAGGGCTGGCGCTCGAGCGCACCAGACGCGGTCTTTGCCAGCGCGCCGGTCTCGGGCGCCGAGTGATGCAGCGTGCCGATCACCGCCTGCGCGCCGAAAACCTCGGCCGAGCGCAGGATTGCCCCAACGTTATGCGGATCGGTGACCCGGTCGAGAAGCACCAGACGGGGGGGCGTGTCGCCGTCTCCCAGCGCCACATCCTCGAGTCGGCCCCAGTTCAGCGGCTTCACTTCCAGTGCCGCCCCCTGGTGCACGGACTGCGGGTCAAGCGGCGCTCCGAACTTGCGAGGATCGTGGATCTCGGGCTCGATCCCGCCCGCTTCCAGCGCGTCTTCCAGCTTGGATTTTGCGTTTAGTGTCAAGATCAAGCGCAGCTTTTCGCGCTTGGGGTTCATCAGCGCATCACGCACCGCATGCAGGCCGAACAGCCAGACGGTCTCGGCCGCCTTGGCCTTCTTCCCCTGTTCCTTCTCGACCACCCATTTCGGTTTCTTGACCATGCCACGCGTCCTTTTTTCCTGAGCTTCGGTCTCTGCATCGCCCCGTGACGCGCTGCAAGATATTTTCCTGTTGACGACCCTTTTGAGTGCTTGTAGTCAGCGCCCCACGACGCCGGTCATACGGCGCCGGACGCCAGAGACTGGCGGAAAGTGGGCGACAGGCCGCAAGGTGTGGCAGGGGACTGTAACTCCCTCGCGGAGACGCACGCCTGGTTCGATTCCAGGGTCGCCCACCACTTTCCCTCTTCGGAAACATCTCCTTATATATCAATATATATCAAGCTTCCGGCAGCGCGGCACCCCCGCGTGCCCGAGTGTTGCGGCGCTTAGCCCTTCGGCCTAAGTGCCGTTTTGATATAACGATCTTGCCCCGAGGACCCTGTCCCGCCAATGTTGCGCTACCGTCTGCTTCTGTCCCTTTTCGCGGCCATCGTGCTTGGCCGGGCCGCGCTCAAGCGCGACTGGGACGGGATTCGCGCACGGCTCGGCCATGGCAAGGCGCAGCCTGGCGCGCATGTCTGGCTGCACGCTGCCTCGAACGGAGAGCTGGCCTCGGCGAAACCTGTGATCGAGGCGCTGCTCGCCGCCCGACCCGGGATGAAGCTGCTGGTCACCTGCAATTCCCAGTCGGGCGTGGCGCTGGCGCAAAGCTGGGGGCTCTGCGCGCGACTCGCACCGCTCGACCTCGCGCGGGCCTCGAAGCGCCTGCACCGGCGCTGGAACGTGACCAGCCATATCACCATGGAATCCGAACTCTGGCCGAACCGCCTGCTGAGCTGCCCCGGCCCGGTGCTGGTGCTCGGCGGGCGACTCACCGAGAGCACAGCCAAGGGCTGGCGCTTCTTCGGCGGACTGCAGGCACGGGTGTTGCACCGCGTCGCCTTCCTCTCGGCCCAGGATCCCGACTCGCGCGACCGTTTCGTCGCCGCCGGACTGCCTAAGGCGGCGCAGGGGCCGGTGGTTGATCTCAAGGCTCTCTACACCCCTCCCGATCAGCACGACGCTGCACTCGAGGCCGAATTTTCTCGCGCCCGCACCTGGCTCGCCGCCTCCAC
Source organism: Salipiger sp. PrR007 (assembly GCF_010499845.1). Lineage (NCBI taxonomy): Bacteria > Pseudomonadati > Pseudomonadota > Alphaproteobacteria > Rhodobacterales > Roseobacteraceae > Salipiger > Salipiger sp. PrR007. The sequence goes on along the minus strand of NZ_JAAGOZ010000028.1, from coordinate 200,950 downwards.
CCACGAGGGCGAGGACGAAACCGTGCTTGCAGCCCACGCCGAGGCGCGGAAACAGGATCCCGGACTGCGGCTGATACTCGCCCCGCGCCACCCGCATCGGGCCGAGCAAATTACCCGGCTCGCCGCCGCACAGGGGCTCAGCTGCGCGCGCCGCAGCCTCGGCGAGCCGCCGAGTGGCGCCGAGGTCTACCTGGCCGACACCCTGGGAGAGATGGCGCTCTTCTACCGCCTTGCGGGCCGGGTCTTCATCGCCGGCACGCTGACCGACCGCGGCGGCCACACGCCCTACGAGCCCGCGGCCTTTGGCGATGCGCTGATCCACGGCCCCGACGTGCGCAACTTCCGCGTGCCCTTTCGTCTGCTCGACGACGCCGGAGCTGCCCTCCCCATCGAGGACGCAGCGGGCCTTGCCGCCGCGCTGCTCTCGCTGACCGAGGAGAAGGCACAGCAGCGCGCAGGGGCCGCGGCCCGCGCGCTGCTCGCTCCGGAGGCATCGGCGGACGAACTTGTTTCCGAGCTGACACAACATATGGACGCAGCTGCCAAATAGGCGCATCCTCCTCTAAAAACGAGCAGGACAACAGGATGGGCGCTTCACTGGACATCGTTTCTCGCGGACCGGGCATCAGAACCCTGCCCAAGCGAACCCATGTGCAATATGCGGCGCTCTGCTACCGCATCCGCGACGGCAAGGTGCAGATCCTCCTCATCACCAGCCGCGGCCGCAGACGCTGGACCCTGCCCAAGGGATGGCCGATGCAGGGCCGCAGCCCGGCCAAGGCCGCCGCCCGCGAGGCCTGGGAAGAAGCCGGGGTAAAGGGGCTCGTGGACGAGCTCTGCGTCGGCGGCTACAGCTACCAGAAGCGCAGCTCGAACCGGCCGCATATGGCATTGGTCTATCCACTCGAAGTGGTGGAGCTCGACAAGAAGTTTCCCGAGCGGCGCGAACGCAAGCAACGTTGGGTCAGCCCGAAGCGTGCCGCCGAGATGGTCGATCACCCGGAACTGGCCAAGCTGCTCCTTGGCTTCCGCCCCTTTTCCCGCAAGCACTGACATCGGCTTGAACCTGCGCGGATTTTGACTAGGTAAAAGGGATCATTTCGGAACAGCCGCATGATCCAATACTCACTCAAATGCGCGGATGACCATCGCTTCGACAGTTGGTTCCAATCCGCCAGCGCCTTCGACAAGCTGCATGCCGCGGGCATGGTGGCCTGCGCCGTCTGCGGCACGCCAAAGGTGGAAAAGGTGCTCATGGCTCCGCGCGTGAACAGCGGCGCCGCGCGCCCCGAAAGCGCGCCGACCCCCGCCAAGGAAAAGCCCAACCTCTCCGAGCCCTCCTCGCCCGCCGAGCAGGCGCTGCGCGCGCTGCGCGAGCACGTCGAAAAGACCTCGGACTACGTTGGCCGCGATTTTGCCCGCGAGGCGCGCGCCATGCACAGCGGCGATGCTCCGCACCGCCCGATCTGGGGCGAAACCCGAGGCGACGAGGCCAAGGCCTTGATCGAGGACGGCGTGCCCGTGGCGCCCCTGCCCTTCATGCCGACACGAAAATCCAACTGAAAGACATGCCATGACCTTGCTGATCACCGGCGCGAACCGCGGCATAGGCGCGGCGCTCGTAAAGACCCTCTCGGCGCGTGGGCACGAGGTGCTGGGCACGGCGCGACATACCCCCGGGCTGCTGCCGCTCGACGTGAGCGACCCGGCCTCGCCGAAGGCACTGGCCGAGCACCTCGGCGAGAGCACGCTCGACGCGCTGATCTGCAACGCCGGGGTCTATCTCGACAAGCCGGAACCGCTCGACACCGGCTACCCGCCCGAGATGTGGGCCGAAATGTTCGCGGTCAATGTCACCGGGGTCTTCCTGACGGTGCAAGCGATGCTGCCGCTGCTGGAACGGGCCGAGACGCCGAAGATCATGATCATCTCCTCGCAGATGGGCTCGAACGCGCTGGCCAAGGGCAACGCGCTGATCTACCGCGCCAGCAAGGCCGCGGCGCTGAATCTCGGCACCAACCTTGCCGCCGCGCTGAAGCCGCGAGGCATCGCCGTGGGCATCTATCACCCCGGCTGGGTGAGCACCGAGATGGGGGGCAGCGGCGCCGAGCTTACCCCCGAGCAATCCGCCGCCGGACTCGCCGATCGGCTCGACGCGCTGAGCCTTGGGACCACCGGCTGCTTCGAAACCTGGGACGGCCGCGCGCACGCCTACTGAGCGCCCGGCGCGCCGCCGGACCCCGGCGGCCGCGCTCCCGCAAAGCCGCAAACGAAGAACCGCGAAGCGCCGGCGGCCCCATCTTTTCGAATATGCCAGAATGCCCCGGACCCACGCAGCGATCGCTCGCGGCGGGCGCGCAATCCCCTTGCGCAGCCCCGCCCCCCCAAGTAAAGCACCGCTGATTCAAAGGACCATGCCGGGGAGGCGCCATGCCCGTTCTCGTGATGAAATTCGGCGGCACCTCCGTCGCCACGCTTGACCGGATCCGCCGGGCCGCCAAACGCGTCGGCGTCGAAGTGGCCAAGGGCTACGACGTGATCGTCATCGTCTCGGCCATGTCGGGCGAGACCAACAAGCTCGTCGGCTACGTCGAGGAGACCTCGCCGCTGTTCGACGCGCGCGAATATGACGCCGTCGTCTCTTCGGGCGAGAACGTGACCGCCGGCCTGATGGCGCTGACGCTGCAGGAAATGGATATCCCCGCGCGCAGCTGGCAGGGCTGGCAGGTGCCTCTGCTGACCACTTCGGCACATAGCGCCGCGCGGATCGAAGGCATCCCCCCCGAGAACATCAACCGCAAGTTCGCCGAGGGCATGAAGGTGGCCGTGGTTGCCGGTTTCCAGGGCATCAGCCCCGAGGGCCGCATCACCACGCTGGGCCGGGGCGGCTCGGACACCACCGCCGTCGCCTTCGCCGCAGCCTTCGAGGCCGAGCGCTGCGACATCTACACCGATGTCGACGGCGTCTATACCACCGACCCGCGAATCTGCGAGAAGGCCCGAAAGCTCGACCGCATCTCTTTCGAGGAAATGCTCGAGCTGGCCTCGCTGGGCGCCAAGGTGCTGCAGACCCGCTCGGTCGAACTCGCCATGCGTTACAAGGTGAAGCTGCGGGTCCTCTCCAGCTTCGAGGAACAGTCGGACGACGCCGGGACGCTCGTTTGCGACGAGGAGGATATCATGGAATCCAAAGTTGTGGCCGGTGTGGCCTTTTCGCGCGACGAGGCCAAGATGACCCTCGTCACCATCGCAGACCGTCCGGGCATCGCCGCCGCGATCTTCGGCACGCTGGCCGATGCCGGCGTGAACGTCGACATGATTGTGCAGAACGTCTCGGAAACCAACTACAAGGGTCATGAGGGCGGCGTTACCGACATGACCTTCTCCTGCCCGGTCAACCAGGTGAAGCGCGCGGAGAAGGCACTGGCCGATGCGCAGGAAGCCGGCACGCTGACCTTCGACAAGCTCGAATCGGAAACCGAGGTCGCCAAGGTCTCGGTCGTCGGCATCGGCATGCGTTCGGCGGCCGGTGTGGCGGCGAAGATGTTCAAGGTGCTCTCGGACGAGAACATCAACATCCAGGTCATCACCACGTCCGAGATCAAGATCTCCGTGCTGATCGAACGCAAGTACATGGAACTCGCGGTGCAGGCCCTTCACGACGCCTTCGAACTCGAAAGGGCCAACTGACCGGAGGCGCCTCGCGCACCCCGAAAATCATCGATGGCGGCGCCTCTCGGGGCGCCGCTTCTTTTATTGGCCAAGGCGACAGTTCTTTTCCGCGCCCATATGCGCGACAATCTTCCCGGAAATACCGCCCTGTCGCGGCGATCCCTTCTCAAAGGCGCGGAAAGGCGCGGCAAATGGTCGTTTCAACGCGCGGGAATTCGACCGTCCTATTTGATCCCGTTTCCTTTCTTCGGGCAAACCGCATATAGCTGATCCCAAGCGGAACGAATGAAGACGGGCAGCAAAATGCCGGATGGCACGGAAAGCGAAAGCCGCAAGCTTCTGGGGCGGCTGAGAGACACGATGGCCGAGGATGCCGCCGGGCAGGCGCGCCTCGACAAGATCATGCATCTGACCGCCGATTCCATGGGCTCCGAAGTCTGCTCGATTTACCTCTTCCGCGACGAGGACACGCTCGAGCTCTGCGCCACCGAGGGGCTCAAGAAAGAGGCCGTACACCAGACCCGGATGCGCATGGGCGAAGGCCTCGTGGGCCGCGTCGCGCGCAGCGGCAAGGTGGTCAACACCGCCGACGCCCCCTCGGCCAAGGGCTTTCGCTACATGCCCGAGACCGGCGAAGAGATTTACTCCAGCTTCCTCGGCGTCCCGATCCAGCGCCTTGGCGAGACGCTGGGCGTGCTGGTCGTGCAGACCAAGCAGAAACGCGAGTTCACCGCGGACGAGGTCTACGCGCTGGAAGTGGTCGCCATGGTGCTGGCCGAGATGACCGAGCTCGGCGCCTTCGTCGGCGACACCGCGGCGCTTTCGGCACGGCACACCCAGCCCACCATGCTGCGTGGCGGCACCGGTCAGGAAGGCACCGCCGAGGGCCACGTCTGGCTGCACGAGCCGCGAGTGATGGTGACCAACCTCGTCGCCGACGACCCCGAGCGAGAGCGCCAGCGGCTGGATGAGGCCATCGAACAGCTACGCGTCAGCGTTGACGAGATGCTCGCCGGCGCGGTCCAGGATGCCGAACAGCTCGAAGTGCTCGAGGCCTATCGCATGTTCGCCAACTCGAAGGGCTGGCGTCGGCGCATGGAGGAAGACATCTCGCGCGGGCTCTCCGCCGAGGCCGCCGTGGAAAAGGAACAATCCGCGGCCCGCGCCCGGATGAGCCAGGTCGCCGACAACTACCTGCGCGAGCGGCTGCACGATCTGGACGACCTGTCGAATCGCTTGCTGCGCATCCTCACCGGACAGGGCAAGGACACCGGCGCCTCGATGCCCGCCGATCCCATTCTCGTTGCCCGCAGCATCGGCCCCGCCGAGCTGCTGGACTATGGCCGCCAGCTGCGTGGCATCGTCCTCGAGGAAGGCTCGGTCGGCAGCCACGCCGCCGTCGTCGCCCGCGCGCTGGCGATCCCGCTGGTGATCAACGCGCCGCGCATCACCACCGAGGCGCTGAACGGCGACCACATCATGGTCGACGGCGATCAGGGCGTGGTGCACCTGCGCCCCGACGACACGGTCGTCACCGCCTTCCGCGACAAGATCGCCATGCAGGCCGAGGCGCAGGAACGCTATGCCTCGATCCGCCAGAAGCCCGCGGTCTCGCTCTGCGGCAAGCGGATCAGCCTCCACATGAACGCGGGCCTGCTCGCCGACCTGCCTTCGCTCGAGAACTCCGGCGCCGAGGGCGTGGGCCTCTTCCGCACCGAACTGCAGTTCCTGGTGCGAAACAAGATGCCCTCGCGGACCGAACTGGTCGCCGTCTACAAACGCGTGATCGAGGCCGCCGAGGCCGCCGGTGACAAGCCGGTAATCTTCCGCACGCTCGACATCGGCTCGGACAAGGTGCTGCCCTACATGAAGCCCACCGACGAGCCCAACCCGGCGCTCGGCTGGCGGGCGATCCGCGTCGGTCTCGACCGGCCCGGCGTCATGCGCATGCAGCTGCAGGCGCTCCTGCGCGCCTGCGAAGGTCGGCCGCTGACGCTGATGTTCCCCTTTGTTGCCCAATGGGAAGAGTTCCGCGCCGCCCGCGCCGAGGTCGACAAGGCCATCGCCACCGAGCGCAAGCTCGGCCACGTGGTGCCCGAGAAGATATCGGTCGGCACCATGCTCGAGACCCCGAGCCTCGCCTACGCCTCGAACAAGTTTTTCGAGGAGGTCGAGTTCGTCTCGATCGGCGGCAACGATCTCAAGCAGTTCTTCTTTGCCGCCGACCGCGAGAACGAGCGGGTGCGGCGGCGCTACGACACGCTGAACGTCAGCTTCCTGACGTTCCTCGAGCAGATCGTGCAGCGCTGCTCGGCCACCGGCACGCCGCTCAGCTTCTGCGGCGAGGATGCGGGCCGACCGATCGAGGCAATCTGCCTCGCCGCCATCGGGCTGCATCGTCTGTCGATGCGCCCGGCCTCGATCGGGCCGGTGAAGAGCCTGATCATGCGCACGGATCTCGACGCGCTTTACGACGTGATCTGCGACGCCCGCGAGCGCGGCGAGCAATCGGTGCGCGGCGCTGTCATGGAGTACATGCGCTGGCAGGGATGAGCCGGGGCGGAGCGCGCCCAGTTTCTCGCGCTCCATGCCCTCGTCCCGGTCGGACCACGAAGCTCGCCCGGCGCATCGGTCCCCCGCACCCCGGGCGATAGTGGTCGTGCGCGCATCTCCGGCCGTTCTGGCACGGGACGCCCCCCGCGCCTTCTGCGCGAGTGCTGCGGCGCGGATTACACCACGCCCCGAGCACCTGATAAGCCATTAACCTTGCGAAGTGGTTAAGCGCGCAGCGCCAGCTTTTCCTGCAGAGCGGCCACCAACTCGGCGCGCGGACGGCCGCTCTGCTCGGCAAGCCGCAGCAAGCCGAAGTGCACATGCGCCATCTGCTGGTAGTAGCTGGTATAGGCGTAGTTGGTCGCCGCCCCCGCCGCCGCGCCCAGCACCGGCACGGTCTGCGCCGCCAGCTTCTGACCCATCGCCGTCGCCAGCCGCGGCGCGACCTTGCCGATCAGCCCGTGCACCGTCGCCCCGGTGAGCGTGACCCGGGTGGCAAGGAATCCCAGATCCGCGCCATCATCCGCCTCGAGCGGTCCAGCCGAGGCAAAGACGCTGAGGCACTCGCGCTTGATCTCGGGCATCTCGGGGTCGAAGCCGTATTCCGCCGCGATCCCCTGGATCGCGCGCAGCAGCACCGTCACGGTCACCGGCAACTCGGCCAGAGCGGTCGGCAGTCCCCCGGCGCCGCCCGCCGCGCCCATGGCGGTCGCGAGCGCGGTGTTCAGCCAGCCCTTCTGGTCGGGTACGGCGCGGCGCGAGCCCGTGGCGGCCTTCAGCGCCAGCTCGAGCGCCTTGGCGGTGCTGGTCTCGAGCCGCTCCTTCACCCGGTCGGGCAGGCGTTCGAGCAGGTTCTCGGCCTGGCCGCCGATGATGTTGAGCACCTGCAGCCCGACCCCGCCCGCGGCCCGGTGGCGGCGGGCCAGCGCGGCGATCTCGGCGTCGATGCTGAGGGGAACGAGCTGCGTTCCGGAAACGGGTGCGGTCATGGGCGGGCCTCCTCGGGTCTCCCCTAGAAGATCGGCGCGCCGCGCGGGAAATCAAGCCTTGCGCATGACCTCGCCGGTGACGCCCTGCCAAGCGCCCGGAAGCAGCTCCAGCGCCAGAACCCGCTCGGGGTTGGTCGGCGGAGGCATCTGGACCCCCTCGATCTTGGAAAACCCGAAGCGGCGGTAGTAGGGCTCGTCGCCGACCAGCAGCACCCGGCCCCATTCCAAGGCCCGCGCCCGTTCCAGCGTGTCGCGGATCAGCGCCGCGCCCAGCCCTTCGCCCTGCGCCGTGGGATGCACCGCCACCGGCCCCAGCAACAGCAGTTGCGCCGCGCCGACGCGCACCGGCCAGTAACGGATCGCCCCGCCGATGCTGCCGCTGTCGTCCTTGGCCACCCGGCAAAGCTCGGAGACCGGGGCCACCCCGTCGCGCAAACGGTAAGAGGACAGCAACTCGCGACCCGGCGCGAAGCACAGGTCGTAGAGCGCCTCGACTTCCCAGCGATCATCCGGGCGTTCCTGATGCAAGCTGTACAGAGACCCGGTCTCCCCCGTGGCGTTTCGGACGAATCCGCCCTATCACGGGTCTGACAGTCGCGCAAACACCTGAGAGGACAGGCATGTTCTATCGCCCCGAAGACGGCCACGGGCTGCCGCACAACCCGTTCAACGCCATCGTCTCGCCCCGGCCCATCGGCTGGATCTCGACCCGCGGCACGCTCGGGGACAACCTCGCGCCGTACTCTTTCTTCAATGCCGTGGCCTATGTGCCGCCGCAGGTGATGTTCTCCTCGACCTCTGCCAAGGAGGACCGCGAGGGCACCAAGGACAGCGTCGCCCAGATCCGCGAGAGCGGGGTCTTCTGCGTGAATATCGTGGAATACGCGGCGCGCGACGTGATGAACCTCAGCTCCGGCCCCTGGCCCGCGGGTGAGGACGAATTTGCCCTCGCAGGGATCGACAAGGCCGAGTGCGAAACCATCGACTGCCCGCGCGTCGCCGGGGCGCCAGCCTCGCTGGAATGCAAGGTGACGCAGATCGTGAGGCTCGAGGGAGCCACAAACTTCGCCGTCTTCGGCGAGGTCACCGGCGTGCACATGCGCGACGACTGCCTCGTGGACGGGCGGTTCGACGTGACGACCTTCCAGCCGCTCACCCGCCTCGGCTACCGCGATTACTCGGTGATCCGCGAGGTCTTCGAACTCAAGCGCCCCGGAGAGTGAGCGCCGGCCGGCTCAGCCCCGGCGGCGGTAGCGGAACACGCCCGAGCCCTTGGCGATCAGCTCACCGGTCTCATCGGTGACGGTGCCCTCGGCGAAAAAGGTGCTCTTGCCTCCGCCGGTGCGCGCGCCCTCGACGATCAGCCGGCTGCCCTTCGGCCGCGACAGGTACTGGACGTTGAGCGAAAGGGTGAGCGCCATGAGCCTGTCCTGCGGATCGCCGGTCCAGCAGCCCGCGTAGCCCATGGCCGTGTCGAGCATCGAGGCATGCACCCCGCCGTGCGGGTTGTCGTGGCGGTTGAGATGCTCCGGCCCGAGCTGCACTTCGAAGCGCGCGAAATCCTGCCGCCAGCCGGTCATCTCGATGCCGAGGTGCGACAGGTAGCCCGAGGGCGCCTCGGTGATGGGCATCTCCGCGCTGTGCTTGTCCATGGGGCTCTCCTGCTCTGTCGCGCCGTTCTCGGCGCTGCGCGGCCCAGCGTCAAGCCATGCTCCGCGCGGGTCGATCAGGCGAGCCGGTCAGCCGGGCAGATCAGTCGCGCAGCTCGAGGAAGGTCACCCATTGCGCCACGAGCGCCGGCTGGTCGCGCCCCTGCCCCTCAATCTCGATCTCCACGTCCCAATGCACGGCGAGCCGATCGTCCCCCTCCTCGACACCGCCTACGGTGAAATGCCCGCGCACCCGCGAGCCCACCGGCACCGGGGTGACGAAGCGCACCCGGTCGAAGCCGTAATTGACGTTGGCGATCTGCCCGGGAAAGGGCGGCACGGCATCGGCGCACATGGCCGAGAGCAGCGAGAGCGTCAGGAACCCCTGCGCGACGGGCGCGCCGAAAAGGAAATCTGCGGAGCGCTCGGGGTCGGAATGGAAAAATTTCAGGTCCCCGGTCACCTCGCCGAAGCGGGCCACGGTCTCGGCGTCAAGCGTGAACCAGCGCGAGACCTTCGGTTCCATCTGCAGAATGGCCTCAGCCGGCATGGCGCGCTCCCCCGTTCAGTGCTTTCTCGCGCTGCATCCCGTCTCCCGATCTGTGCGAAATCCCGAGGCAGAGTGGCGGATCGCCCCCACCGATGGCAAGGGCAAATGCCGGGCGCCTGCGAGATGAGCAGCTCAGCCCGCCGCCTCCTCGCCCTGCATCTCAAGCTCGAGCGGCACCGGCGCGCCGCCGAGATCGTCCACCCGCAGCGGCCCCGAGGGCCGCGACAGCCGGTTGCGCACCACCCAGTAGAGCCGGTCCGAGGCGCGGGTGACCGCGACATAGGCGAGCCGCTTCCACAGCGGCTGGCCCGCCTCGACCCGCCCCATGCGCGCCGCCGCATAAAGATCGGGACCGAAGACCTGTACGTTCTCCCATTGCGAGCCCTGCGCCTTGTGGATGGTCACCGCGGCGCCATGCAGGAAGGTCGCCCCCATGCGCGCGGCGAAGGGGATGAAGGGCTCTTCCTCGTCGGGCTTCTCGATCTTCACGATCGACGCGGCCGAGACCTGCGGATCGGGCGCGCCAATGACGTGCAGCCGCGAGAAGCCGGGCTTCTTGCCCGGCCCGAGATAGACCACCTGCGCGCCCTTGATGAGCCCGCGCGCTTCCAGATCGAGCCGCTTCTTGCGGTGCTTGAGCGGCAGCTCGATGCCGTCGCAGATCAGCGGCTCGCCGGGCAGGAGCTCGGTCTCGGGCGCGCCATGCACGGCGCGGAAGGCGTTGATCAGCCGGATGCGCGTGGCGTTGCGCCAGACGAGCACCGGTGAGCGCGCCATCAGGTCGACCTCGACCCGCTGGCCCCAGACCACGCGGTCGTCCTTGGCGGCCATCTCCTCGACCAGCCGCTCGAAGCGGTAGAAATCCACCTCCGGATCGGCCAGCGCGTGGGCGAGATCGAGGATCGGGCTCGAGGCCTCCTGCCGGTGGATGCGGCTGAGTTCCATCTTGCGGTCCTCGGGCACCGCGTCGAAAACCATCTTGCCCGACTGGTTCACCGGCGCCAGCTGCGCCGGGTCGCCGAAGAGCAGCAGGTTGGGGAAGATCTCCTGGAGATCCTCGAACTGCCGGTCGTCGAGCATCGAGGCCTCGTCCACGAAGCCGATGTCGAGCGGCTCCTCGCGGCGCTTCCAGCCGGTGATGAAATCGCTGCCGCGCAGCCCCGCCGCCGCCAGCGCGGCCGGCACCGAGCTGTGGCTCTGGTAGGCGGAATACGCCCGGTCGAGCGCCTCGGGGGTCAGCGTGTCAATCTCGGGCCGTTCCTCGTTGCCCATCAGCCATTCGGCGATGCGCTCGTAGACCGGATCATAGACCGGGGTATAGAGAATGCGGTGAATGGTGGTCGCTGGCACGCCGCGCATACGCAGCACCGAGGCGGCCTTGTTGGTGGGCGCGAGGATCGCAAGCGTTCGCTTCTCGCGCTTCTTGCGGCTCTCGAAATCGCCCGAGACGACCTCGCAGCCCGCATCCTGCAGAGCCTTGCTCAGCTCGGCCAGAAGCAATGTCTTGCCCGAGCCGGCCTTGCCCATCAGCGCCATAACCTTCGAGAGCCCCTCGCGGGCGGGCTCGGTGGTGCCTTCATCCAGATCGACGCCGGCACCGCGCAGCATCTCGGCCACGCGGTCCCAGGCTTCGGCCTGATCCTCGGAAAAACTGATCGCGGGCGCCGTCATGCGCGCGACCCTACAAGAGCCGCGCGGCGCGCACCAGACGCGCGCCTGCTTTTCCATTGGAGCCTGCGGGAGTTTTGCGGGGCTTCGCCCGGCAGGCCGCGCCTGCGGCCCGCGCAGAACCGCCTCAGGGGGGCGCATGTGTCAACGAAAAGGAAGAAGGGGCCGCACGCGCGACCCCCTCCTTCTTACAAGTCCAAATATTCAAGGGGGAGGCACGCGCAGCGCGGCGGGGGGGTGGAGCCCTGTCCTCCATGTCCTGCCGCGCCTTGCCAGGCGACGACAGTGCCCCTCCCCTCACTCCAGCTCGATCAGCAGGTCCTTGGCGTCGATCTGGCCGCCCGGCAGCACGTGCACCGCCTTGACCGTGGCGTCGCGCTCGGCATGCAGGCCGGTCTCCATCTTCATGGCCTCTATGGTCAGCAGCAGGTCGCCTTCCTTGACCTTGGACCCCGCCTGCACCGCGATGGTGGCGACGACGCCCGGCATCGGCGCGCCGATGTGGTTCGGGTTGCCCGCCTCGGCCTTGGGCTTGGCGCCGCTCGCTGCCTTGGCTTTGCGGTTGGGCACGCGCACCGCGCGCGGCTGGCCGTTGAGCTCGAAGAACACCCGCACCTCGCCGTCGTCCTGCGTGTCGCCGACGGTGATGAGGCGGATCTCCAGTGTCTTGCCGGGGTCGATCTCGGCGGTGATCTCCTCGCCCGGCTGCATGCCATAGAAGTAGGTCAGCGTCGGCAGCACCCGGACGGGGCCATAATCCTCGTGCCGCGCCACGTAATCGGTGAAGACCTTGGGGTACATGAGGTAGCCGTTGAAGTCCTCGTCGTCGAACTCGACGTCCTCGAACTTCGCGTCCAGCTCAGCGCGCAGCTTGGCGAAATCGGCGGGCGGCAGGTGCTTGCCCGGGCGCTCGGTGTTGGGTGTCTCGCCCTTCAGCACCTTCTTGACGATGCCTTCCGGGAAGCCGCCCGGCGGCTGGCCGAGGTTGCCGCGCATCATGTCGATCACCGAGTCGGGGAAGCTGACGTCGCTTTTCGGGTCCTCGACCTGCGCCCGGGTGAGCCCCTGGCTGACCATCATCAGCGCCATGTCGCCCACGACCTTCGACGAGGGCGTCACCTTCACGATGTCTCCGAACATCATGTTCACGTCGGCATAGGTCTTGGCGACCTCGTGCCAGCGCTCTTCGAGCCCCAGCGAGCGCGCCTGCGCCTTGAGGTTGGTGAACTGCCCGCCCGGCATCTCGTGCAGATAGACCTCGGACGCCGGGGCCTGCATGCCCGATTCAAACGCCGCGTATTGCCCGCGCACCGCCTCCCAGTAGTTCGAGACCTCGCGGATCACATCGACGTCGAGCCCGGTGTCGCGATCGGTGTGGCGCAGCGCCTCGACGATCGAGCCCAATGTGGGCTGCGAGGTGTTGCCCGAGAGCGCGTCCATCGCCGCGTCGACCGCGTCGACGCCCGCTTTCGAGGCCTCCATGATGGTGGCGATGGCGGCGCCCGAGGTGTCATGGGTGTGGAAGTGGATCGGCAGGCCGACCTCTTCCTTCAGCGCCTTGATCAGCGCGCCGGCGGCGGAGGGTTTCAGCAGGCCCGCCATGTCCTTCAGGCCCAGCACATGCGCGCCGGCGGCCTTCAGCTCCTTGCCCATCTCGACGTAGTACTTGAGGTCGTACTTGGCGCGCGCCGGGTCGAGGATGTCCCCGGTGTAGCAGACGGTGCCCTCGCAGATCTTGCCGCTCTCGATCACCGCATCCATGGCGACGCGCATGTTCTCGACCCAGTTGAGCGAGTCGAAGACGCGGAAGACGTCGACGCCGCTCTCGGCCGCCTGCGCCACGAAGCTCTGCACCACGTTGTCGGGGTAGTTCGTGTAGCCGACGCCGTTCGAGGCGCGCAGCAGCATCTGCGTCAGGATGTTGGGCATCTTGGCGCGGATGTCGCGCAGCCGCTGCCACGGGCATTCCTGCAAGAAGCGATAGGCCACGTCGAAGGTCGCCCCGCCCCAGCATTCCACCGAGAAGAGCCCGGGCAGGTTCGCCGCATAGGCCGGGGCCACCTTGATCATGTCGATCGAGCGCATCCGGGTCGCCAGCAGCGACTGGTGACCGTCGCGCATGGTGGTGTCGGTGATCAAAAGCTGCTTTTGCGCCGCCATCCAGTCGGCCACCGCCTGCGCCCCCTTCTCTTCCAGCAGCGTGCGGGTGCCCGGCGGCGGCGTCTCGGCGCGCAGTTCGGGCGCGCGGGCGGGCTTCAGCTCGGCATGCGGCTTGGGCCGGCCCTGCACCTCGGGGTGCCCGTTGACGGTGATGTCGGCGATGTAGGTCAGCACCTTGGTGCCGCGGTCGCGGCGCTTCTTGAAGTCGAAGAGCTCGGGCGTCGTGTCGATGAACTTGGTGGTGTACTGGTTGCTCAGGAAGGTCGGGTGCTTGAGCAGGTTGATCACGAAGTCGATGTTCGTGCTCACGCCGCGGATGCGGAACTCACGCAGGGCGCGGTCCATGCGGGCGATGGCCTTCTCCGGCGTCGGCGCCTTGGCGGTGACCTTGACCAGCAGCGAATCGTAATAGCGGGTGATCACCCCGCCCGCGTAGGCAGTGCCGCCGTCGAGCCGGATGCCCATGCCGGTGGCCGAGCGGTAGGCGGTGATCCGGCCGTAGTCGGGGATGAAGTTGTTGGTCGGATCCTCGGTGGTGATCCGGGTCTGCAGCGCGTGGCCGGTGAGGCGGATATCGTACTGGCTGGCCTTGCCGGTGGCCTCGGCGAGGCTCTTGCCTTCGGCGATCATGATCTGCGCCTGCACGATGTCGATGCCGGTCACCTCTTCGGTGACGGTGTGCTCGACCTGCACGCGCGGGTTCACTTCGATGAAGTAGAACTTGCCGCTGTCCATATCCATCAGGAACTCGACGGTGCCGGCGCACTCATAGTTCACATGGGCGCAAATCTTGCGGCCAAGCTCGCAGATCTCCTCGCGCTGCGCTTCGCTGAGATAGGGCGCGGGGGCGCGTTCGACGACCTTCTGGTTGCGGCGCTGCACCGAGCAATCGCGCTCGTAGAGGTGGTAGATATTGCCCATCTTGTCGCCGAGGATCTGCACCTCGACGTGGCGGGCGCGGGTGATCATCTTCTCGAGATAGCCCTCGCCGTTGCCAAAGGCCGCCTCGGCCTCGCGCCGGCCCTCGAGCACCTTCTCCTTCAGCTCCTTCGGCCCCTCGATCGGACGCATGCCGCGCCCGCCGCCGCCCCAGGACGCCTTGAGCATCAGCGGGTAGCCGATTTCTTCGGCCTCCTTGGCGATGGCCTTGAAGTCGTCGCCCAGCACCTCGGTCGCGGGGATGACCGGCACGCCGGCCTCGATGGCCACCTTGCGGGCGCTGGCCTTGTCGCCGAGCGCGCGCATGGTCGCCGCCCTGGGGCCGATGAAGGTGATGCCCGCCGCATCGCAGGCATCGACGAACTCGGGGTTCTCCGACAGCAGCCCGTAGCCCGGGTGAATCGCGTCGGCGCCCGACTCCTTGGCCACGCGGATGATCTCGGGGATCGAGAGGTAAGCCGCGACCGGGCCCAGCCCCTCGCCGATGCGATAGGCCTCGTCGGCCTTGAAGCGGTGGAGCCCCAGCTTGTCCTCTTCGGCGTAGACGGCAACGGTCTTCTTTCCCATCTCGTTCGCCGCACGCATGATGCGGATCGCGATCTCGCCACGGTTGGCGATGAGGATCTTCTGGAACTCGGGCATCAAATCTTCCTCCTTTGAATGCGAAATGCCGCTCCCGGAGGCATCGCATTCCGAACTCAAGGGCATGCCGCGCTGCAGCGCAAGAGGCTTTGCAAATTATGCTAATGTTAGCGCATGATTTGCAAAGTTGACTTGATCGACGCGGCGGGGCCGCGACCTTTTCCCAGGCTTCTGCGACTTTCTCCGGGGTGTGATCTTGCTGTCGAGGGACGCGAATCCCCACGACGTGGCACGCCGAGGGCCGGTATCAGGCCGCGGAGGGCGAGAGGGGTGGCCGCGCGATCAATTTGATGAACAAACAAAGAACGCACCTTTCGCAGCGCCCTGTGCCGCGCTAAGTTTGGCGCATGAGCAGTTTCGACGACATGGATGCATTCGAGGGGGCCTCGCTGTCGGCGCGGGCCATGGCGGCGCGTCCCGCGCCCTATCTCGACGATCTCAACCCGGCGCAGCGCGAGGCGGTGGAGCGGCTGGACGGCCCCGTGCTGATGCTCGCGGGGGCGGGCACCGGCAAGACCAAGGCGCTCACCTCCCGCATCGCGCACCTGCTGACCACCGGCCGGGCGCGGCCAAACGAGATCCTCTCGGTGACCTTCACCAACAAGGCCGCGCGCGAGATGAAGGAGCGGGTCGGCCGCCTGCTCGGCCACGCGGTCGAAGGCATGCCCTGGATGGGGACCTTCCACTCGATCTGCGTCAAGCTGCTGCGCCGCCATGCCGAGCTGGTCGGGCTGAAGTCGAACTTCACCATCCTCGACACCGACGACCAGATCCGCCTGCTGAAGCAGGTGATCGCGGCCAACAACATTGATGAAAAGCGCTGGCCCGCGCGGCAGCTTTCGGGGCTGATCGACAACTGGAAGAACCGCGCCTGGACGCCCGACCGGGTGCCCGCTGCCGAGGCTTCGGCCTTCAACAACCGCGGCACCGAGCTTTACGACCAGTACCAGACCCGCCTGCGCGAGCTGAACGCCTGCGATTTCGGGGATCTCTTGCTGCATGTGGTGACGATCTTCCAGCAGCACGCCGATGTGCTCGAGCAATACCAGCGATGGTTCCGCTTCATCCTGGTGGACGAGTATCAGGATACCAACGTCGCCCAGTACCTCTGGCTACGGCTCCTGGCGCAGGGGCATACCAACATCTGCTGCGTCGGCGACGACGACCAGTCGATCTACGGCTGGCGCGGCGCCGAGGTGGGCAACATCCTGCGCTTCGAAAAAGACTTCCCCGGCGCCCACGTGGTGCGGCTGGAACAGAACTACCGCTCGACCGCGCATATCCTCGCCGCCGCCTCCTCGGTGATCCGCGGCAACGAGAACCGGCTCGGCAAGGAGCTGTGGACCGAAGCGCAGGGCGGCGAGAAGGTCCGCCTCATCGGCCATTGGGACGGCGAGGAAGAAGCCCGCTGGATTGGCGAGGAGATCGAGGCGGCGCAGCGCGGCTCGCGCGGGATGCACGCCTTCTCGCTCGACGACATGGCGATCCTCGTGCGCGCGTCGCACCAGATGCGCGCCTTCGAGGACCGCTTCCTGACCATCGGCCTGCCCTACCGGGTGATCGGTGGCCCGCGCTTCTACGAGCGGCTCGAGATTCGCGATGCCATGGCCTATTTCCGGCTGGTGGTCTCGCCCGAGGACGATCTTGCCTTCGAGCGCATCGTCAACACCCCGAAACGCGGCCTCGGCGACAAGGCGCAGCAGAAGATCCAGCTCAAAGCGCGCGAGCATGGCGTGCCGCTGCTGGTGGGCGCGCGGCTGCTGCTGCGCGACAAGGAGATCACCGGCAAAGGCGCGGCCAAGCTTGCCACCTTCGTCGATCAGATCGAGCGCTGGCACGAGGTGGCCCGGCAGCAGCTCGGCCTGCCCTCGGAGGTGCAGCAGGACGACGACGACCTTGTGTTGATCGACGAGGACAAGCCGCTGAGCAAGGTGGTCAGCCACATGGAACTGGCCGAGACCATGCTCGACGAAAGCGGCTACACCGAGATGTGGCAGCTCGACAAGAACCCCGACTCGCCGGGACGGCTCGAGAACCTCAAGGAACTGGTGAAAGCGCTGGAAAGCTTCGACAACCTGCAGGGTTTCCTCGAGCACGTCGCGCTGATCATGGACAACGAGACCGAGGAGACCGGCGCCAAGGTCTCGATCATGACGCTGCACGCGGCCAAGGGGCTCGAGTTCCCGGCGGTCTTCCTGCCGGGCTGGGAGGACGGGCTCTTCCCCTCGCAGCGCTCGATGGACGAAAGCGGCCTCAAGGGCCTCGAAGAGGAGCGGCGCCTCGCCTATGTGGGCATCACCCGCGCCGAGGAGCTCTGCACCATCTCCTTTGCGGCGAACCGCCGGGTCTTCGGACAGTGGCAATCCGCCCTGCCCTCGCGATTCATCGACGAGCTGCCCGAGGCACATGTCGAGATTCTCACGCCGCCCGGGCTCTACGGCGGTGGCTACGGCGCGGCCGGCATGAGCGGCGGCTTTGGCGGCGGCTCCGGGCTCGAAACCCGTGCAGCCGAGGCCAATGTCTACAATTCGCCGGGTTGGAAGCGGCTGCAGGAGCGCTCATCGAGCGCGCGCCCAGTCAGCCAGCCGCGCGAGAGCCGCAACACGGTGATCGACCTGCAAGCGGTCTCGGCCTTCGAGATGGGCGAGCGGGTCTTCCACCAGAAGTTTGGCTACGGCGAGATCATCGGCCTCGAGGGCGACAAGCTTGAGATCAGCTTCGAGAAAGCCGGGGTGAAGAAGGTGGTGGCGCGTTTCGTCACGGCGGCGGATTCGGCGGGCGACGTGCCCTTCTGATCCGATCGCCCGCTTTCGGGGCTCTGTCCCCGCCGCCGCAACCCCTCCGCCGCGACATCCGACCCTAGAAGAAGGCCCGGGGCAGCGCCCTCCGGGCTTTCTTTTTTGGCAAATGCGGCCGCCGCCTCGTCGCACCTCTCCTCTGCCGTTAAGGGGATCGCGGCGCGGCGGTTGGGTTTCCGTCGCGTCTTATTGGGTTTTTTCGCCGCGCGGGAAATTTCCCGGAAAAAGGTCATTTTTCCTCTTGCGGAGGTCCGCGGGAAACTCTAAATCGCCCACACCAACAAGGAAGCGGGCGTAGCTCAGGGGTAGAGCATTACCTTGCCAAGGTAAGGGTCGGGCGTTCGAATCGCCTCGCCCGCTCCAGTTGGACCTCCGGCGCAAGTCGGACCGGTGAGAGGCCGGCTGGCTGAAAGGCCAAGGGTCGAAAGACCCACATGATGAATGGTATGCGGGCGTAGCTCAGGGGTAGAGCATTACCTTGCCAAGGTAAGGGTCGGGCGTTCGAATCGCCTCGCCCGCTCCATTCACCACTTTCCCTCCGAAAGATCTCTTCAAGATACGACACGCGATTGTCCGGCCGCGGTGACGCGACGCCGGGTGTTTCGCGTCTGCGCGAATGCGCGCACTCCGCCCAAGGCACAGGGCGACCCTAGGCAGAGGGCGACCCTCAGGCCGCCCGGCTCCGGCTCAGAAGGCCTTGAAGGTCAGCGTGGTCAGCGTGCGCTCGATTCCCGGCACCGTGAGAAGGTTCTCGTTGATGAAATGCCCCACGTCGGCACCCTCGGGGATATAAAGCTTGAGCAGCAGGTCCCACTCGCCCGACGTCGAATAGAGCTCGGAGTGGATCTCCCGGAGCGCGATCTGGTCGGCCACCTCATAGGTGGCACCGGGCTTGCAGCGGATCTGGACGAAGACGCAGGTGGTCATGGCGGGCCTCTCGATGATATGCGCGCAAGCTGTCACAGCGCTCCCGCCGCCGCAAGCGCGCCCGGCCTCTCACGCGCGCGCGGGGCTTGGCCTGCGCCCTGCCCCGCCCTATAAGCCCCTGCGAGACATCGAGGAGTATGGTCCATGCGCAAGGCCGAGGTGAGCCGCAGCACCGCCGAGACGAAGATCGAGGTCGCCCTCGATCTCGACGGCACCGGCAGCTACGACATGAAGACCGGCGTGGGGTTCTTCGACCACATGCTGGACCAGCTGGCGCGCCATTCGCTGATCGACATGGTGGTGCGCGCCGAGGGCGACCTGCACATCGACGACCACCACACCGTCGAGGACACCGGCATCGCCATCGGCCAGGCGCTGGCCAAGGCGCTTGGAGACAAGCGCGGCATCCGCCGCTACGGCGCCTGCCTCTTGCCGATGGATGACGCGCTGGTGCGCGCGGCGCTCGACCTCTCGGCGCGGCCCTTCCTCGTCTGGAAAGTCGATCTGCCCACCGAGAAGATCGGCTCCTTCGATTGCGAGCTGGTGCGCGAGTTCTTCCAGGCGCTGGCGACTCACGGCGGCATCACCCTGCACATCGAGGCCATCGACGGCGTCAACTCGCACCACATCGTCGAGGCGGCCTTCAAGGCCGTGGCCCGCGCCCTGCGCGAGGCGGTCGAGCCCGACCCGCGCAAGGGCGACGCGATCCCCTCGACCAAGGGCGCGCTCTGAGAGCTTACGACCGAGCCGAGGGGCCAACCCCTCGCGCTCACCGGGGTCT
This sequence comes from Salipiger sp. PrR007, assembly GCF_010499845.1. NCBI lineage: Bacteria > Pseudomonadati > Pseudomonadota > Alphaproteobacteria > Rhodobacterales > Roseobacteraceae > Salipiger > Salipiger sp. PrR007. Next base: position 181,622 of record NZ_JAAGOZ010000028.1, on the reverse strand, counting down.
TTGATCCCACTAGACACACCCATGACACTTGGGCGGACCCGCCGCCCGGACAGGAGGCGAGATGCTGACGGCGATCATCGATTACGAGAGCGGCAACCTGCATTCCGCCGAAAAAGCCTTTCAGCGCATGGCGCGCGAGCTGGGCGCGGGCGACGTCGTGGTCACCGACGCGCCCGAGGTGGTCGCCAAGGCGGACCGGATCGTGCTGCCCGGCGACGGCGCTTTTCCCGCCTGCGCAAAGGCCCTGCGGCTCTCGGGCTGTTTCGACGCCATGGTCGAGGCGGTGACCGTCAAGGGCCGGCCCTTCCTCGGGATCTGCGTCGGCATGCAGCTGATGGCCCGTGTCGGCCACGAATACGAAGAAACGCCCGGCCTCGGCTGGGTCGACGGCGAGGTCGAGAAGATCCTGCCCTCGGACACGTCGCTGAAGGTGCCGCACATGGGCTGGAACGAGCTGGTCATCGACCGCGCGCACCCGGTGCTGGACGGCGTGAAGACCGGCGATCACGCGTATTTCGTGCATTCTTACCAGATGCGCATGCTGACCCCCGAGCACCGTCTGGCGCATGTCGATTACGGCGGCACGATCACCGCCGTCGTCGGGCAGGGCAACATGCTCGGCTTCCAGTTCCACCCCGAAAAGAGCGCCGACACCGGCCTGCGGATGATTGGCAACTTCCTCACCTGGGCGCCGTAAGCGCGGTGCCCGGAACGCACCCTCGCATCGGGGCGGCGCGCATTGCAAAGCGCGCCCCGGCGCGGCTATAGGGGGCCGTCACAGAATTTGCGGAGCCGCGCCATGATCCTCTACCCCGCCATCGACCTCAAGGACGGCAAGGCCGTGCGCCTGCTGCGCGGCGACATGGAGAAGGCCACGGTCTTCAACGACGATCCCGCCGCGCAGGCGATGGAATTCGTCGAGGCGGGCTGCGACTGGCTGCACCTTGTGGATCTCAACGGCGCCTTCGCCGGAGAGCCGGTGAACGCCGCGGCGGTCGAGGCGATCCTTGCCCGCACCAAGGTTCCGGCGCAGCTCGGCGGCGGCATCCGCGACATGGCGACCATCGAGCGCTGGCTCGACAAGGGCCTCGCGCGGGTCATCCTCGGCACGGTGGCAGTCGAGAACCCCGCACTGGTGCGCGAGGCGGCAAAGGCCTTCCCCGGGAAGGTCGCCGTGGGCATCGATGCACGTGACGGGCGCGTGGCGACCAAGGGCTGGGCCGAGGTGACCGATGTCGATGCGGTGGATCTCGCGCGCAGCTTCGAGGACGACGGCGTGGCGGCGATCATCTACACCGACATCAACCGCGACGGCGCCATGCAGGGCCCGAACATCGAGTACACCGCCGCCATGGCGCGCGCCGTGTCGATTCCGGTGATCGCCTCGGGCGGCGTGTCGAAGCTGGCGGACCTCATTGCGCTGCGCGACTGCGGCGCCGAGCTCAATGGCGCGATCTCGGGCCGGGCGCTCTACGACGGGGCGATCGACCTGAAAGAGGCGCTGACCGCGCTGAAGGGGTGAGCCGCGCGCTCACCCTGATCCTGCTTGGGGCACTGCTGATCTGCCTGCTGCCCGTCGCGGGCGTTCTCGTGTCCACGGCCATCGCCGAATTGGCAGGCTGCCGCCTCGACGAGGCCGGCGGCTATCCCTGCGTCGTGCTCGGCCATGACCTCGGCGGGCCGCTCAGCACACTTTTCGTGTCGGGCTGGTTCGCGCTGCTCACCCTGCCCTTTGCCGGGCTCATCGTGATGGTGCTGGGGGCGCTCTGGCTGGTCCGGCGGATCCGGCGCCGTCAGAGCGGCTCGGTGCGGTAGAGCTTCACCTTCAGACTGCCATGCGCCACCGGCGCGCCGGTCGGCAGGAAGCGCAGGCCGGTCGCCTTGGCCAGCCCCGGCTCGGTGGTGATGATGCCGACGCGCCAGCCCGCGAACCTCTCCTTCAGCACCGTGCCGAGCGAGGCGTGCAGCGCGTGCAGCGGGCCCTTCTCGCCGATCCGCGCGCCGTAGGGCGGATTGACCATGACAAGACCCGGAGGCCCCTCGGGGCGTTCCAGATCGGCCACCGGGCGGCAGTCGAAGCGGGTCCAGTCGGTGACGCCCGCGCGCGCGGCGTTCTCGGTGGCAAAGCGCACCGCGCCCGCGTCCCGGTCCGAACCATAGTAGCGCGAGCCGGGTGCCCGCAGAGGCTCCTGCCGCTTCAGGCCCTTGAGGTCGGCGGGCGCGAAGACCGCCAGACGCTCGAAATCGAAGGCGCGCGCCCGGCCCGGCAGCAGGCCGGCGGCGATCTCGGCGGCCTCGATCGGGAAGGTCCCCGAGCCGCACATGGGATCGAGCACCGGCTCGCTGCCATCGTAGCCGCAGGCGCGCAGGAAGAGCGAGGCCAGCGTTTCGCGCATCGGCGCCTTGCTGACCGCCTGCTTGAGCCCGCGCCGGTGCAGCGGCTGGCCCGAAGTGTCGACGGAGAACGACACGAGATTGTCCTCGATCCGCGCGAGGATGCGCACGCCATCGTCGGCGAGCGGCGCGCCAAGCTCCTCGGTGATGGCGCGCTCGATCCGCTGCTTGGCGGCCCCGGCGTGGTAGATCTTCGACTTGCGGCTCAGCGCCTCGACCCTCACCGGCACGTCGGGCCGCAGGACATCGCCCCAGGGGAACTTGCGCGCCCGCTTGTCGAGCTGCGCCAGATGCACCGCCGGGAAGCCGCCGATGCGCGCCAGCACCCGAGCCGCGCCGCGCAGCTCGAGGTTGGCGCGCGCCACTTGGGGCCAGCCGCCCTGGAACGACACGCCGCCCTGTTCGGGCTTCAGCGGACCGAAGCCGAGCGACTTTGCCTCGGCCACCAGAACGGGCTCCAGCCCCGGCGCGCAGGCCAGGAAAATCTCGAAGGTCTTGTCCATCACATGTCCCGTCAGAGCAGCTCGAGCACGCGCTCGGGCGGTCGGCCGATCACCGCGCGCCCGCTGGCAAAGGCCACCGGACGCTCGATCAGCTTCGGCGTTTCGGCCATGGCGCGCAGCAACGTCTCGTCGTCGCTATCCCTGCTCAGCCCCGCCGCCTTGAACTCGGCTTCCTTTGTGCGGACCATCTCGATCGCCGGAACGCCGAGCGCGGCCTGCGCCGCCTTCAACTCATCGACACTCGGCGCGTCCTCGAGGTAGCGCCTCACCTCCGGCTCGATGTCCTTGGCCTGCAGCAGGGCCAGCGCCTCGCGCGACTTGCTGCAGCGCGGGTTGTGCCAAAGGATCATGTCCAGTCTCCGCGCCCGGTGCCGACGGCTTCCTCGACCGAGGCGAAGCCGTCCCGCGCCAAGAGCGCGTCCAGCCCCTCGGCGATGTCCTGCACCAGCGACAGCCCACCAAAGACCAGCGCCGTGTAGACCTGCACCGCAGAGGCCCCCGCGCGTATCTTCTGGTAGGCCTGCTCGGCCGAGCCGATGCCACCGACGCCGACCAGTGGCATCTGGCCCCCGGTCAGCTCCGAGAGCTTGGCCAGGACGCGGGTGGATTTCTCGAACAAGGGCTGGCCTGACATGCCGCCCGCCTCGGACGAGAAGGGCGAGGAAAGCCCCTCGCGCGAGAGAGTGGTGTTGGTGGCGATCACCGCGTCGACCTTGGAGGCCATGGCGACCTCGGCGACGTCCTTGAGACCCTGCTCATCGAGATCGGGCGCGATCTTGAGGAACACCGGGATGCGGTCGTCGAGATGCGCGCGCGCGTCCATGACCCCGCCCAGCAGCGCCGCCAGCGCGTCCTTGCCCTGCAGGTCGCGCAGCCGCTCGGTGTTGGGCGAGCTGACGTTGACGGTGGCGAAATCCAGATGCTCGCCGCAGCGCGACAGCACCTTGGCGAAATCCGCCGCGCGGTCCTCGCTGTCCTTGTTGGCGCCGAGGTTGAGCCCCAGCACCATGCCGCTCGGGCGCTGGACCAGCCGCTGCGCGACGACCTCCATACCCTCGTTGTTGAAGCCGAAACGGTTGATCGCCGCGCGGTCCTCGGTCAGGCGAAAGAGCCGCGGCTTGGGGTTGCCCGGCTGCGGGCGCGGGGTGACCGCGCCGACCTCGACGAAGCCGAAGCCGGCCCGCGACAGGCCCTGCAACGCGGCGGCGTTCTTGTCGAAGCCGGCAGCCAGCCCGATCGGGTTGGGCAGCTTCAGCCCCGCCAGCTCGCAGCGCAGGCGGTCCGAGGTGATCAGCCCCGGCGCCGGGGCCATGCCCATCTTCAGCGCCATGATCGCCAGCCCGTGCGCCTGCTCGGGGTCGACCTTGTGCAAGAGCGGCAGACCCGCCTTTTCAAGAAATCTCATCATGCCAGATCGTCCGGAAACTCATGCGCCCCGCCCTCGCCCACCGGCAGCGGACGCGACCACAGTAGCCCGGCCAGCGGCAGCGCGGAATAGAGATGCGGGAAGAGCGCCCCGCCACGCGACGGCTCCCAGGTGATCCTGTCGCCGAAATCCTCGACCTCGTAGCAGAGCAGGTACAGCCCCTCGACACCGGCGAAGTGCTTCGCCGCCGTCTCCCGCACCTGCTCGGCGGTGGAGAAATGGATGTAGCCATCGGCCACGTCGATCGGCGCACCGGCGGTCTCGCCCTGCGCCTGCAGCGCCGCCCATTCGTCGGCCCGGAGGATTTTGTAGATCAGCATGCAGGGCTGATGCCGCGGAACCCCGTCCCGGTCAATCCCCGCAGTCAACCCTCATTGGGCGAAACCGCGCTCAGCGTCGGCCCCGGCAGCGCCCCCGGGACATACGTGGCAGTCATCCGGGTCACCGTTTGGGCTGTGAGCAAGACCCGCGGCAGGTCGCGGACAGAAGGGGGCGCGGCGACAGTTTGACCGCCGGCCCTCCGGAATATGCGTGGGTCCATGGACACTTGCCCGCGTTCTGATCCATCGCCGGGCATTGCGCCAAATTTTCGCCCAACGTGTTTTGACAGCCCGTAAAACCCGTTGCAGGATCGGGAGATAAGAAAAAACCCGACAGAGAGGATTCCCATGTCGCTTCGTCTTCTGACCAGCGCCGCCGCGCTCGCCCTGACCGCCGGCGCCGCCAGCGCGGACTATTCGATTACCATCCTGCACACCAACGACTTCCACGCGCGGTTCGAGCCGATCAGCAAGTACGATTCCACCTGCGGCGAGGAAGACAACACCGAGGGCAATTGCTTCGGCGGCTCGCCCCGCCTGCAGACCGCGATCACCGAGGCCAAGGAGCGCGCCGGGAACTACCTGCTCGTGGATGGCGGCGACCAGTTCCAGGGCACGCTCTTCTACACCTACTACAAGGGCAAGCTCGCCGCCGAGATGATGAACCAGATGGGTTACGACGCGATGACCGTGGGCAACCACGAGTTCGACGACGGCCCCGAGGTGCTGCGCGGCTTCGTCGATTCCGTCGACTTCCCGGTGCTGATGTCCAACGCCGACCTCTCCGGTGAGGACTTGCTGAAGGGTGAGATCCAGAAATCGACCATCATCGAGAAGGACGGCGAGAAGATCGGCCTCATCGGCCTCACCCCGCAGGATACCGACGAGCTTTCGAGCCCCGGCAAGAACGTGATCTTCACCAATCCGGTCGACGCCGTGCAGAGCGAGGTCGACAAGCTGACCGAAGAGGGCGTGAACAAGATCGTCGTGTTGTCGCACTCGGGCTACAACGTCGACCTCAAGGTCGCAGAAGAGACCACCGGCGTCGACGTGATCGTCGGCGGCCACTCCAACACGCTGCTCGGCGACATGGACGGCGCCGAGGGCCCCTATCCGACCATGGTCAAGGACACCGCCATCGTCTCGGCCTATGCCTATGGCAAGTTCCTCGGCGAGTTGAACGTCACTTTCGACGACGAGGGCAACATCACCGAGGCCTCGGGCGCGCCGCTAATCATGGATGCCGCGGTGACCGAGGATGCCGCCACCAAGGAGCGCATCTCGGAGGCCGCCAAGCCGCTCGACGAGATCCGCAACAAAGTGATTGGCGAATCGACCGACGAGATCAACGGTAGCCGCGACATGTGCCGCGCCGAGGAATGCCCGATGGGCAACCTCGTGGCCGACGCCATGCTCGACCGGGTCAAGGACCAGGGAATCGAGATCGCGATCACCAACGGCGGCGGGCTGCGCGCCTCGATCGACTCGGGCGAGGTGACCATGGGCGAGGTGCTGACCGTGCTGCCCTTCCAGAACACGCTTTCGACCTTCCAGGTCACCGGCGCGGTGATCAAGGAAGCGCTGGAGAATGGCGTCAGCGAGATGGAGGAAGGCGGCGGCCGCTTCCCGCAGGTCTCGGGGATCAGCTTCACCGTGACCCCCTCCGCAGAAGTCGGCAGCCGGATTTCCGACGTGATGGTCGGCGACGCCGCGCTCGACGAGGCCAAGACCTACGGCGTGGTCTCGAACAACTTCGTGCGCAACGGCGGCGACGGCTACAAGATGTTCATCTCCGCCAAGCAGGCCTACGACTTCGGGCCCGACCTCGCCGACGTGGCCGCAGAGTTCATCGCCGCCAACACGCCCTACACGCCCGCCACCGACGGCCGGATCACCATTTCCGAGTGATCCGCTCCGAGGGCAACAGGACGCGGGGGCGTGCCGGAGACGGCGCGCCCCTTTTCACACCGGGGTTCACGCCGGGGTCCACACCGGGGATCGTCTCCGCAACATCCTCTTCCCCCCGGGGAAATTCCGCACTATCAGGGCCTCATGCTGAAGACGCGCATCATCCCCTGCCTCGACGTGGCCGATGGCCGCGTGGTCAAGGGCGTCAACTTCGTCGACCTGCGCGATGCGGGCGACCCGGTCGACGCTGCCCGAGCCTATGACGCCGCCGGCGCCGACGAGATCTGCTTCCTCGATATCCACGCCACGCATGAAAACCGCGGCACGATGTTCGACGTGGTCACCCGTACCGCCGAGCAATGCTTCATCCCGCTCACCGTGGGCGGGGGCGTGCGCACCGTCGGCGACGTGCGGGCGCTGCTGCTGGCCGGGGCCGACAAGGTGTCGTTCAACTCCGCCGCCGTCGCCAATCCCGACGTGGTGGCCGAGGCCGCCGATCACTTCGGCAGCCAGTGCATCGTCTGCGCCATAGACGCCAAGACCGTCGCGCCCGGTCGCTGGGAGATCTTCACCCATGGCGGCCGCCGCCCCACCGGCATCGACGCCGTTGAATTTGCCGTCACCATGGCGCGCAAGGGCGCGGGGGAAATCCTGCTCACCTCGATGGACCGCGACGGCACCAAGGCGGGGTTCAACCTGCCGCTCACCCGCGCCATCGCCGATGCGGTGCCGATCCCGGTGATCGCCTCGGGTGGCGTCGGCACGCTCGACCATCTGGTCGAGGGCGTGACCGAGGGCCATGCCTCGGCGGTGCTCGCCGCGTCGATCTTCCACTTCGGCACCTACACCATCGCCGAGGCCAAGGCCCATATGGCCGCCTCCGGCGTTCCGGTGCGGCTCTGAGAGGCCCTGACATGACCGAGATGACGCTCGAGAAACTCGAAGAGGTGGTCGCCGCCCGCGCCGCCGCCTCGCCCGACGAGAGCTGGACCGCCAAGCTGCTCGCCAAGGGTCCGGAGAAATGCGCCGAGAAATTCGGCGAGGAAGCCATCGAGGCGATCATCGAGGCGGTCAAGGGCGACCGCGAGAAGCTCGCCTCCGAGGCCGCCGACGTGCTCTTCCACTTCCTCGTGATGCTGCGCGCCCGCGAGCTGCCGCTGTCTGAGGTCATGGCCGAGCTGCAGCGCCGCCAAAGCCGCTCCGGCCTCGCCGAAAAGGCCGCCCGCCCCAAGGACTGATCCCCGCGCACTGGGGCGCTGCCCCTCGCCGTTGCGCGGCGCATCCCTGGCGTATTTACAAAGAGACGAAACGCGCTGCGCTGCGGCGGATCCTGTTCCACCTGCCATCTGAACAAGAATAGTCGGAGGGGAACACGCGCAGCGCGGCGGGGCCAGCGCCCCCTACCGAGGTCAGCCGCCGGTCACCTCGGCCAGCGGCACGGCTGCGCCGAGGAGCCGTTCGTATTCGATCTTGGTGCAGCGGTCCTGCACCACGTCAACGCCCTTGCCCTCGGCCTTCGCTGCGGCCTCGGCATGCGCGACGCCGAGCTGCATCCAGATGGTGCGCAGCTGCGGCAGGTGTGACAGCGCCGCGCCGACCACCGAGGGCACCGCGTCGTGACGGCGGAAGATATCCACCATGTCCACCGGTGCGTCGATCTCCGAGAGCCCGGCGCGGAACTCCTCGCCGAAGATTGTCTGGCCCACATGCGCCGGGTTGACCGGGATGATCCGATAGCCGCGCTGGTGCAGGAACCGCGAGACGTAGTGGCTCGGCCGCACCGGGTTGGTCGAGATCCCGACCACGGCGATGACCCGGGTGCGGGTCAGGATGTCTTTGAGGAAGGTGTCGGAGTAGCTCATGAACCTCAGCCTGTCACAGCGCCGCGGGAAGAGGAAGGCACGAAGCGCGGGCGCGGCGCGGCCTCCCACAAAAAGAAAAAGCGTCCGGGTAAAACCCGGACGCAAGTTACGGAACGAGGGACAGTGAAGGGGTCGCGGAGGTTCCAGTTCCGCGCCTCTGCATCAGAGATAGGCGAAAATGACACAGATTGAAGGGTCCTCGCGATCATGTGATGAATAATTCTTGACCTTCCGTCCGCGACGTGCTGGCGCATCATTCTGCGGCAATCGCCTCATTGGTCAACATCTGCCACACCCGGTGCGGGGTGAAGGGCATGTCGGCCTGACGAATCCCTCTCTCCCAGAGCGCATCCTGCACGGCATTGGACACGGCGGCCATCGAGCCGACGGTACCGGCCTCGCCGCAGCCCTTCATGCCCATGGGGTTGCCGGTCGACGGCACCGGCTCGACATCGAAGGCGATCCACGGCGAATCCTTGGCGCGCGGCATCGCGTAATCCATGAAGGTCGCAGTCAGCAGCTGGCCGTCCTCGTCGTAGACCGTGTGCTCGGTCAGCGCCTGGCCCAACCCCTGCACCACCCCGCCATGCACCTGTCCCTCGGCCAGCATCGGATTGATGAGATTGCCGAAATCATCGACCACCGTATATTTCACCACCTGCGTGACGCCGGTCTCGGGGTCGATCTCGACCTCGCAGAAATGCGCGCCATTGGGATAGGAGCGGGCGTCGATCGCTGTGCGGGCCGACCAGCTCAGCAGATCCTCGCGGCCCTTCTCGCGCGCCAGCGCGGCGGCCTCGAGCATGGTCGGGTGCAGGTTCGAGCCATCCGCGCGGAACTGCTCGTCGTCGAATCGCACCTCGTCGGGATCGACCCCCATCTCGCCCGCAAGAAACTCCGAAAAGCCCGCGATCATGTCGCGCACCGCGGTGAGCGTCACCGTCGCCTGCGTGGTCACCGAGCGCGAGCCCCCCGTACCGCCGCCGCGCGGGATCAGGTCGCTGTCACCCTGCACGAAGCCGATCTTCTCGGCCGGGATGCCGGTGTGATCCGACAGGAACTTGGCAAACACCGTCTCGTGCCCCTGCCCGTTCGACTGGGTACCGACATAGATGGTTGCACCGCCATCCTCGGTGAACTCGACCTTCACGTCCTCGGCGGGATCGCCGAGGATGCTCTCGATGTAATAGCACAGCCCCAGCCCGCGCAGCTTGCCCTGCGCCTCCGACGCGGCCTTGCGGGCGGGGTAGCCCTTGATGTCGGCATCCTCCTCGGCATGCGCCAGCACGCGGGAAAAATCGCCCACGTCGTAATTCTCGCCCGTGACGGTCTTGTAAGGGAACTCCTGTACGAAGTTGATCCGGCGCAGCTCCATCGGATCGACGCCGAGCTCGCGCGCCGCGCGGTCCATGATCCGCTCGAGCGTGTAGATCGCCTCGGGGCGGCCCGCTCCGCGATAGGCGTCGACCTGCGTGGTGTTGGTGTAGAAGCCCTCGACCCGCATGTAGGCGGCCTTGATGTCATAGGTGCCGGTGAGCACCTTGGCGTAAAGCGCGGTCTGGATCGCCTGCCCGAAGTTCGAGTTGTAGGCACCGAGGTTGCAGCGGGTGTGGTTGCGGTAGCCGAGGATGCGGTTGTCCGCGTCGAAGGCCAGCTCGGCCAGCGTCACCAGGTCGCGCCCGGCGTGGTCCGAGAGCATCGCCTCGGTGCGGTCCGACATCCAGCGCACCGGGCGGCCGAGCTCCTTGGCGGCAAAGGCGATGGCGAAATACTCGGGATAGCCCGGGGCCTTCATGCCAAAGCCGCCGCCGACGTCGGGATTGGTGACGCGGATCTGCTCGACCGGCAGGCCGAAGGCCTGTGCCAGCTCGGATTTCAGCGCCCAGACACCCTGCCCGTTGAAGGCGACGTGCAGTTTCTCGCCGTCCCATTCGGCGTAGGCGCCGCGCGGCTCCATGGCGTTGACGATGACGCGGTTGTCTCCGACCTCGAGGCTGACCACCTTGGCTGCCTTGGCAAAGGCCTCCTCGGTTTCGGCCTCGTTGCCGAGCCCGAAGTCGAAGGCGCGGTTGTCGGGTGCCTCGGGGTGGATCGCGTCGCCACCCGCCTCCAGCGCCATGTGGACTGGCAGTTCGTCGAAGTCGAAGACGATGGCCTCGGCGGCATCCTTGGCCTCGATCATCGTCTCGGCGACGATCAGCGCCACCGGCTCGCCGACGTGGCGCACGCGCCCCTGCGCCAGGATCGGGCGCAGCGGATCGGCGGCCTTGCTGCCGTCGCGGTTCTTGATCACCGTGCCGCCCATCGAGATGTCCATGCCCGAGGCGACCAGGTCCTCGACCGTCGCCACCATGTGCACCCCCGGCATCTCGCGCGCGTCCGACACGTCGAGCTTGGCGATCTCCGCATGGGCGACCGGCGAGCGCAGCACATAGGCATGCAGCGCCCCGTCAGGTGCGATATCATCGACATAACGGCCATGCCCGGTGAGGAAACGTACGTCCTCGCTGCGCTTAAACGACTGGCTCTTGCCGAATTTTTCCATCTGACTGATCCTCCCGCGACGGCGTATTTGTCGCGACTGTAGAGGCCGCAGCCGCAGAGTCCAGCGCCCGGGACTGTGATCTCAGTCCTGATTTTCGATTTCCACGACTCTGCGCACGCCGTAGCCATTGAACCCGGTGACGAGCGCCCGGGAATAGGCTCCCATGCCCTCGAAGAGCAGGTAGTCGCCTTCCGTGAGGTCGCATGGCAGTGGCAGCAATTCGGGCAGCCGGTCGATGCTGTCGCAGGTCGGGCCGAAGACCACGCGGCGGGTTTGTGCTCCGGTCAGGGGGGCGCCGCTGCGGCTGACCGCGCGGACCCGGTCCATCGGCGCGATGTCGCGCCATTCGGCCAGACCGCCGTAGACGCCGTCGTTGAGAAAGACCGCCTCGTCGTGCACCCCCTTGACGCGCGTGGCCAGCGTCAGCGCCTCGGCGGCCAGCGCGCGCCCCGGCTCGCAGACCAATTCCGGCGGACTGTCGAAGGCGCCCTGCGCCGCCTCGCGGATGGTGTCGAAGATGGCCTGCAGGTCGGGCTTGCCCGTGTCGCGGTGCGCGGGGAAGCCGCCGCCGACGTTGAGCCGGTGCAGCGTGACCCCGGCCGAGCGCGCCACCGCGGCAGCCTCGTTGATGTAACGTCCCCAAGGCGCGGGGCTGGTGCATTGCGTGCCCGGGTGGAAGGTGATCGACGGGGTGAACCCCAGCGCCTCCACCCGCCGCAGCAACTGCACGGCCTGCTCGGGCGTGGCTCCGAACTTGGCGCCGAAGTCATAGGCCGCCCCAGCCACAGGCAGCTTGAGCCTCACGGCGATCTCGGTGCCGCGCGGCAGGCCCGCCAACTTCTCCAGTTCGGCCATCCGGTCCACCGACCACGAGACGCAACCCGCCTCCAGACCCGCCACGATTTCCGCCGCCGAGCGCACCGGGTTGTGGTAGTGCAAGATCGCCCCCGGCGCCTCGGCCCGGACCAGCGCCATCTCGGCGGGCGAGGCCACGTCGAAGGCGGTGATGCCCGCCGCATGCAAGACGCGGATCATCTCGGGCGCGGGATTGGCCTTGACCGCATAGGTCACGAGACCCGGAAAGCCGGTCAGGAACTCGCGGGCAACCTCCGCAAGCCTCCCCGGGTGGAAGAGGAACACCGGTTCGTCTGGGGCATTGGCCGCGAGCCAGGATTCCGGGGTCGGGGAAAGGGTGGGATCGATCCGCATGGGCACTGCCTCCTGTCGCTTTTCTTCCCAGACTGACGCAGAAAACGCTCGGATTCGCGTGGCAGATGGCACAGAATGTCAGGCGTGATGCGACAGATTGACGAAAAGACCATTCAGATTGACGAAACCGACCGGCAGCTCATCGCGCTGCTCGAGGCGGATGCACGGCTGCCGGTGGCCGATCTCGCCCGAAAGCTGGGGCTGGCGCGGACCACGGTTCAGGCGCGCATCGATCGGCTGCTGGCACGCGGCATCATCGCCGGCTTCACCCTGCGCCGCGGTGCCGCGCTAATGGCGCCGATCCGCGCCACGGTCCTCGTGTGCATCGAGCCGCGCAGCCAGCCCGAAGTGCTCGCCCGGCTGCGCCAGATGCCGGCGGTCGAGGCGGCGCATACGACCTCGGGGCGGGTCGACCTGCTGGTGCAGGTGAGCGCCCGCAGCACCGAGGAGCTGGATGCCACGCTCGACAAGATCGCAGAGGCGCGCGGGGTAAGAAGCTCCGAGAGCCTGATCCATCTCAGCACGAAGCTGAACCGGGCGGGCTAGCGGCGCGCGCTGCCCTGCCTTCAGAAAAAGCTCTGCGGGTCGATGTCGATCGCCATGCGCAACTCGCCCTTCAGACGGAACTGCCCGGCCCATTCGGCGAGCGCCGCTTGCAGCGCCACGCCCTTCGGCGCCTTGACCAGCAACCGCACCCGGTGCCGCCCGCGCACGCGGGCGATGGGCGCCGGCGCCGGCCCGTAGACCTGCGCTCCGATGCGCCGCAGCGGCCCGTCCTGCCGTGCCATCGCCGCGCCGAGATCAAAGACCTCCTGCACCTCGGTCGAGGACAGGATCACCCCAGCCAGACGGCCATAGGGCGGCATCCCGGCGGCGCGGCGCTCGTCGGCCTCGGCCTTCCAGAACCCCTCCTCGTCGCCCGAGAGGATCGCCCGGATCACCGGGTGCTCGGGCTGGAAGGTCTGCAGAAGCGCCGTGCCCGGCTTCTCGGCCCGACCGGCACGCCCGGCCACCTGCCGCATCAGTTGGAAGGTCCGCTCCGCCGCCCGCAGGTCCGAGCCCTGCAGCCCGAGGTCGGCGTCGATCACCCCCACCAGCGTAAGGTTGGGAAAGTTATGCCCCTTGGCGACAAGCTGCGTGCCGATGACGATGTCGGCCCCGCCCATGGCGATCTTCTCGATCTCGGCCTTGAGCTGCCGCGCCGAGCCGAAGAGGTCCGACGACAGCACCGCCAGCCGGGCGTCGGGAAAGACCTCGGCTGCCTCCTCGGCCAGCCGCTCGACCCCCGGCCCCACCGCCGCCAGCTTGCCCTCGACCTCGCAGGAGGGGCATTTTTCGGGCTTCGGCGTGCTCTCGCCGCATTGGTGGCAGATCAGCCGCTGCTGGAAGCGGTGCTCGACCATGCGCGCGTCGCAATGCGGGCAGGCGATCTGGTGGCCGCAGGCGCGGCAGATGGTGACCGGGGCATAGCCGCGCCGGTTGAGAAACAGCAGCGACTGTTCACCCTGCGCGATCCGCCGCTTCACCGCCGACTGCAAGGAGGGCGAGATCCAGCGGCTGCCCGGCAGATCCTCGCCGCGCATGTCGAGCGCCCGCATCTGCGGCATCACCGCCGGACCGAAGCGCGAGACCAGATCGAGCCGCTGGTACTTGCCCGCGTCGGCATTGGCCCAACTTTCCAGCGAGGGCGTGGCCGAGGCCAGCACCACCCGCCCCGCGCAGATCGAGGCGCGCAGCACCGCCATGTCGCGGGCGTTGTAAAGCACGCCCTCCTCCTGCTTGTAGGAGGTGTCGTGCTCCTCATCGACGACCGTCAGGCCCAGGTCGCGGAACGGCAGGAAGAGCGCCGAACGCGCGCCCACCACCAGCTGCGCGCCGCCCTCGGCCACCTGCCGCCAGACCCGCCGGCGCTCGGTCACCGTGACGCCCGAGTGCCACTCGGCAGGGCGCGCGCCGAAGCGGGCCTCGACCCGGGTGAGGAACTCAGAGGTGAGCGCGATCTCGGGCAGCAGCACCAGCGCCTGTCGGCCCCTGCGCAGGCATTCGGCCACGGCTTCAAGGTAGACCTCGGTCTTGCCCGAGCCGGTCACCCCCTTCAGAAGCACCGTACCATAGCTGCCTGAACGCACACCGTCGCGCAGCACCTCGGCGGCGGCGGCCTGATCCTCGGTCAGCGCCTTGCCGCCGTAGTCGGGATCGAGCCGGGCAAAGGCGGTGTCGCGCGGCGCCTCCTCCTCGCGCACCGCCCCCTGCTTGGCGAGACCCTTGACCACCGAAGATGTCACCCCGGCGGCATCGGCCAGCTCCTTGAGCGTCAGCGACAGGCCGCCCATCTCGTCGAGCACCTCCAGCACCCGGCGCCGGGCATCGGTCATCCGGTCGGGCTCGGCGTCGCCGCGTCGGTAGATCTTGCGCATCGCCGGCCCGTCGCCGAGCCCCGGCGCGCGGGTGGCAAGGCGCAGCATGGCGGTGCGCGGGGTCAGCGTGTAATCGGCGGCACGCTCGAGAAACTCGCGCAGCTCGGCACGCATGGGGGGCGCATCGAGCACCCGGAAGGCGGCGCGGACCTTGGCCGGATCGAACCCACCCTGCCCCGGCCCCCAGACCACGCCCAGCACCTTGCGCGGCCCCAGCGGCACCTCGACATAGGACCCCTGCGCGCAGCCCCCCACCGGCGCCTTGTAGTCCAGCAGCCGGTCAAGGGGCTGCGTGGTCAGCACCGAGATCAGCGTGCCTTCGTCGTAGAAGTCATCCATTGAGGGCAGGTCCGTTAGCGCTATTTCCAAGGGGGTTTTCGCCCCTCACTGCATGAGGTAAGACAGGCGCGACCGAATGCCAAGCCAAGCCTGGAGGGCTTACTCAGATGAAATTCTTTGTCGATACCGCTGACGTCGACGCAATCCGCGAGCTTCACGAGCTCGGCATGGTGGATGGCGTCACCACCAACCCCTCTCTGATCGCCAAGTCCGGCCGTGACATCCTCGAGGTCACTAAGGAAATCTGCGAACTGGTCCCCGGCCCGGTCTCTGCGGAAGTGGTCGCAATCGACGCCGAGGCGATGATCGAGGAAGGCCGCAAGCTGGCCGAGATCGCGCCGAACATCGCCGTGAAGGTGCCGCTGACCTGGGACGGGCTCAAGGCCTGCAAGGTGCTCTCGGAAGAGGGCAACATGGTCAACGTGACGCTCTGCTTCTCGGCCAACCAGGCGCTGCTCGCCGCCAAGGCCGGCGCGACCTTCATCTCGCCGTTCATCGGCCGCCTCGATGACCTGAACCTCGACGGTCTGCAGCTGATCGCCGACATCCGCGCGATCTATGACAACTACGGCTACGAGACCCAGGTGCTGGCCGCCTCGATCCGCTCGGCCAACCACATGTCGGAATGTGCCAAGATCGGTGCCGACGTCTGCACCGCGCCGCCCTCGGTGATCAAGGCCATGGCGAACCACGTGCTGACCGACAAGGGCCTCTCCGCCTTCCTCGCCGACGCCGAGAAGGCCGGAATCAAGATCGTCTGATTCGGCAAACCCGGACATCAGGGCCCGTCTCTTCGGAGGCGGGCCTTTTTCTTTGCACCCACTCCTGCCCTGCGCGGGGCTCCTCGTCTTGCGGTCATCGGCTCGCGAGCCTCTACCGCGCGGTCAACCTGCGCGCAGATTGGTTAATTAATGGTTAGTAGGGCCGGCGGCGCGCTCAGAGGTTGGGCTCACCCTGCAGGCCCAGCAGCTTGCGGAAGCCGGTCCAGTAGCCCGGCAGGCGCGGCGGCTGCGACAGCCCCTCGAGCGCCTCCTCGGCGAAGCGCGGCATGGCGCGCGGGGCGAAGTCGCGGCCCCAGTCGAGATAGGCATCGGCGTGCTCGGGGCGCAGCCGGCAGGCCGAGCCGACGAGGCCGACGAGCGTCTCGGGGGCCGAGTACCATTCGTCCTGGATGCCGGTCACCTTGGACTTGAGGAAAGGCCCGACCCAGCGCATCAGGCGCTTTTCGGAGAACTGCAGCAGCAGCTCGCCCATCTCGTCGCGGCTGTAGCCGATCAGCGGCGGGAAGGTGTCGTAGAAGATCGCCTGCCCCTCCACCACCGCGAAGTTGCGGATCGAGGGATGAAAGCCGATGCGGCCCTCGATCTGGTCGGCGTTGTTCCAGAACTGCGCGATCACCTGCCCGGCGCTTTCCATCATCGCCAGCGTCGAGGCCAGATCCTCGCGCTGCATGCGCGGGCGCATCAGCGCGCTCTCGGGCAGCGCCTCCTGCAGGATCACCGGCACCCGGCCCTGCTCGCTTTCCATCAGCAGGAACTCGGTCTGCGGCAACGGCACGCCGGTTTGCTGCAGCGCGGCGACATAGGCATCATGCGCCCGCGCCAGCCGCTCCAGCGCCGCGCCGTCGGGCAGGCCCCGGTAGACCTTGACCACCTTGTCGGCGAAGGGGCCGTCCACCGGCCGGAAGGGGGCGCAGAAATACCCAAGGCGCGAGATCGGCTGACCCTGCCCCTGCTGGTGGCGGCGGATGGTCTCGGCGAGCGCGGCGTGATCGGTCATCTGGGTCATGTCTCCTGTTGCCGCCCGCTTTACCCGTTTGCCAGCGCCTCCGCCACCTCTGCGGTCAGGGCGGCGATCTCGGCGCGGGCCGGGGTCTTGCGGCCCTCGGCGGCGCTCTGGCCGCGGCCGAAGGCCTCGGCATAGCCCACCCGGTTGGCCAGCTGCGCAGCGGCGATGGGCACTTCCATGGCCTTCACAGCCTCGGCGATCTCGCCCGACAGCCGGGTGCCGGGCCGGGTGCGGTTGAGCACCACAAGCGCCGCGCGATTCTCCCGGCGGGCGAGGTCGAGCACCCCCTCGGTGGCCCAGAGGTCGAGATGGCTCATCGAAACGGGCACCACCACCAGGTCGGCGGCGCGCAGCGCCGGGCGCAGATCGCTGTCGGCCTTCGGCGGGGTGTCGACGATCACCACGTCGTGGCTCGCCGCCAGCTTGCGGCATTCGTAGGTCACCCCCCAGGCCGAAGATGTGGCGAACTCCAGCGTCCCGAGCGCGCCGGGGTCGCGCTCCAGCCGGGTCATGAACCAGCGCCCGAGGCTGCCCTGCGGGTCAATGTCGACCAAGGCCACGGATTTGCCCTGCGCAAGGAAGCCGATGGCGAGATTGGCCGAGAGCGTGGTCTTGCCCGAGCCCCCCTTCTGCTGCGCGACGGTGATCACCGATCCGGTCATGAAAGCCCCCCATGCGATGCGACGGCCCGCGCCGGGCCATTTCGCACCTGCAGCATAGCCGAAGACGGCCCCCCGTCCAGTGGCCAGATGACGCGGGGTGAGGCGTTCTGCCGGAGCGCTTCGGCGCAGGGATTCACCCGACCTTAAGGACAATTCCGCCACGCTGCCTGGCAGGAGGCTTCTGATGCGGCACCTGCTCTTGCACGCCCTGATCTGCACGCTGCTCGGCACCGCCGCCACGCCGCTGCGCGCCGGAGCCTGGCTGCAGCCGCCGGGGCGCGGATTTGCCAGCACGACCACCCGGCTCTCCTGGGCGCAGGATCAGCCAGTGCAGAACTGGCCGCGCGCCGAGATGCGCTATGACACGTTCTATCTCGAATACGGGGCCAGCCGCCGGCTGACCTTCGGCACCGATCTGGGGCGTGCGATCTCGGGCGGCGGCAAGGCCGTGGCCTTCGTGCGGTTT
Organism: Salipiger sp. PrR007; assembly: GCF_010499845.1. Lineage (NCBI taxonomy): Bacteria > Pseudomonadati > Pseudomonadota > Alphaproteobacteria > Rhodobacterales > Roseobacteraceae > Salipiger > Salipiger sp. PrR007. The sequence goes on along the minus strand of NZ_JAAGOZ010000028.1, from coordinate 163,783 downwards.
CCCCTGCTCGGCACGGGTCCGCTGCGCGTCGCCGGCGAACTGGGGCTGGGCCAGATCGAGGGCGTGCGGGCCCTGCGACCGGGGCTCTCGGTTGGCTTCGGGCTGGAGCAGGGCTGGCTCAACGCCGATCTGCTGGCGGAGATTCGCGAGGCCGAGGGGACCGACTACAAACTCGACCTCACACTGGGGCTGCGCCTGCCGCGCAAAGCGCGGCTCATCCTGCAAATCCAGAGCGGCGCGCAGCAGGGAGACGAAGCCTTTGCGCGCTTGGCCCCCTCGCTGGTTCTGCCCCTGCGCAGACGCCTGCAGATCGAGATCGGCGCCAACCAGGGGCTGACCGGCGATGACAGCTCGGGAATCTTCATGGGACTCTGGAGCGAGTTCTGAAGGGCGGGAGGCCGGCGCACCGCGGCACCGGCCCGCCCGTCTGCATCGCGGCACGGCTCAGTAGTCCATCCGCACCATCATCGTCAGATCGCCCCGCAGCGGCTCGGGCCAGACCACATGCACCTCGTCCTTTGCGCTGCCGCCCTCGGTGACAGCATAGGGTGTGACAAAGGTGCTGGCATCGCCCGCATCGCGCGGGCGCGAGCGCAGCACGAGGCTCTGCACCTCGCGCGCCTGCCCGCCAAAGGGCAGCCGGTTGCCGGTCTCGACGACCCATGTGCTTGCGTGGCTGTTCTGCGCATGGGCGACCTGCAGCGGGTTCTCGGTCTGCAGTTCGACATTGTGAAAGGTGTTCGCGCTGAAAAAGACCCGCCGCATCGCATTCAGGTTCAGGGGGGCGAAGGAGGTGTCGACCCGGTCCACCCGCACGATCGTCCCGCCGACGCAGCGAAAGAGGTTCCCCGACAGGGTGAGCCCGTTGACCATGTGGCCCGCGCCATAGGGCTTCACCACCAGAAAGGAGAACCACTCGGCGACATCCGAGCAGAGCATGACATTGCCGGTCAGCGACAGGCCCGCGAAACCGAAGCCGCCGGTAAAATCGGGCTCCGGCTCGCGCTCGTTGGTCCATTCGATAAAGCAGTTGTCGATGTAATTTCCGGTGATCGTCGTGTTGCAGGCGCGCAGGCAAAGCACGATCCCCGCCGAGCGAATGCCCACGCCGCTGTCGTCGCCCTGGAAGAAATGATTGCCCGAGATCACCGCATGCGCCCCCGAAACCACCGCGAAATGCCGGAACTGCGAGGCGCGATTGTTGCGGATCTTCACGTCGTTGGCGTTGGTGTTGATCGCCACTGACTGGCGGCTCGTGGTGGCAAGATCGGCCTCGGCGCTCAGGAACTGGTTGTGATCGACCAGCAGCCCCTGACAGCCGTCGCCCGGCGAGGTGATGCCGCGGTGACCGGGACGGTTGAAGACGCAGCTGCGGATGACGTTGACCGTGCCTGCGGGCGGCAGCATCACCCCGCTCGCCACTTCAGAGCACTGGAATTCCACGCCCTCGATCTCGAATTTCTCGAGCTTGGTGAAGCCCGAGAAATCGAGCAGGTAGCGGAAGCGGGTGAAGGTATAGCTCTGCGTGCCGATGGCGTCCGAGAGCGGCTGCGACAGGGTGATCGTCGCGGCGCCGACGTTCTTGTCCTTCACGTAGATCTCGCGCCCCACCCCGGCGCCGGTCACCAGGCTGCCCACCTCGATATTTGCGACGTTCGACACATTGGTCAGCTGCCAAGGGTTGGCGGCCGCGTAGGTCGCGGTTCCGGTGACGCTGGCCGGGTCCCAGCCTCCGCCCGCCTCGGCACGGAGCTGACCGTTGCGCAGAACCCGGCGCTGGGAATAGGTGTCGCGATTGTTGACTGCCGCCCGCACGTCGAGCGGCGCGCTCAGCGACACCCGTCGCCCGCAGAGATCGAAGCTCTCGTGGTCGGCGTTGTTGAGCAGCGACTGCAGCCCCTTGGCCAGCGCCAACGCCTCGTCGCAGCCGAAGGCCGCGAGATAGGCGGAGAAGTGGAAGTCCCGGGTCAACGACAGGATCGCCGAGGCGGGCATGCTCACCTGCCCCTCGAAGCGCACGGGGTTCTCCAGCGTCACCGAACTGGCGAGCCGGTAGGTCCCCGCGGGCACCACGATCTGCCGCCCGTCGGCCGCGGCGTCGGCAGCCTCGAAGGCCGCGCTGTCGTCGGTGCTGCCATCGCCGCGTGCGCCGTAGTCCCGCACATCGACGCTGGCCATCATGCCGCGCAGGAAGTCCCCGGTCACATCCTCGATCCGAAGGTCGTCGATCCGCACCACCCCGCCGCTGAGCCCGGTCAGGTCGAGCCCGAAGTGGCCATAGCTTGGCGCCATGCCCCAGGCCATGTCGACGCCGCCGCGCGATCCGGTTCCGACGATGGCCGAGACCTCGACCACCTCGCCGTAGCTGGTCAGCGCGACCGAAGGCCCAAGCATCGGCAGGCCGGTCACCTCGACATCGCTGCCGCTGCCCGCCCAGCCTGCGATACGCACCGAGGGCAGGTTGCCCGAGACCGCCTTCACCCGTGCAGTGATCCGCAGGTACACCCCGGGCAGGATCGGCGTCTGCCCCATGTAGCGCAGCTTCTGCGTCGGCTCGGCCTTCTGCAGTTCGAGACAGCCACCGAAATCCGCATCCGCCGGGACAAAGGCCGCCGAGGGATAGGAGGCATAGGTGTCTGATCCGGGCCGCCCGTCACCCCGCGACCAGACACCCAGCCCTTCGGAAAAGGGCGTGGGGGTCAGCACCACCCCGTCGGTCACCGCAATGTTCATGGCTTGCACCTCTGCTCTCTGTCGCCTCGCGGGGTCGTGCCGATCCCACGGAAGACAAGGCTGACGGGCAGAGGTTAAAGCGCTCTGGCAGTACCGTGCCCTGCCCGCGCAACGGCGGGGCCAAGCAATGCAAAAGGGCCTCCCCGATCGCTCGGGAAGGCCCTTTCAACTCATGCTGTCAGAAACTTCAGCCCAGCTCGCCCGCCAGACCCTTGCGGATCAGTGCGGCGGTCTCGGTGACGCCGTAAAGCGCGATGAACCCGCCAAAGCGCGGCCCCTGGCTCTGACCCAGCAAGACCTCGTAGAGCGCCTGGAACCATGCGCGCAGGTTCTCGAAGCCGTGCTCCTTGCCGACCGAGAAGACCAGCGTCTGCAGCGCCTCGTCGTCGACCGCGCCGTCGTAGCCCTCGAGCTGCGCCGCGAGGTCCTCCATCGCCGCCCGCTCCTGGTCGGTGGGCGCGCGGAACTGCTTGGTCGGCTTCACGAAGTCGTTGAAGTAGCGCACCGCAAAGCCCGCTGCGGCGTCGAGATCCGGGTGGGTCTTCGGCGCGGCGTCGGGCGCGTAGCGGCGAATGAAGCCCCACATCGCATCCTTGTCCTCGGCACCTGCGGCCGAGGCGAGGTTGAGCAGCATCGAGAAGGGCACGACCATCTTCGATTCGGGCACATCGCCGCCGTGGATATGCCACACCGGGTTGGCGAGCTGCGCCTTCACGTCCTGCGTCGGGTAGGCGCGGAGCTGCTGGTGGTACTCGTCCATCGCCTTGGGGATCACGTCCCACCAGAGCCGCTTCGCGGTCTTCGGCTTTTGGAACATGAAGTAGGACAGCGACTCCGAAGAGGCATAGGTCAGCCACTCGTCGATCGACAGCCCGTTGCCCTTGGACTTCGAGATCTTCTCGCCGTTCTCGTCGAGGAAAAGCTCGTAGGTGAAATGCTCGGGCGCGCGCACGCCCAGCGTGCGGCAGATGCCGTCGTAGATCGGCGTGTTGGTCGAGTGATCCTTGCCGTACATCTCGAAGTCGACGCCGAGCGCCGCCCAGCGGGCGCCGAAGTCGGGCTTCCACTGCAGCTTCACGTTGCCGCCGGTCACCGGGACTGTCCACTCCTTGCCGTCGTCATCGTCAAAGGTGATGGTGCCCTCGGCAGCGTCGACGTGTTTCACCGGCACGTAGAGCACGCGGCCGGTCTCGGGGTGGATGGGCAGGAAGATCGAATAGGTCGAGGCCCGCTCCTCGCGCAGCGATTTGAGCATGATCTTCATCAGATCATCGTATCTCTCGCAGCAGCGCAGCAGGATCTCGTCGAACTGGCCGGACTTGTAGAAATCGGTGGCCGAATAGAACTCGTACTCGAACCCGAAGGTATCGAGGAAGCGGCGCAGCATGGCGTTGTTGTGATGACCGAAGCTCTCGAACTCCTCGAAGGGGTCCGGCACCGAGGTCAGCGGGCGCTGCAGGTTCTCCTGCAAGAGCGCCTGGTTCGGCACGTTCTCGGGCACCTTGCGCATCCCGTCCATGTCGTCCGAGAAACAGATCAGCCGGGTCGGAATGTCCGAGATCACCTCGAAGGCGCGGCGGATCATCGTCGTGCGCGCAACCTCGCCGAAGGTGCCGATATGCGGCAGCCCCGATGGACCGTAGCCGGTCTCGAACAGCACGTATCCCTTCTCGGGCGGCGTCTTCTCGTAGCGTTTCAGCACCCGGCGCGCCTCTTCAAAGGGCCAGGCCTTCGAGCTCATTGCTGCGTCGCGCAGTTCGGACATGAGAAAACACTCCTTAGGGGAAGAAACGCCCACGATCACGGGGCAGTGCGCCAGCCTCCTATTGCAGGCGGGGCACGGGGTCAATAAATTGCCCGTAGCATGATTTTTCCGGAGTATTCCAGTGCCCGACGCCGCCCCGCACCCGATGACACCGCAAGACTGTCTTGTCGCGCTGATGATCGCCGTCTCGGCCTCTGACGAGAACATGCGCACCGCAGAGCTGGTGAAGATCGAATCCGCCGTCAACATGCTGCCGATCTTCAGCGATTATGACATCGACCGCATGCGGGTGATCACCGATCTGGTGTTCGACCTCTTCGAGCAGGAAGACGGGCTCGACGCGCTCTTCGGCCTGCTGCGAGACAACCTGCCGGAACGGCTGAACGAGACCGCCTACGCGCTGGCCTGCGACGTGGCCGCCGCGGATGGCACGCTGCGCGAGGAAGAGCTGCGGCTGCTCGAGGAAATCCGTTACGAGCTCGACATCGACCGGCTTCATGCCGCCGCCATCGAGCGCGGCGCCCGGGCGCGTCACCTGCGCGCCTGACGCCGGCCCGGCTGACAAAAGCCTTCGGGCGTCAGGGCTCCGCGGTTCCCGTGAAGGCCATGGCGCCCGACGAGGTCTGCGTGGTCGGAGTCACCCCGGGCAGCCCCACGGCCTCGAGCCCCTTGCCCTCGGGGAAAAGGTCGCCCCAGCGCCGGATCAGATCCTGCTGCAGCATCTTGGCGCGGGTGTTCCACTCCATCATGCCCGGCGGGCGCTCGCGCGCCTCGATCGGGATCGCGTCACGACGCGGCACGTCCCCGCAGAAGATCGCAAAGACCAGTTCCTCGCCACTCGGCAGATCGACATAGCCCGCCAGCCCGCTGACGAAGTTGAGCGTGCCTGTCTTGGCGTGGACCTTGAGCGAGGTGTCTTTCACCGGGCGACCGCGCTTGTCGAGCACGGTGATCGGCTTCATCAGCGGTTTCAGGTTCAGTCGCCGCTCGGCCTGCAGCACAGCCAAGGCCACATCCGCGGCGGCCACACGGCTGTCGCCGCCCAGACCCGAGTGATCGACCATCGCCACATGGGTCAGCCCCATGCTCTCGCGCGCCCAGGTGTTCATCTCTTCTGCCGACTGCTTGATCGACAACGCATGACCGAGCCGCTTGCGTGTGGCTGTCAGCCCCACCAGCTCGGCGGTGAGGTTGGTCGAGTACTTCAGCATATCCTTGAGCACGACGTGCAGCGGCTCGCTCTCGACGCGGCCGATGAAGTCCACCCGCTCGACCCCGTGCTCGATCACCGGCTCGGGAAGCTGCAGCCCCTTCGAGCCGGCCAGCGCCTGGAAGACCTCGCCCACGTAGAGCTCGGGCTTGCGCACCGGCAGCCAGCGCGAGCCCCCCTTGCCGAGCGCATGTTTCGCCACGCTCCACGCGTCGCGGCCGTTGAGATCGTCATAGGTGTAGATCGGCCCGTTGCGGTCGGCGACCGCCATATGCGCCATGCGCACCGCCTGTCGCCCCGCCATCGAGGGGGCGTCCATGCTGACCTCGTAGCCGTCGCCGGCCTTCTCCCACTCGAAGCTGACGCGGTTGTAGTTGAGGTTGATGCCCGCGACGGCGGGGTTGTAGGCGACATGCACCGGCTGCTCGGTGTCGATGACCGGCGAATAGGGCAGCACGCCACCGTCCACGATGAAGCGCCCGGTGATCGACTTGATCCCCACTTCCTCGAGGCTGCGCGCCAGCTTGGCCAGCCCATCGGTGTCCAGCGTGGGATCGCCGCCCCCCACCAGCACCAGATCGCCCTTCAGCTCACCGCCGACGATGGCGCCGGTCGTCCAGAGTTCTGTCGAGAAACGGTAGTCCGGCCCCAGCAGGTCGAGCCCGTAGGCGGCGGTCAGCGACTTGGCGACGCTGGCCGGCGGAAGGCCGAGCGTGCCGCGATGGCTTTCGAGCAGCTTGCCGGTGGCGGCGCTGAGCACGGCATAGCCCACGATCCCGTCACCGAGCCGCGCCTTGGCGATCAGCTCCTCCGGGGTGTCGAGGGTGCGCACGGCGACGTTGTCGCCGCGCCCCAGCGGCCTTAGCGAGCGTTCGGGCGCCTCCGCCAAAGCCGGGGCAGCAGCCGAGGCAAGCCCCGATGCAGCAAGGGAGAGCAGGAAGTGACGACGAGAGAGACCGCGGTTCATTCCGCCGATCTAACCGATGCACACAGAGCGCAGCAAGCGTGCAGGCGCTCGGATCGCTTCACATTTCCGCCGGTTCCGCGCTCGCTCGTCGCGGTGCACGCGCCCGCAGGGCGGTCGAGCTGAGATCTGACATCGGCAGGTTGACGAAGCACCAGCTTGGCGGCGCGCTGAGCGGCAGCAGCGGCGCGGCGCTGCCCGGCAGGCGGGCGTGGCGGAAGACCGAGGCCGCCACCGAGCCCTGCGCGGCAAGCCGGCTGCCGGGGCGCGCCAGCACGCCCACGGGCACGCGGCGCATGATCTCGCGCCAGTCCTCCCAGCGATGCAGCTGTGCAAGGTTGTCCGCGCCCATCAGCCAGACGAAGCGCACGCCGGGGTGGCCCTTCTGCAGCAGCTCCAAGGTGCGGGCGGTGTGACGGGTGCCGGCCAGAGCCTCGAAGCCGCTGATGCGCACCCGCGGATGCTGCATCAGATCGCGGGCGGCGGCGATGCGCGCCTCGAGCGGCGCGGGGCCCTTTGGTTTCAGCGGGTTGCCAGGACTGACCAACCAGAGGACGCGGTCGAGCCGGAAGCGTTTCAGCGCCTCGAGGGTGATGCGGACATGGCCCTCGTGCGGCGGGTCGAACGATCCGCCGAGCAATCCGATCCTCTGCCCGGGTGCCAGATGAAACCCGGTCTGATGCGCATTCCAGAGCATCCCGCCCCTTCCTTCAGGAATGAATGCCCAAAGGCACAGGATTTTGCTCAGGGATCAACCGGATTTTTCCGGCTGCCGCCCGCCAGCCCCCTCGGCTCCTGCAAAACAAGGCATTTGCTTTCCCCCCTTGCGGTGCCATACACGCCCGCAAAGCTTTTTCACCGGAGGAACCGATGGCCAGCTATCAGTACGTCTACCACATGGACGGCGTCTCCAAGACCTATCCCGGCGGCAAGAAATGCTTCGAGAACATCCGTCTCAGCTTTTTGCCCGGGGTGAAAATCGGTGTCGTCGGCGTCAACGGCGCCGGTAAATCGACCCTGCTCCGCATCATGGCGGGCATCGACAAGGACTTCTCGGGCGAGGCCTGGGCCGCCGAGGGCGCCAAGGTCGGCTACCTGCCGCAGGAGCCCGTGCTCGACCCGTCGCTCGACGTGCGCGGTAACGTCATGCTCGGCGTCGCGGCCAAGAAGGCCAAGCTCGACCGGTTCAACGAACTGGCGATGAACTACAGCGACGAGACCGCCGACGAGATGGCGCAATTGCAGGACGAGATCGATTCGCAGAACCTGTGGGATCTCGACAGCCAGATCGACGTCGCCATGGAAGCCCTGCGCTGCCCGCCGGACGATGCGGATGTCAGCACTCTCTCGGGCGGTGAGAAGCGCCGCGTCGCGCTCTGCAAGCTGCTGCTCGAAGCGCCCGAGATGCTGCTGCTCGACGAACCGACCAACCACCTCGACGCCGAGACCATCGCCTGGCTGCAGAACCACCTCATCGAGTACAAGGGCACGATCCTCTGCGTCACGCACGACCGTTACTTCCTCGACGACATCACCGGCTGGATCCTCGAGCTCGACCGCGGCCGCGGCATCCCCTACGAGGGCAACTACTCGAGCTGGCTCGAGCAGAAGGCCAAGCGCCTCGAGCACGAGGCCCGCGAAGACAAGGCCAAGCAAAAGACCCTCGAGCGCGAACTCGAGTGGATGCGCCAGGGTGCCAAGGCGCGCCAGGCGAAGTCCAAGGCCCGTATCGCGGCCTACGAGGAAATGGCAGGCCAGTCCGAGCGCGAGAAGGTCGGCAAGGCGCAGATCATCATCCCCAACGGCCCGCGCCTTGGCAGCAAGGTGATCGAGGTCGAGGGCCTGAAGAAGGCCATGGGCGACAAGCTTCTGATCGAGGATCTGGACTTCTCGCTGCCGCCGGGTGGCATCGTCGGTGTCATCGGCCCGAACGGCGCCGGTAAATCGACGCTGTTCAAGATGCTCACCGGGCAGGAACAGCCGGACGAGGGCTCTGTGAGCTACGGCGACACGGTCAAGCTGTCGTACGTCGATCAGTCGCGCGACGATCTCGCCAGCGACGCCACGGTCTGGGAAGCAATCTCCGGCGGTGCCGAGATCATCCAGCTCGGCGACGCGCAGATCAACAGCCGCGCCTATTGCGGGGCGTTCAACTTCAAGGGCGGCGACCAGCAGAAGAAGGTCGGCCTGCTCTCGGGTGGTGAGCGCAACCGCGTGCACATGGCGCGTCTGCTGAAAGAGGGTGGCAACGTCCTGCTGCTCGACGAACCGACCAACGACCTCGACGTGGAGACCCTCCGCGCGCTTGAGGACGCGCTTGTCGACTTCGCCGGCTGCGCCGTGGTGATTTCGCACGACCGCTTCTTCCTCGACCGTATCTGCACGCACATCCTGGCCTTCGAGGGCGAGGCGCATGTGGAATGGTTCGAAGGCAACTTCGAGGACTACGAGGAAGACAAGAAGCGCCGCCTCGGCGCCGCAGCGCTCGAGCCGACCCGCGTGAAGTTCAAGAAATTCGCGCGCTGAGCCGGTTTCCGCCGCTCGAACTTCACGAAGCGATCAGCCCCACGCACGTCACCGTGCGTGGGGTCTTTCGTTTCCCCCGACGACGGATTACCTGCCCCGCCACGGGAGAGGCGATGACTCGCAAGCTCCCGGGCAAACAGCAATGAGTCTGAGAATTTGATATGAGCACGCAGTCCGCACAGGCATCGCAGCAGACGGCCCGCAAGCAACCGGAGCCCCAGCAACAGCCGGAGTTCCGCTTCACCGACTGGGCGATGATCTGACGCTCAGGTGGCGAGCAGCGCCACCGCCCACATGCCCAGGCCGAACACCGTGTGGGCCAGCAGACCCAGCGCCCGCCCCTTCCAGGGGGTGGGCGTTTTCGACAGCGCCCAGCCAAGCCCCATGCCCGGCTGCATCAGGAACCATCCCGCGCCGATGGTGACCAGCGCGAAGAGCCACAGCGGCAAGAAGCGCGGCGCCTCCAGCCATCCCGGCCCCGCGAGGACCATGAAGATCACCCCATAGGCGATGCCCACCGCGTAGTGGAAACTCCATCCGATGGCGCTCTCATTCGGAATCCGGGGAGTCGCGGTGATGTCGTCGTGGAAGACATTGCCCCCGAGCGCGCGGAGCACCCAGCGCCCCTGGTTATGCCACGCGGGCTTTGGGGTCCCCTGCAGAAGATGAAGAAGCAGCGCCCAGAGGTCCATGGCGACGGTTCCCCCCAGCCCCATGGCAATCCCGACAAACACTTGCTGCATCACGTCCCTCCCTTGGCGCGACAGGCTTGCCGCAGGGGCAGCCGGAGCGCAAGGGCCGAAGCGCCGGGGGGCTCTGATCCGTGCCACCGTACCCTGAGTGCGCAGCCGCCGCGCGGAAAAACCTCGAGAGCCGCAGTGGCTATCCGGCACTGCCGCTGGCGGAGACCCGCGCCACCAAACTCGAATCCCCTTGATTTTCGGGCCTAAACATGGCAATTTGCTGCCCGCTTAGGCTTCTATTCGACGACCCAGTTCCGACCCGGCACGCAGTCTATCGATACAGACGTTTCTACGCCGGGCTGCCGCAGTTCCGTGGGCAGCAGATTGACAGGAAGGGGTTTATCCCATGGCAACTGGTACCGTGAAGTGGTTCAACACCACCAAGGGTTATGGCTTCATCGCTCCCGATGGCGGCTCCAAGGACGTTTTCGTCCACATCTCTGCAGTCGAGCGTTCGGGCCTCACTGGCCTCGCCGACAACCAGAAGGTGACCTACGAGCTGCAAGCTGGCCGTGACGGCCGCGAAAGCGCCGTGAACATCCAGCTCGCCTGAGCACCGGATTTCGCGGGGGCCTTCCCCCGCAACGCGAAGGGGCGGCCCGTCTGGGACCGCCCCTTTTGCTTGCCTGCTTCTATTGTTTGGTTGCCCGCTTGGCCGCCGGTCAGGCGCTTGCTCAAGACGGCGCCGCACGATCTGCCCACCGCTTGCGAAAGACGCGCGCGGCAAAGGGCAATCCAGCCGACGTCGCACCCAGACTGGACGATCGGATGTTGCCAGCGCGTCAGCCGAACAGCCGCCAGCCCGCCACCATCCGCGTCGCAGTGGTTATGGCGCAGGCCGCAGAAAAGACCCAGGCGAGCGGCACAAAAGCCGAGGGGACGAGGCAGAAGGCTGCGAAAAGCAGGATGGTCTCCGCCCCCTCGGTCAGCCCGCCGAGGTAATATATGCCCTTGCTCGGGTAGTCTTCCGCCGTCATCTTGCGCCGCTCGGCGATCAGCGAGAAGGCGAGGAACGAAGACCCGGTGCCGATGAAACTGGCGATCAGCGCCGCCGCGGCGAGCGCATTGGCCTGCGGGTCGGCCAACGCGAAGCCGAGCGGGAAGAGCGCGTAGAAGAGGAAATCGAGCGCGATGTCGAGAAACGCGCCGCGGTCCGTCGGCCCGGCGCGCCGGGCGATCTCGCCGTCGAGCCCGTCTGCCAGCCGGTTCGCCGCCAGCCCGGCCAGCGCCAGCCCGAAGGCGCCGCAGGCCGCGGCCCCTGCCCCCGCGAGGCCGCAGGCGAAGCCCGCCAACGTGACCCAGTCGGCCTTGATGCCCCGCTCGTGCAGTGCGCGGGCGATGGGATGCAGCACGCGGCGCTGCAACGGCAGGAGGTAAGCGTCGATCATGACGGCAAGTCTTGGACCGGCTTTGCGCGGGGTTCAAGCGCTCGCAAACAGCGCAGCGCGGTCAGGAGACCCGGCGCGCCCGCAAGGCCAGCACCTGCCGCAGCGCCTCGTCCGGACGCACGGTGCGGAAGATGTCGCCCATCATCGCCGCATCCGCGCGCAGCCCGGCGATCCAGCCGCCGCGCTTGTCGTGCTTCCACGGGCTTTCCACCTCGGGCCAGCGCACCACGGCGACACGCAGCCCGGCCTCGATCCACAGGCGGTTCATGTAGACCTCGAGCCCGAAGCGCGGCAATGCGTGCAGCGCCTCCAACTGCGCGGCCAGCACCGCGCGGGGCATGACCCTCTCGCCCGAGATGTAGTCGATGCCGATCACCCGCCACAGCAGCGGCGCATTGCGACGGAGGCTCATGGCAGCATCGGCGCGGCCTTCGAGCACCGGCCTGGCCAGCGCGGTCAGGTGCCCCTCGCCCAGCCCCAAAAGATCGCTGTCCAGCAGCAGCACATGCCCACCCCGAGCCGCGGCAATGCCTCGGGCCACGGCGCGGGTCTTGCCGCCGTTCTGCGACTGGCGCAGCACGCGCAGCTTGGCGTGTCCCTGCCCCGCCGCCTCGGCCACCTCGGCGGTGCCGTCCGACGAGCCGTCGTCGACGACCACCACCTCGCCGATCAGCGGGTGATCCAGCACCACGGAGAGCACCGCCGCGATGCGAGGTGCCTCGTTGTAGGCGGGGATGATGCAGCTGAGCGCGCAGGTCGTCACGGTCTGCCTCCGATCCTGAGACCCGTCTTCCAACCGCCCTTCACGCCCCGGCGCAGCACCCAGCCAAGGCCGAAGAGCACCAGCCCGCCCAGCAGCACAAGCGAGGCGCGTGCAATCCAGTTGTCAATCTGGCTATAGGCCGAGCCCAGCGTATAGCCGAGCGCGACGAAGAACAGGCTCTTGGGAATGGTCGCCAGCGTGTTGACCCAGAAAAAGCGCCAGATCGACATATGTGCGAGACCCGCCGCCACGAGGATCGGCGCCCCGGCGCTGTGGGTGATCTTGCCGATCACCAGCGTGCGTCCGCCCTTGTGGTGGAAATGCCCGGCCAGCGCCGAGAGCCGGGCGCGGTTGAGACCCATCTTCATCAGCCAGCCCTGCGGCAGACGGTTCAGCCCCCAGCGTCCGATGGCGTAGTATAGCATGTCACCGGCGATGTCGGCGGCGATCACCACCAGCGTCACGCTCCAGATGTCCAGCAAGCCTCGGCTCGCCAGCCAGGCAGCGATCACGGTGACGATCGGCCCCTCTAGCATGGCAATGGGCGCGAGGATCGCCAGGCCTTCCTTGGCGATGAGGGCTGTTACGGTTTCCAGTCCGATCACGTCTTTACTCCGCGGCCCCCGCAGTCGATTTCGCAGCGTTGCCAGACGCCATGCCTGGGACCATGTCTGGGGCCATGTCCGTTCCGCGCCAAGAGATGCCGCGCCCCACCCATGTGGCCACCCAGATCGCCGGGAGCAAGAGGTCGCGGACCAGCATGGCGGCGATATCCCGCGGCGCGGCGGGCCAGCCCGCCACGCGGCAGAGCGCCCATTCCACAGCATACCACAGCGCCAGGAGCAGCGGCAGCGTCCAGAAGCTCGCGACGCCGACGGAGACGAGCCCTGCGAGGCCGACCAGCGACAGCAGCGGGCCCTGCACGATTTCCCCCATGAAGAGCCCGGGGAAGCCGTCACGCCGCACCCGCGACCAGCGCAGCTGCCGGTCCCAGACCGCGCGGGCCTGCCGCTTGCCGATGGGCTGCGCGAAGAGCCGTCGCGCCAGCCGCACCTTCAGCCCCTGCGCGCGCACCAGCTTGGTGGAGGCCACATCCTCGGCGAGGTTGCGCCCCAGCGCCTCGAGCCCGCCACCGGACTCGAGCACCGCGCGCTTCCAGAAAAGCGTCTTGCCCTGTGCAAAGCCGAGACCCAGGCTGTCCGCCGCCAACTGCCAGCGTCCCTGCGAGCTGTTCAGGAAGGCGCATTCCACCGCCCCCCAGAAGTTGCCCGGGCGGCTGCCCACGGGCGGCGCCGAGACGAGGCCGGTGTCCTCGCGCCAAGTGGCCACCAAGCGGGTCAGGTAGTCGCGGTCCAGCAGCAGGTTGCTGTCGGTCATCACCAACCCGTCGCTCTGTGCAGCGGCTATGCCCTTGAAAAGGTTGTTGAGCTTGGGATTGCCGGTGAGCCGCGTCTCGCCGATCAGCAGCTGCGCGGGCACATGCGGATGCTCGGCGATCAGCCGACGCAGCAGCGGCACCGCCGGGTCCGTTTCGCGGGCGGCGCAAAAGATCACCTCATAGGCCGGATAGGCCTGTTGGAAGGACGAGCGCAAGGTCTCCTCGTCGAAGGCGTCGCGCCCGCACACCGGGCGGATCAGCGACAGGAAGGGTTTCCCCCTGCGTGTCGGCTGCGGGCCCGGGGTGACATAGCGCCAACCGGCCAGCGCCGCGCTGGCAAGATGGATCGCCAGCGGCACCAGCAGCAGCGCGAGAAGCCCCAGCACCATCACATCGCCCCCTCGGCCAAGGCGCCCGCCTCGGCCTTGCCTTCGGCAGGACGCGCCGGGCGTGGCATCGCCGCGGGCACGGGCGCGCGCTCGTAGCTGAGCAGGCGCATCTTGCCGTCGAAATCCTCGGCCAGCGCGGTCAGGCTATCGACCCAGTCGCCGCAATTGCCGTAGACCACACCGTTGTGACGTCGCAGGCCGGGCTTGTGCGAATGACCGCAGATCACCCCCACTGCCCCGGCCGCCCCGGCCAGCCTGGTCAGCTTGCGCTCGAAGCGGTCGCCCATGGCCAGCAGGGTGTTGGCCGCCGAGAGCATCCGGTCGACGAAGCTCTGTTCCCATTCGGTCAGCCCCGCTCGGCGGCGCAGGTGGCCGTCGAACTGGCGCAGCAGCGCGTCGGCGCGGCTGCCGAGCCGGGTCATCAAATGCCAACGCAGGATGCGGGGATCGCATTGGTCTCCGTGCAGCACGAGGTAGCGCCGCCCGTCAGCCGCCGTGTGAATCACCGCCTCGCGCAGCTCCCATCCCTCGATTGCCGCACCCGGATCGCGCATCCTCGCATCGTGGTTGCCGGGCAGGTAGACCACCCGCGTGCCCGCCTTCGCCCGCGCGCGAAGCTCGGCCATGATCGCGTCATGCGCCGCCGCCCAGTGCAACCGCCCGCCGTGCCAGAGATCGAAGATGTCGCCGACGAGGTAGATGGTCTCCGCCTCGACGCCGCGCAGGAAGTCAAGGATGGGGCCGGTCCGGCAGGCGCGCGCGCCCAGGTGCAAGTCGGAGATGAACAGGCTGCGATAAGAGGTGCGGGCGCTCCGGCCATCGGAAAATGTCGGCATCCGGGCATGTTCCTTCACTGTTCGCCCGCCTTATGGCGAATCGATGTATCGTCCGTGTGACGCTCCACCGGCCAGAACACGCAGATGCCGCCACTGGTTCCCGCTCGACCCAAAAATACTGTTCTTCTTCCGACGCTTGGGCGGCCTCATGCCGCCCAGGTCCGGCTGCAGTGCCCTGTCGACGCCTGATCGCGTGAGGGCGCGCCGCATCACTTCGGGAAGAGAAGCGTCACGCCGAAGCGCGCGCCCCAGCCTTCCGGCCCGTTCGGAGCGGAATCCGCGTAGTAGCGCACCCCGCCCTGCCAGCTCACCGGCTGGCCGCCGATACTGCCGAGCTTGGACGCAAGCAGGCCGATCGGCGCGGAGTCGGTGTCGTTGACCCAATCATGCGTCCATTCTGCCTGCAGCGTCGCGGTCCAACCGTTGTCGTAGGCATAGGCGAGGAACGGCTGGGTGAAGGTCGAGTCGATTTCCACAGGCCCGTCCCAGTCCCAGAGGTGATTGGCCAGCACCCCCAGCGTCCAGGGCCCGTTCTGCTTGAGAACCACGCCCGTCACCCCCGCGGCAAAGGTATCGAGCCCGAGGGTGTCCTCGGTCGCGGTCGGGAACAAGAAGGCAGGGCCGACGCCCCAGATCAGCCCGCCCGCGCTCGCGGCCGGCGAGAAGAAGAAACTCTGCGTGGTATCGCCAAGCCCCCAGTCGTCCTGGCCCTGCGAGGGAAGGTTATATTGCGACACGACGGGCACGATGGTCCGCGAGATCAGATTCCAGCCGCCTCCGAGATCGAAGGGGATGACGGGCTGGATGTTCATCGTCCAGCGTTCGCCCTTGCCCTTCGGGCCGATATTGTCATCGAAGTTGAACTGGAACGGCACCGAAATCAGCGACGCGACTGGATTCGAGAGCTGCTTTTGCAGTTCCGCCGCGTCGGACGATGCTTGTGCAAAGAGCGGGGTCGCAAGCAGCGTTGCGGCGACGCCAGGCAAAAAGGCTAGGGAGAATTTGGTCATGGGAGCGCTCCAATCAAATGTCATGCAGAAAAAGGGACCGAGATCACGCTACTGCGAAGCCTAGGCGCATTCGCCCGTTCCACGAAACAACTTTTCCGCGCATGAGGTTGACCCAGCGGAAACTGGACAATTTCGCCACGGAAGAATGCAGCCGCAACAGGGCCAAGGGCCAAGGCGGCATCGAATTATAATGTCGGGAAAGGCGCATCCGTCGAAAGATGCTTGGCAGGGGCAGCAGGGTTCGAACCCGCGACCTACGGTTTTGGAGACCGTCGCTCTACCAGCTGAGCTATACCCCTGTGGTGCTGCGCTAATTAGAAGGTTCTGTTGGCAGGGTCAACAGGGGAACAGCGGGAAAATCCGCTTCCCTCGCGACGCCCGCTGCCGCCGGCGGAGGGTGGCCTGCTATTGTCATTCCCCGCCGCTCGGTGGCTGGTAGGTCAGCAGCAGCTTGTAGCCACAGATCGCCCCCAGCCCAAGAAAGACCACCGCCCAGCCGGGCGATCCGATCTGCGTCTCCAACAGCCCCCAGCCGAGGCAGACGAGGGTGATCGCCACGCGCAGCCAGAGCGGCCGGAAGAAAGGATGCGAGAAATCGAACACGGCAGGCTCCTGGCGCTGAAGGTGCCGTTTCCTAGCAGCCGGCGCGCCGCCGCGTCACCCCTGAAACGCCGCCCCTTGCCGCAAAGGGGACGCAAAGCGCTTGGGGGAGTGGCCCGCGCTGTGGCATCCTGAACGTCATGGACCCCAAGCTGGACGCCGCACTGAAATCCACCTGGCCCGGCGCTGCCACGCGCTTTCTCGCCCTGCGCCTTTTGCCGGGCGCTGATCTGCGGCAAGCTCTGGAGCAGGCCTTTGCCGCCGAGCGCGAGCATGCGGGATTCATCGTCGCCTGCGTCGGCAGCCTGTCGAAGGTCAGCCTGCGCCCGGCCGGCCTCGACTCGCCGCTGGCGCTGGAGGTCACGCTGGAAATCGTCTCGCTCTCTGGCACCTTCTCGGAGCATGGCCCGCACCTGCACATCGCCGTGTCGGATTCCAGCGGCGCGATGCTTGGCGGTCACCTGCTCGAGGGCTCTCTGGTGCGCACCACCGTCGAGGTGGTGATCGGCCTCGCCCCGGTGCACTTCCGGCGCATGATCGATCCACGCACCGGCTACCCCGAGCTGCAGTTCGATTGACCCGCGCGCTTTGCTTTAGACAGCAACATACCGTGTCGAGCCCGCCAGAGGCGGACGGGGGCAGGAGCCCCTCCAGCAAGGATCTCAGCCGAAGAACGCCCGCCGCAGCAGGTTCAGCGCCGCCACCAGCAGAACGATCAACGTCAGCTTGCGGAACATCGCCTGGTCGATGCGGTCGTGGATGCGCCGACCCAGCCACATGCCGCCCATGGCCGGGACCAGCATCGCCGCCGAGAAGGGCGCCGTCTGGGCGTTGAACACGCCCGACACCCAATGCGCGGCGGTGAGCGAGATCGCCCCCAGCCCGTAGGCGACGCCCTGCACCCGGATCTGATCGCGCTTTTCCGTGCCGATCGCCGTGAGGTACGCCACGAAAGGCGGCCCCCAGACGCCGGACATGCCGCCGATGAACCCGGCCACGCCGCCCACCGCCGCCTCGATCCTCGGGGTCGGCCCGTTCGGCAGGTTCGGCCGCCAGCCCGCCAGCTGCATCAGGCAAAAGACAAAGACCGGCCCGCCGATCATCGCCAGCAGCACCTGCACCGGCAGCACCCGCACCAGCTGCGCCGAGAGCGCCAGCATGACGAAGGCGACGATGAGGAAGACCTTGAAGCGCTTGACCGTCTCCCAGGCGGCGCCCGGTCCCTCGCCGAAGGCCTGAAAGGCGTTGGTGGCCAGTGTCGGCAAGATCAGCCCGGCGAGCGCAAGCTCGGGTGAGACCACCGAGCCCAGGCCCGAGATCATGATCATCGGCATGGCGAAACCGACCATGCCCTTGACCATCCCCGCCAGTGCTGCAACGGCGAAAGCGAGCGCCAGCATCGGCGGCGATACAAGGGTCAAGAGCGCGTCCATAAGTCGCTCATATCATGCGCGGAACGCCCAGACAGCCACAATCAACAAGGTAATATTAGAACCATATAATCGTTCCATTGGTATTTTTGTTGCGCTGCGGTTGCAAAATCGTTATCTCGATCTTCGGCAGCAGGAGGAGATGATTCATGGCTCATGACGGACAGGGTGGCGCGGCGGAACAGGGCGTCGTGCTTGCAAACCTCCTGGAACTGACCGGCGCGGCAATTACCCCGGTCGAGCAGATCTTCGACGCGGCCCGCGCTGCCGTCCGCGCGCGCGTCGAGGAGCATGGCCGCGTCTCGGGCACACTGATCGAGGCCCACCAGTTCGCCGCCCACGGCCTTGCATGGCTCGCCACCTACGCCGAGTCGCTGCGCCAGATGCATGGCTGGGCCGAGCGGTTGGAGGCCGAAGGCACCTTCGGCGAAGTCGAGCAACTCCTCTTGCAGATCGCCTTTGGCGAATACCTGAGCCAGATCGCTGGCGGCATCCAGATGAACCAGGGCGAAATGGTGCGCCTCACCGACCTCGGCCTGCCCGCCTCTGCCGCCGCGCCACTTCACGAGGGCGCCGCAGGGACGCTTGCCGCCAGCGGCAACTCTCAGTCCGCCCGCAGCCGTCTAGTCGCGCTCATGGAGGAGCGCAGCGCCGAGATCACCGTCGGCCGCACCGGCCTCGACGACGAGCTTGAGATGATCCGCGAGCAGTTCCGCCGCTACGCCGTCGAGAAGGTCGAGCCCGTTGCCCATGAGTGGCACCTCAAGGACGACTACATCCCGATGGAGGTGATCGAGGAACTGGCCGAGATGGGCGTCTTCGGCTTGACTATCCCCGAGGAATTCGGCGGTTTCGGCCTGTCGAAGGCCTCGATGTGCGTCGTCTCCGAGGAGCTTTCGCGCGGCTATATCGGCGTCGGCTCCCTCGGCACCCGCTCGGAGATTGCGGCAGAGCTGATCCTCGCCGGCGGCACCGAAGAGCAGAAAGCCAAATGGCTGCCGCAGATCGCGAGCGGCGAAAAGCTCCCGACGGCGGTTTTCACCGAGCCCAACACCGGCTCCGACCTCGGCTCTCTGCGCACTCGGGCGGTGAAGGATGAACAGGGCGACTACATGGTCACCGGCAACAAGACCTGGATCACCCATGCCGCCCGCGCCCATGTGATGACCCTGCTCGCGCGCACCGATCCCGGCAGCTCCGACTACAAGGGCCTGTCGATGTTCCTCGCCGAGAAGACCCCCGGCGACGACGAGACCCCCTTCCCCACCACCGGCATGACGGGCGGCGAGATCGAGGTGCTCGGCTATCGCGGCATGAAGGAGTTCGAGCTTGGCTTCGACGGCTTCAAGGTGAAGGGCGAGAACCTGCTCGGCGGGGAGGAGGGCAAGGGCTTCAAGCAGCTCATGGAGACCTTCGAGAGCGCCCGCATCCAGACCGCCGCCCGCGCCATCGGCGTCGCGCAATCGGCGCTCGACGTCGGGATGCGCTACGCGCAGGAGCGCAAGCAGTTCGGCAAATCGCTGATCGCCTTCCCGCGCGTATCGGGCAAGCTGGCGATGATGGCCGTCGAGATCATGATCGCCCGCCAGCTCACCTATTTCTCGGCCCGCGAAAAGGACGAGGGCATCCGCTGCGACCTCGAAGCCGGGATGGCCAAGCTGCTCGGCGCGCGCGTGGCATGGGCCAATGCCGACAATGCGCTGCAGATCCACGGCGGCAACGGGTTCGCGCTGGAATATTCGATCAGCCGCATCCTGTGCGACGCGCGCATCCTCAACATCTTCGAGGGGGCGGCGGAGATCCAGGCCCAGGTGATCGCGCGACGTCTGCTCGGCTGAGCAGCCTTCCTCCGATGCACAAAAAGGCCCCCTGATTAAGAAAAAAGGCCCCGGCGGAACGCTCCGCCGGGGCCTTTGTCATCATACGAACCGGGCTCAGCCGCGCAGCGTGCCGCCGGTAGCCTTCTCGACCTTGGCGACGATCTTGGCCGCAACCGCCTCGATGTCCTTTTCCTTCAGCGTCGCGTCGCTCGGCTGCAGGCGCACGGTGATGGCGAGCGACTTCTTGCCCTCCCCGAGGCTGCCGCCGATGAACTCGTCGAACACGCGCACATCCTCGATCAGCGCCTTGTCGGCACCGGCAGCGGCGTTCACCAGGTCGAGAGCCGCCACATCCGCATCCACCACGAAGGCGAAGTCGCGCTCGACAGCCTGCAGGTCGTTCAGCTTCAGCGCCGGACGCGCACCGCCTGCGTTGCGCGGCAGCGGGATCTCCTGCGGGTAGAGGGTGAAGGCCACGACCGGCCCCTTCACGTCCATCGCCTGCAGCACCTTGGGGTGCAGCTCTCCGAAGACGCCCAGCACCTTCTTCGGGCCAAGGCAGAGCTTGCCATGACGGCCCGGGTGCCACCACTCTTCGGCGCCGCGCAGGATCTGCATCTTGGCGGGCGCGCCCAGGGCGGCAAGGATCGCCTCGGCGTCGGCCTTGGCATCGAACACATCCACCGGGCGCGAGGCACCGTGCACGTCCTTGGGACCAGTGCGGCCGACGAGAATGCCGGAGACCTGCGTGGCCTGCTCGCCCGGCTCACCGCCTGCGAAGGCGGGCCCGCACTCGAAGAGCGCCATGTCGGCAAATCCGCGCGCCTGGTTGCGCGCCGCAGCCTGCAGCAGCCCCGGCAGCAGCGAGGGGCGCATGTGGCTCATCTCAGAGCTGATCGGGTTGGCCAGCATGGTCGCATCGGTGCCGCCGCCGAAAATCTCGGCCGAGGCCTGATCGACGAAGCTATAGGTGACGCACTCGTTGTAGCCGAGCTCCGCCGTGGTGCGGCGCGCGACCTGCTCGCGCTTCTGAAGCGGCGAAAGGATCGGCTTCGGCACGCCCGGCTGGGCACGGCGCATCGGCTGGCCCTGCAGCTTGGTGAGCGAGGCGACGCGGGCCACCTCTTCCACCAGATCGGCCTCGCCCATCACGTCGGGACGCCAGCTCGGGACATTTGCCATGTCACCGTCGAAGGTGAAGCCGAGCGCGGTCAGCGTGGCGCGCTGTTCGTCCGCCGGGATCTCCATGCCCACGAGGCTGATCACCCGATCGGTGTCGAGCTTGTACGCGCGGCTGACGTCCGGCGTGGCGCCCGCGACGACAACGTCCGAAGCCTCGCCACCGGCGATCTCGAGGATCATCTGGGTGGCCGCCTCGATGCCCGGAGCGGCAGAGGCCGGGTCGATGCCGCGCTCGAAGCGGTAGCGGGCGTCGGAGTTGATCTTCAGCGCGCGGCCCGTGTAGGCGGTGCGGACGGTCTGGAAATACGCGGCCTCGAGGAAGACGTCGACGGTCTCGTCCGACACGCCCGTGGGCTCGCCGCCCATCACGCCGCCAAGGCTTTCCACGGTGTCACCCGCCGAGATCACCACCATGCCGGGCTCGAGCGTGTAGGTGCGCTCGTCCAGCGCCTCCAGCGTCTCGCCGCCCTTGGCGCGGTGCACGCGCAGATCGCCTGTTACCTTGCCGGCGTCGAAGACGTGGAGCGGGCGGTTGCGGTCGAAGGTGAAATAGTTGGTCACATCGACGAGGAAGCTGATCGGGCGCAGGCCGATGGCCTTCAGCCGGTCCTGCAGCCACTCAGGCGAGGGGCCGTTCTTCACGCCGCGGATGACACGGCCGTAGAACACCGGGCAGTCGTCCAGCGTGTCTTCGTCGATGGTCACGCTGATCGGCGAGGCGAAGCTGCCGGGCACGGTGACCTCGGGCAGCGGCTTCAGCGTGCCGAGGCCGCGCGCCGCAAGGTCGCGGGCGATGCCATGCACGCCGAGCGCGTCGGGGCGGTTCGGGGTGATGGCGATCTCGATCACCGGGTCGACCTTGGCCGGATCGTTGGACGCCAGCCAGTCGATGAAGCGCTCGCCGACCTCGCCCGAGGGCAGCTCGATGATGCCGTCATGCTCTTCCGAGAGCTCCATCTCGCGCTCGGAGCACATCATGCCGAAGCTCTCGATGCCGCGGATCTTGCCGACCTGAATGGTGGTGTCGATGCCGGGCACATAGGTGCCGGGCTTGGCGACGACGACGGTGATCCCCTCGCGCGCGTTGGGGGCGCCGCAGATGATCTGGCTCTCACCCTCGTCCGTCATGACCGTGCAGACGCGCAGCTTGTCGGCGTCGGGGTGTTTCTCGGCCTTGAGCACCTTGCCGATGGTAAAGGCCGACAGGCGGTCGGCGGGGTTCTCGACCCCTTCGACTTCCAGCCCCAGATCGGTCAGTGCCTCGGTGATTTCCTCCACCGTGGCGGAGGTGTCGAGGTGGTCTTTCAACCAGGAAAGCGTGAATTTCATCTCTCGGCCCGGCTTGGTTTCGCTTGGCTCCGGTCCTTAGCGGAATGAGGCGGGAGGGGAAAGGGGGTTGGCCCGGAGAGGTCCCCGGGCCCGGACGGAGAGAGCAAGCGATGCCTCTCTTGGCCTGCGACCAAGTCACCCGCGGGATATTGGGAAAGAGACGGAGAAAGGCTCCGGTGGCGCGCGCCGGAGCAGGCACGCGTCAGAGCAGCTTGCAGGCGTCTTCCATCTTCAGGCGCGGCAGGCGTCCGAAGACCTGCGAGGGATCACCGTAGCCGAGGTTCACCATGAAGTTCACTTTCCAACTGGTGCCGGCGAGGAACGTCTGCTCGACCAGATTGGCATCGAAGCCCGACATCGGACCACAGTCGAGACCAAGCGCACGGGCCGCCATGATCAGGTAGCCGCCCTGAAGCGAGGAATTGCGGAAGGCAGTCTCGGAGATCATCGCCTCGGAGCCGGTGAACCAGGGCTTCGCATCGACATGCGGGAAGAGTTCTCCGAGCTTGTCGTAGAACGCCATGTCCTGACAGACGATGACGGTGACCGGGGCCGACATGGTCTTGTCGCGGTTGCCGCTCGACAGGGCGGGGGCGAGCAGTTCCTTGGCCTCCCGGCTGCGGATGAAGACGAAGCGCGCGGGGGAACAGTTGGCCGAGGTCGGGCCCATCTTTACCAGATCATAGAGCTGTTCGAGGGTCTCCTCGGGGATGTCCTTGTCCTGCCAGGCGTTCTGGCTGCGGGCCTCGAGGAAAAGCGTGTCGAGCGCCTCGGCGTCGAGCGCGCCGGTGGGGAGGAGGTCTTTCATCTATCTTGCCTTTCAGTCGTCATTCGGGCGTCGGGGGCGGGGCGCCGCTCGATGACTTCCCCCGCCCGGAGAGCGGGTGCAAGAGCGACGGGCCTTCGCCCCGGAGCGGAGGCTCCCCGGGGCGCCATGTCACGCACCGGGTGCCCAAGATCCGGGCACCCGGCGGCACCCGCGGCCTCTCGCAAATGACAGGGCGCTTTCGTGACGCCGGGGCCGGCCCAGCCTTTCGAAGGTCGATGTGCTCTGGACGGCGGCGCCGGTGCCCTGCATTCATGGACCAGCAGTCCCGGACCCGCCGCCGCTCGGCCCGCAGCGCGGCGTGCCCCCCGGATTGCCCCGGCGCTGGCTTCCTCCCGGCCCGCCGTGACCGAAGGAAAGGATGACTGAATGGATCCCAACGATTTCAAATCCGGCATGCGCCGCCTTGCCGCCGGCGTTTCGCTGGTCACCTGCGAGGCAGGCAATGCGCGGCACGGGCTGATCGCCACCGCCGTCACCTCGCTCAGCGCCGAGCCGCCGAGCCTGCTGATCTGCGTCAACGCCTCGGCCTCGATCCACGAGCACCTGAGCGAGGCCCGGTCATTCTGCGTCAACGTGCTGTCGCGCGACCAGAAAGACGTGGCCATGCGCTTCGCCACCCCCAGGGACCGCGAGACCCGCTTCGAAATGGGCGAGTGGTCGGCGCTGGAAACCGGCGCCCCTGCCCTGCGTGGCGCACAGGTGAGCTTCGACTGCCGCCCGGCGCAGAAGAGCAGCTTCGGCACCCACACGATCTTCATCGGCGAGGTGGTCGCGGTCACCGATTGGGGCAGCCCCTCGGATCCGCTGCTCTACCACGACGGGAAGTTCGCGGGCCTTACCGGGGCCGAGCACGCCTGAGACGGTCAGCGCGGCGGGCGGCACGGCGTCCTTACCGCGGCTCGAAGTGGTTCAGCGGGATCTTGAGGTAGCTGCGGCCGTTCTCCTCGGCCTCGGGCAGGCGCCCGCCGCGGATGTTCACCTGCAGCGCCGCAAGCATCAGCTTGGGAAGCGGCAATGTCGCGTCGCGCTCGTCGCGCACCGCGCGGTACTCGGCCTCTGTCGGGGCGCCTTTGAGATGGATGTTGCGCGCCTTGTGCTCGGCCACCGTGGCGCAGCATTGCGCCTCGCGGCCGTCGGGGGCGTAGTCGTGGCCGACGTAGAGCCGCGTCTCGTCCGGCAGGGAGAGGATCCTCATCAGGCTCTCGTAGAGGTCCGCCGAGCTGCCTCCCGGGAAGTCCGCCCGCGAGGTGCCGCTGTCGGGCATCATGAAGGTGTCATGCACGAAGGCCGCGTCGCCCGCCACATAGGTGATCGAGGCCAGCGTGTGGCCAGGGCTGAAGATCACCTGCACCGGGATGTCGCCGACCAAGAACGCGTCGCCGTCGGCATAGAGCACGTCCCATTGCGCACCGTCGGTCGGCAGGTCGGGCAGGTTGTAGATGTCCTGCCAGAGCTTCTGCACCTTGGTCACGTGTTCGCCAATGGCGGTGGTGCCACCGATCTTTGACTTAATGTAGGGCGCGGCCGAGAAATGGTCGGCGTGGGGGTGCGTGTCGAGGATGTGGGTGATCTCGATCCCGGCCTCGCGCACGTAGGCAATGATCGCATCGGCGTTATGGGTCCGCGTCGCAGCGGCCAGCGGGTCAAAGTCCAGCACCGGGTCGACGATGGCGCCCTTCAGGGTCCGCGGGTCATGGAAAACGTATTGCCAGCTGCCGGTGGGCTCGTCCCAGAACGACTTAACGACGGGGCTTGGGGTCATCTTTGTCTCCTTGCGGTCAAGCAGGTCGGACCGTCCGATCACATTCTACACAGTGAATGTATTTAGCCCGCTCACGAAGTCACCCCCCGGGGCGGAAAAAACCCTTCAGGCTTCCACCGCCTTGCGCAGGAGCTCCATGAACTGCGTTCTTTCGTCCTCATCGAGATTGCCAAGTATCTCTGCCTGCAGCGCCGCGACCATCGGGGCGACCTGCGCGAGGGCGATCTCGCCCGCTGCGGTCAGGCGCAGGCTGCGGGCGCGCCGATCCTCCTCGTTCACCTGCCGCGCCACCAGCTCCTTTCTCTCGAGCCGCTTCACCACCTCGCCGATCGTCGCCCGGTCATAGGCGATGAGCGCTGCAAGCCGGGCCTGGTCGATCCCCGGCTCGCGCGCCAGCACGTCGAGCGCGGCATATTGCACCGAGGTCAGCTCCACAGGTGCCGATTTCAACCGCTCCGAGAAAACCGCGGTCGAGCGCTGGTTCAGCCTGCGGATCAGGTGGCCGGGCATCCTGTTAAGATCGTCCCGTGACGTCATGGGGTAGGCTCCGATAGATGATACGTGAACTTACCATATTGACTCGACGCCCGACCACAGGATTATAATATGTACACTTACTAAATGGGGAGGATTGGACCATGCAGTTTCACCTGAACGGATTTCGCAGCGGGGATCCCGCCGTCGCCCCTGCCCTGCCCGGCGCAGATCACAAGGCGCAGGACGTCGATGTGCTGATTGTCGGCTGCGGCCCGGCCGGGCTCACGCTGGCCGCCCAGCTCTCGGCCTTCCCGGAAATCACGGTGCGCATCGCCGAGCGCAAGCCCGGCCCGCTCGAGGTTGGACAGGCCGATGGCATCGCCTGCCGTTCGGTGGAGATGTTCGAGGCCTTTGGCTTTGCCGAAAAGGTCATGAAAGAGGGCTACTGGGTCAACGAGGTCGCCTTCTGGCGCCCGGACACGGACGGCACCCTGCACCGCGCCGACCGCATCCAGGATGTCGCGGATGATCTGTCCGAGATGCCGCATGTGATCCTCAATCAGGCCCGCGTGCATGATTTCTATCTGGAGATCATGCGCAATTCTCCACGCCGCCTGACACCGGACTACAACCGCGAGTTGGTGGCGCTGTCCAAGAGCGACGATGCCGACCACCCGATGCAGGCCACGTTCAACCGGCGCGACGGCAAGGGCACCGAGACCATCCGCGCCCGTTACGTCGTCGGCTGTGACGGCGCGCGCAGCACCGTGCGCGGCGCGATGGGCCATGCGCTCAAGGGCGAGTCGGCGCGCCAGCTCTGGGGCGTGATGGATGTACTGCCGGTGACGGATTTCCCTGACATCCGGCTCAAGGCGGCGATCCAGTCCGAGGGTCAGGGCAGCGTGCTGATCATCCCGCGCGAAGGCGGCTACATGGTGCGCCTCTACATCGAATTGGGCGACCTGCGCGGCGACGAACGCGCCGCCGACCGCGATGTGAGCGCCGCGCTGCTGATCGCCAAGGCGCAGGCGATTCTGTCTCCTTACACGCTCGAGGTAAAGGAAGTCGCCTGGTGGTCCGCCTACGAGATCGGCCAGCGCGTCTGCGATGCCTTCGACGACGTACCCGAGGACGCGCGCGGCACCCGCAGCCCGCGCGTCTTCATCGCCGGGGACGCCTGCCACACCCACAGCCCCAAGGCCGGGCAAGGCATGAACGTCAGCATGGCCGATACGTTCAACCTCGGCTGGAAGCTCGCTGCCGTGCTGCGCGGACGCGCCGCCCCTGCCCTGCTCGACACCTACTCCGAAGAGCGCCGCGCCAAGGCCAAGGAGCTGATCGACTTCGACCGCGACATGGCGCGGCTGTTCAGCGCCAAGCCGAAGGACGATGCCGAGGCCGCTCAGTTCCAACGCTATTTCAAGCAGCACGGGCGCTACACCGCCGGGGTCGAAACGCGCTACGATGCCTCGCTGATCACCGGCGGCACCGAGCACCAGGCACTGGCGGCAGGGCAAGTGGTCGGCGAGCGCTTCCATTCAGCGCCGGTGGTACGGCTGGCGGATGCGAAGCCGATGCAGCTCGGCCATGCGTTCAAGGCCGACGGACGCTGGCGGGTGCTGGCCTTCGCGCCCCAAGGCGACAGCGGCCAGCCGGGCGGCGCCATCGCTCGGCTCTGCGACGCGTTGGTGCCGGTGATCGCGCGGTTCACGCCGAAGGGCGCGGATCCAGACAGCGTCATCGACCTGCGTGCGGTCTTCCAGACCCCGCACCGCGCGATGCGACTCGAGGCACTGCCCCCCGCGCTGCTGCCGAAGAAGGGCAGACATGGGCTGACCGACTTTGAAAAAGCCTTCTGCCCGGCGCCCAACGGCCCCGATATCTTCGACCTTCGCGGCATCGACAGGTCGCGCGGGGCGCTGATTGTCCTGCGTCCGGACCAGTATGTCGCGCAGGTTCTCCCACTCGACGCAGAGGATGAAATTTCTATTTACTTCAATGGCTTTCTGCTCCCAGCTTAGCTCGGTGGACGCCTTCGGCCCGCCGCCCCGCCATGGGCGGCAAAGCGCCTGCGGAAATAGTTATTGACTATAACTATTATCCTACATACCGTTTTGCGAAGGAGGAGCCCATGCCGCAGACTGACGACCTTTCCGAAGACCGTGGCGGGCCGACTGTGGAGGATACGGTGCTTGGCGAGCTGATCGGATACCGGCTGAAACGCGCCTACATGCAGATTCAGCCCGAGGCGCAGCGTGCGCTGGCCGAGGACGACCTGCGCGTGGTCAGCTTTTCGTGTCTGTCGATCATCGCCGACAACGCCGGGATCGTGCAGTCGGAGCTTGCGGACGCCTTGCAGATGGAGCGCTCGAACCTTGTCGTGATCATCGACGAGCTGGAACAGCGCGGCCTCATCACCCGCAAGAAGGTTCCCACCGACCGTCGGCGCTACGCGCTGGCGGCAACGCTGCGTGGACGCCGCCTGCGCGACCGTGCCGCTCAGAAGGTGAGAACGGCCGAGGACCAGATCATCGGCCGGCTCGACGAAAAGGACCGCGCGCACCTGATGGCCGTCTTGCAGCGGCTCGAGGACAATACGCGCTGAACGAAGGGCGCGGGCGGCAGAGGAGTCCGGCCGCGAACTGTCACAGGGAGGATAACCATGAAGATGCATTTTGCAGCGAGCCTGCTCGCCTGCTCGATTTCCGCGCTTGCCGTCAGCGCTTCGGCGGACACCATCCGCGCCACCAGTGGCTTCGGCCCCAACCACGCCGTCGCCAAGGACGTCTATCCGACGATGTTCAAAAAGCTCGAAGAGCTGACGGACGGGCGCTGGACAGGTCAGGACACGCCCTCGGGGCTGGTCGCCCCGAACGAGATGTCCACCGGCCTGCGCGACGGCGTGACCGAGTTCGGCGCGCTGCTCATGCCCTATTTCGTCGCCGAGTACCCCGAGAGCGTGCTCGTGTCGGAACTTTCGATGCTGGGCTCCAGCGCCGCGGTCGTCAGCTCTGCGGTGACCGAGTACATCGCCACCTGCGAGCCCTGCCAGGCCGAGTTCACCCGTAACGGGCAGATCTACCTCGGCTCGGACACCACGCCGCTCTATGACCTGCTGTCGACAAAGCCGGTGAAGACCTTGGACGACATGAAGGGCCTCAAGGTCCGTTCGGGGTCGCCCTTCTACGCGGCCTTCATCGAAAGTGTCGGCGGTGCACCGGTGCAGATGCCCTCGTCCGAGCTCTTCGAGAGCCTCAGCCAGGGCGTGATCGACGCGACCTTCTCTTCGCCGCACGAGATCATCGCCAACCGCCTCGGCGACGTGGTCGACTACGTGACCGAGATCGAGCAGGGCGTGTTCAACGGCGCCGCGATCACCACCGCGAGCACGATGCTCTGGGACCGCATGGATGCCGACGACCGCATGGCGCTGGCCACCGCAGCGCAATACGGCATCGCGACCGGCATGGCCGCCTTTGATCGGCAGATCGAGGAGGTCCGCGCCGGCGACATGGTCGAGTTCATCGAGCCCGACCAGAGCCTGATCGACGCCCGCGACAGCTTCAACGAGGAGCGCCTCGCGAATGCGGCCTCGATCCTCGAGGAGCGTGGCGTGAGCGACGCCCAGACGAAGATCGACCGCTACATGGCGCTTATCGAAAAGTGGGAAGGACTGGTCACCCCCGGCATGTCCCCCGAAGATCTGGGCGCGCTGCGCACCGAGGAAATCTGGTCGAAGATCGACCTGACCTCCTACGGCAGCTAAGCCTGCCAAGCGTGCGCCGGCGCTCTCCCGGCGCGCGCCTTCCAGAGTTTTCCCTCTCACCCCCCGGAGGATCGGATGCTTGCTCCGATTGAGACCGCCGTGGCGCGGATCAGTATGATATTGGGCGGCCTCGTGCTGCTGGCGATGATGCTGCAGGTCGTGGTGGACGTCTTCATGCGCGCCTTTCTCGGCGCCGGTTTCCCCGCCACCGCTGATCTTGTCGGCAAGTATTACATGGTCGCCGTCAGCGTTCTGCCGCTCGCGCTGACCGAGCTGAAGCGCCGCCACATCGAGGCGACGGTGTTCACCCAGACGCTCACCGGCACGCCGTTGAAACTGGTGCAGCTGCTCGGGTTCGGCATCTTCGCGGCGGTGCTGGCGGTGCTGACCTATGGCTCCTGCCTCGAGGCGATGCGCCAGATGTCGCGCGGCGCCTATATCGAGGCCGGCACGCTGCGCTTCGTCACCTGGCCGAGCTACTGGATCCTGCCCATTTCCTTCGGCCTCGCCCTGCTGATCATGTCGATCCGCATCTACGAGGTGCTGACCGGACGCTTCGGCGCGCATGACCACGATCCCGTCGGCGCCCTCGAAGACACGTCCAATTCCGGAGAGGACATCTGATGGATCCCGTCACCATCGGCATTCTGGCGCTCGTCGCCCTGCTCATCCTGATCGGCCTGCGCGTGCCCATCGCCGCCAGCCTGATCCTCGTTTCCTTCCTCGGCATCTGGGCCGTCGCGGGCCTCCGCCCGGCGCTGTCGATGCTCTCGACCATCCCCTACACGACCTCGGCCAGCTGGACGCTCAGCTCGATCCCGATGTTCCTGCTGATGGGATACATCGCCTATCACTCGGGCCTGACACGCGGCCTGTTCGAGGCGGCGCGGGTCTGGTGGGGCTGGCTGCCCGGCGGGCTGGCCATCGCCTCTCTCGCGGGCGCCTCGGGCTTTGCTGCGGTCTCGGGCTCGTCGGTTGCCTGTTCCGCCGCCATCGGCCGCATCGCGGTGCCCGAGATGGCGCGGCAGAAGTACGACCTGCGCATCGCCACCGGCGCGGTCGCGGCGGGCGGCACCATCGGCGCGCTGATCCCGCCCTCGATCATCCTGATCCTCTTCGGCATCCAGGCCGAGATCTCGATCAACGACCTCTTCCTCGGCGGGCTCTTCGTCGGCCTTGCCTCGCTGGCCTTCTACATCTGCGCCGTGCTGATCGTCTGGTGGCGCAATCCCGAAAGCCTGCCCCGCGCCGAGCCCTACACCATGGGCGACCGCTGGCAGAAGACCGCCGAGATCTGGCCCGTGCTGCTGCTCATCGGCGCGGTGTTCGGCGGGCTCTTCACCGGCTTCTTCACCGCCACCGAGGCGGGCGCCTTCGGCAGCTTCGTCGCGCTGCTGCTCGGTATCGCCCGCCGCTCGCTGAGCTGGGCCGACTTCAAGGAAAGCCTGATCGACACGCTGCTTTCGTCGGGGGCGCTCTTCATCATCACCATCGGCGCCAACCTCTTCACCCGGCTCGTGGCCATGTCCGGCCTGTCGATGCAGATGGGCATGTTCGTCGAGGGGCTCGGCCTTGGCACCTTTGCGCTGTTGCTGGTGATCGTGGTGATCTACCTGATCCTCGGCATGTTCCTCGAGCCGATCGGGGCGCTGCTGCTGACCCTGCCGCTGTTCCTGCCGATCCTTGCACAGCACGGCGTCGACAAGCTGTGGTTCGGCCTGCTTGTCGCCAAGCTGCTGGAGATCGGGATGATCACGCCGCCGGTGGGGCTCAACGTCTTCGTCATCCATTCCGTCGCCCGCGACTACGTGCGGCTGGAGCAGGTCTTCGCGGGGATCGTGCCCTTCATCCTCGCCGACCTCGTGTTGGTCGGCGGCATGCTCGCCCTGCGCGGCTTCTTCTGAGGAGGTCTTTCATGGACATAAAAGGAACCATCGCCCTCGTCACCGGCGCCGGAAGCGGCCTTGGAGAGGCCACCGCGCGGCGGCTGGCGGCGGCAGGTGCGACGGTGGCCGTGCTGGACCTTTCACCCGAGGCCGGTCAACGCGTCGCTGGCGACATCGGCGGCATGGCCCTGGCGGTCGACGTCTCGGACGCAGCGGCGGTGGAAGCCGCCTTTGCCGAGGTCATCGGAAAGATCGGCACGCCCCGCATCACGGTCAATTGCGCCGGTATCGGCACCGCCACCCGCATCCTGCCCCGCGACGGTTCACTGCCCATCGAGGCCTTCGAGCGCACGCTGAAGATCAACACGCTCGGCAGCTACATCGTGCTCAGCCACGCCGCCCGCGCCATGTCGGGACTTGATCCGGTCGATGCGGATGGTGCGCGGGGGATCATCCTCCACACCGCCTCGGTCGCCTACCAGGACGGGCAGATCGGACAGGCCGCCTATGCCGCCTCTAAGGGCGGAATCGCCTCGCTCACCCTGCCCGCCGCACGCGAGCTTGCCCGTTTCGGCATCCGCGTGATGACCATCGCCCCGGGCCTCTTCGAGACCGCGATGAGCGCCGGGCTCCCGCCGGACGCCCGCGCCGCGCTCGAGGCCGGACTGCCCTTCCCCTCGCGCATGGGAAAGCCCGACGAGTTTGCCCTGCTGGTGCAGCAGATCATCGAGAACCCGCTGCTGAACGGCGAGGTCATCCGCCTCGACAGTGCCGCCCGGCTCGCCCCCAAATGACCCTACTCCAAGACGTCCCCAAGGAGACCGCCATGTCCGACCACGCCAAGTACCTGACCACCGAGGTGGACGGCCAGATCGCCACCCTCACCATGATCCGCACCGACAAGCGCAATGCCATGAGCGACGGGCTGATCGCGGCGCTGGAGAATGCCTACGCGACGCTCCCGAAAGAGGTGCGCGTGGTGATCCTGACCGGCGCGGGCGGGCATTTCTGCTCGGGGCTTGATCTGTCGGAGCACGTCTCGCGCAGCGCCGAGGACGGCGTCTACCACTCGCGCAACTGGCACCGGGTGATGGAGATGATCCAGTTCGGCGGCAAGGTCACGGTCTCCGCCATGCAAGGCGCGGTGATCGGCGGCGGGCTGGAGCTGGCGGCCTCGACCCATGTGCGCATCGCCGAGCCCTCGGTGATCTTCCAGCTGCCCGAGGGGCGGCGCGGCATCTTCGTCGGCGGTGGGGCCTCGGTGCGCGTCGGGCGCATCCTCGGAGCGGACCGGATGGTCGAGATGATGCTCACCGGGCGCAAATACAATGCCGAGGAAGGGTTGCGGCTAGGACTGACCCACTACAGCGTCGGAGAGGGCGAGGCGCTGCCGCTGGCGCGCAAGCTGGCGGAGCAGATCGCCGGGAACGCGCCGATGTCGAATTACTTCATGGTGCAGGCGCTGAGCCGGATCAACGACATGTCGCGCAACGACGGGCTCTTCACCGAGAGCCTCTGCGCCGCGCTGGTGCAGACAACGCCGGATGCCGAAGAGGGGCTGAACGCCTTCCTCGAGAAGCGCGCGCCCGTGTTCCGCTGAGCCGGACGGAGGGAGGAGGAATGGACATGACCATCGTAGAAAGCGCCCCGACCGGACACGAGGCCCGCGCCGACTGGGCCAGACGACACACGCTGACCCGCTACGTGCCGCACAAGGTGATCCGCGAGGACCGCGAGGACGGCACGATCCTGCTGCGCTCGGGCTACGAGCTGCCCGAGGCTGTGGAGAATACCGGCGCCTGGCTGCACGAATGGGCCGTCAAGGCACCCTACCGCGTCGCCGTCTCGGAGCGCCCCACCGAAGGCCCCGGCTGGCGCAACGTGACTTATCTCGAGCTCTTGCAGCAGGTGCGCGCCATCGCCTCGGCGCTGATGGCGCGCGGGCTGGGACAGGGCGACACCATCGCCATGCTGTCCGGCAACGGGCTCGACCACTTGCTGGTCTCGCTGGCGGCGCAATACATCGGCGTGCCGGTGGTGCCGCTGGCTGAGCAGTATTCGCTGATCCCCGAGGCGCATGGCCGCCTCACCTACGTGCTCGACAAGGTGACCCCGAAGCTCGCCTTCGTCGATGACGCGACGCGCTACGCCTCTGCGCTCGCCCTGCCGCATCTCGCCGAGGTCGAGATCGTGGCCGCGCGCGGCGAGGCCGGGCGCCCGGTGACCCCGATGGCCGAGCTTCTCGCCACCGAGGAAAGCCCCGAGCTTGACGCGGTGCACGCCACTGTCGGGCCGGAGACTCTGGCGAAGATCCTTTTCACCTCGGGTTCAAGCTCCGATCCCAAAGGGGTGCTGACCACGCACCGCATGATGTGCGTCAACCAGGTGCAGATGCAGGTCGCCCTGCCCTTCCTGATGGACCACGCGCCGCGCATCACCGACTGGCTGCCGTGGAACCACGTCTTTGGCGGCTCGCACAACGTGAACATGATGCTCGCCCATGGCGGCACGCTGACCATCGACAGCGGCAAGCCCACCGGCAAGGGCTTCGCCACGACGCTCAAGAACCGCACCGACCGCCCCGGTACGCTGGCCTTCAACGTCCCGGTTGGCTGGAACATGCTCGTGGAGGCGATCAAGGATGATCCGGCGCTGCAGGAGCATCTCTTCAAGGACCAGCAGCTGCTGTTCTATGCCGGCGCCTCGCTG
This sequence comes from Salipiger sp. PrR007, assembly GCF_010499845.1. Taxonomy (NCBI): domain Bacteria; kingdom Pseudomonadati; phylum Pseudomonadota; class Alphaproteobacteria; order Rhodobacterales; family Roseobacteraceae; genus Salipiger; species Salipiger sp. PrR007. The sequence goes on along the minus strand of NZ_JAAGOZ010000028.1, from coordinate 130,288 downwards.
CCGCAGGACGTGTGGGAGGCGCTCGAGCAGTTCTGCATCCACGCCCGCGGCGGGCTGCCGATGATGATCTCGAGCTGGGGCCTGACCGAGACCGCCCCCGCCTGCCTCATGGTGCATGAGCCCATCGGCCGCTCGGGGGTGATCGGCGTGCCGCTGCCCGGCGTCGAGGTCAAGCTGATCCCCGACGAGGACATGCGCTGCGAGATCCGGGTGAAGGGCCCCAACGTGATGCAGGGCTACTTCAATGACCCCGAGAAGACCGCCGCGGCCTTCGACGAGGAAGGCTATTTCATCACCGGCGACGCGGTGCGTTTCGTCGATCCCGAGGACGCCAACCGCGGCCTCGTCTTCGACGGACGCGTGTCCGAGGACTTCAAGCTCGACACCGGCACTTGGGTGCAGGCGGGCAACCTGCGCATGAGCGCGCTGAAGGAACTGGCCGGCCTGGCGCAGGACGTGGTGATCTGCGGCCATGACCGGGGCGAGGTGGGGCTCTTCGTCTTCCCCGCCGCCGGTGCGGCCAAGCCGGGCGAGATCACCCAGGGCGCCGTCACGGACGCGGAGCTGATGACCAAGATCGAGCTGCGGCTGCGCGAGATGAACGCGCATGTGACGGGCTCGGCCAAGCGCGTCACCCGCGCGCTGGTGCTTGCCGAGCCGCCCTCGCTGGAGCATCACGAGATCACCGACAAGGGCTCGCTCAACATCAAGAAGATCCTGACCCGCCGCGCCGACCTGCTGGAGCGGCTCTACGACAACGAAGACCCGGCACTTATCCGCGTCTGAGGAGGCAACCATGATCGACTTCGCCAAGATCCGCGCGATCGATTTCCATACCCACGCCGAGGAAGCCTGCGGCTGTCATACCGACGACGGCTACGACGAGCTGCAATCGACGATGGCCAAGTATTTCGGCGCGCCCTGGGCGCATCCCCCGACCATCGACGAGACCGCCGCGCATTACCGCGAAATGAACATCGCGGCTGTGATCTTCCCCGTCGATAGCGAGCGCGAGACCGGCTACCGGCGCTACGACAACTACGAGGTCGCCGACGCCTGCGCCAAGAACGACGACATCCTCATCCCCTTCGCCTCGATCGACCCGGCGAAGGGCAAGCTCGGAGCGCGCGAGGCCCGCGATCTGGTGGAGAACCACGGCATCAAGGGTTTCAAGTTCCACCCCACGATGCAGGGCTTCTACCCCAACGACCGCATGGCCTACCCGCTTTACGAGGCGATCGCGGAGGCCGGGGTGCCCGCGCTCTTCCACACCGGCCAGACCGGCGTCGGCTCGGGCATGCGCGGTGGCAATGGCATGCGGTTGAAGTATTCGAACCCGATGTACATGGATGACCTGGCGGTGGATTTCCCCGATATGCCGATCATCCTCGCGCATCCCTCTTTCCCCTGGCAGGAAGAGGCGCTTTCCGTCGCCCAGCACAAGCCCAACGTCTACATCGACCTCTCGGGCTGGTCGCCGAAGTACTTCCCGAAGATCCTCGTGCAGTACGCCAACTCGATCCTGAAGAAGAAGATGCTCTTCGGCTCGGATTGGCCGATGATCGCGCCCGAGAAGTGGCTCAACGCCTTCGATCAGGTCGAGTTCAAGGAGGAGGTGCGCCCGTTGATCCTCAAACAGAACGCGATGCGCCTGCTGGGCATCGAGGCCTGACCTTCTTCCGCGCGTTCCGGCGCGCGGACCTTCCTCCTTTATGCGCGGAGCCGGTCCCGGCTCTACGGCGGTGCTCCTGCGCCGCCCTGTTTCCCCTTGCGAGCGAGGCACAGATGATCCCCTTCCAGGCCCCCACCGACGAGATCTTCCACAGCCTACATATCTTTGCCGGCAATGCCCCCGGCTGGGATGCCGAGCTCTCGCAGGAGATCACCCAGCATTTCGCCGCCTTCGCCGAGGGCGTGCTCGCCCCGCTCAACGAACCCGGAGACCGGCAAGGGTGCCGGCTGGAGAATGGCCGTGTGCGGATGCCCGAAGGCTTCGCCGCGGCCTATTCCGAACTGGCCGAGAGTGGCTGGCAGGGGCTCACCGCCCCCGAGGCGTTCGGCGGTCAGGCGCTCGATCATCTGACGGCGGCGGCGGTTTCCGAGATCTTCTCGGGCGCCAATCACGCGCTGCAGATGGTGACGGGGCTGGTACCTGGCGCGATCTCGACCCTGCTCGCCCATGGCACGGCCGAGCAACAGGCAGCCTATATCCCGCGCCTCACCTCCGGTGCGTGGCTCTCGACCATGTGCCTGACCGAGGCCGGGGCGGGATCGGATCTGTCGCGCATCCGCTGCAAGGCGACACGGGATGCGGATGGGTGGACGATCGAGGGGCAGAAGATCTTCATCTCGGGCGGCGATCAGGACATGTCGCAGGGCATCTTGCATCTCGTCCTCGCCCGCACCGGAACGGCAGAGGACGGGGTGAAGGGCCTGTCGCTGTTCCTTTGCGCCTCGGAAATCGATGGCCTGCGCAACGCCATCACCGTCACCCGCATCGAGGAAAAGCTCGGCCTGCACGCCTCGCCGACCTGCCAGATGGAATTCGACGGTGCCAAGGCCGAGCTCGTCGGCGGCGAGGGGCGCGGCCTGGTGGCGATGTTCACCATGATGAACCACGCGCGGCTCGACGTCGCTCTGCAGGGTGTTGCGCATGCAACCCGCGCCTGCGCAATCGCCAGCGCCTATGCCGCGGAGCGCACGCAAGGCCGCACCATCGAGGGCGCTCCGGCGCTGCTCACCGACCACCCCGACGTGCGACGCATGCTTGACGAACAGCAGGATCTCGCCCGCACCGCCCGCGGCATGTGCCATCTCGCGCTGGCCGAGCTTGAAACGGGCGAGACACCTGCCTTGATCGAGTTCCTGACGCCGCTGTGCAAGATCTACGCCACCGAGGCGGGCATCCGCGCGGCGGATCTCGGCATCCAGATTCTCGGCGGCTACGGTTATCTGGAAGAATACGGCATGGCGCAGGTCTGGCGCGATGCGCGGATCACCTCGATCTACGAGGGGGCGAATGGCATCCACGCGCTGACGCTGGCGACACGCGGGCTGAAGCTGGAGGGCGGCGCGGCCATCGGTCAGTTCGCGGCACTGGTGACGCGGCTCGGCGGCGCAGAGCCCAGTCTGGTTGTGGCCTGCGAGGCTTGGCAGGCTCGCGCATCAGGCCTTGCCGAAAGCCCGGACGTCCGCGCCGAGGCGCACGGCTTTGCGCAGGAAACTGCGGCTCTGCTGGCCCGGGCAGTGCGGCTGAGGCTAGCGGCGGGCTGACCCGCACCCGGACCGGCGCCTGCGCCTGACCGCTCGCGCCTTGGCAGCAGGGCGCTCCCGCGATATGGGGGCGCCGAGCAATCCAGAGGCCGACGATGCAGATCACCCACCTTGTCACCCATTCCGGCGGCTTCCATGCCGACGAGCTGCTGTCGTCGGTGATCCTCACCCGGCTCCACCCCGAGGCCGAGATCCTCCGCACCCGCGACGCGGCATGGATCACGCCCGGAGCGGACAAGATCATCTACGACGTGGGCCGCGCATACGACCACGCGCAGGGCATCTACGACCACCACCAGAAAGACGCACCGCTGCGCGATGACGGCCAGCCGTTCAGCTCCTTCGGGCTGATCTGGAAACACTATGGCCGCGACTACCTGCGCGCGCTGGAGGTGCCAGAGGCCGATCTCGAAGGCATCCACGCCAGCTTCGATTCGGGCTTCGTGCTGCCGGTCGACCTGATGGACAACGGCGCTCTCAGCCCGTCCGAGGCTGGCCCGATGCTGTCGGATCTCACGCTGCCCATGCTGCTGGAAAGCCTCAAGCCGGTCTATGATGACAAGGCGCCCGAGGCCGAAGACATGGCATTTGCCGATGCGCTGCACATCGCGCGCGCCTTCGTCGAGGCGCAGATCCGCCGCAAGGCCGCCAAGCGCCGCGCCGAAGCGCAGGTGATGGCGGCGATCGAGACCGCCGGTGCGGGCCGCGTGCTGGAGCTGCCGCAGGGCATGCCCTTCCGCTCGGCAGTGGTGGCCGCGGGGGCCGATCACCTGCTCTTCGTGGTGCACCCGCGCGGCGAAGATTGGGCGCTCACCGGCATCCGCAAGAACGCCGACGGCTTCGAGCAGCGCGCCGATCTTCCCGCCGCCTGGGCCGGGCTGACCGACGCGGCGCTGGAAGAGGCAAGCGGCGTCGCGGGGGCAAAGTTCTGCCACAACGGGCGCTTCATCGCCGTGGCGGGCAGCCGCGAGGCAATCCTCGCGATGGCCGATCTGGCCGTGCGCGAGGCCGAGGCGGTGTCCGGGACCGCCTGAGCCGCGCTCGCGCGTTTCACTGCATCACCGCCTCGAAGCTGATGTTCAGCACGTCCTCGGGGCCGAGCAGCGCCGTCGGCGCCACCCGCTCGGGCGTATCCGAACCGTTGCGGAAGACTTCGTAGACGGTCTCGACTGCCTCGCCCAACTCGGCGGCGGCGGCGGGACTGGCACGGCGCAGGAAATTCAGCGCCATCTGCACCTCGGTACGCTCCTGCGCCACGCGCTGCTCGGCCTCGATCTTGTCCTGCAGCAGGTTCAGCCGGTACTCGGTCTGGGCCTCCTGGATGTCGCTCTCGGCATTGGCACGGGTCTGCTTGGCGCGCGAGACGAAGGCGGCGACCTCGAGCAGGTCGGCGTTGTATTCGGAGAGGTCAATCTTCAGCCCCAGCGTCTGCTCCTTGCGAGCGAGACCGCGGGCCTCAAGTTCCTGCATGCTCTCGAGCTGCTCCTGCGTGGCGTCGAGCCGCTCGTTGATCAGTTCCCGGCGCTGGTCGAGCATCCCGGCTTCCTCGTCGGCAAGCGTGCTGCGCATGGTGGCGCCTTCCATCAGGTCCTGCATCAGCGAGCGGCGCAGGCCGACGAGCTGTTCCTGTTCCTGGTCGAGACGGGCCTCGGGCACCTGGGCCTCGGTGGTCACCCCGTCGAGCCGGGCCAGTTCCCGCGCCAGGGCGTCGCGCTCGGACTGGGCAAAGGTCAGGCGGCTCTGCGCCTCGGCGAGGTTGTTGCGGGCGTTCTCGATGTCACGCTCGCTGCGCAGGTCTTCCTGAACGCGCTCGATGCCGCCCGCCATGGCGATGGCCTTCATCACCGTCAGCCCGGGGCGGAACTCGTAGGCGCCGGGCGTGTCGACCGCGCCGAGCACGAAGACATCGCGGTATTCGAGCATATCGACCACCACCGATTCTCGGCTGGAGAAGCGCTCGCGCGCCTCGGTCTCGATGCGCTCCTCGACCTGGCGCATGGTCAGCCCGGCCACATCGATCGGCCCCAGCAGGTGCATCGCGATCTGGCCGTCGGCGCGGACCTGGAAATTGCCCGACATCTCGGGCTTGCCATAGACCGAGATGGTCAGCCGGTCGCCCACGTCGACGTGGTAGTCGGGCGTGTCGGCCTTGGCCGGCCCGCCGGTCACGGCGAGGGCCAGGGCAAGCGCCGTGCAGGCGGCAAACTGGCGAAGATAAACAACCATTCTCGCTACTCCTCAGTTGGGACTGTCCAGCCGCGGCGCGCCGGGCTGGCGATGCGCGCCGGGGCGCGGACGGGTCTTGCTGTCGTAAAGGGCGAAGATGCGCTCGCGCATGACCTCGGCGCTGAACCGGGCAACCACGGTGTCGCGTGCCGCGCCGCCAAGCCGGGCGGCGGCGGCCGGATCGGCCAGCAGCCCGGCCACCGCCTGCGCCAGCGCCTCGGGATCATGCGCGGGCACGAGGCGTCCGGAGCGGCCATCTTCGAGCACATCGGGAATGCCGCCGACATCGGTCGAGGCGACGGCGCATTGCATCGCCATGCCCTCGAGCAGCACCATCGGCAGCCCTTCCCAGGCCGAAGAGACCACCATCACGTCGAGCGCCGCCAAGAGCTCGCGCATCCGGCTGATGGCCCCGGTCAGGATGAGCCTTTCCGGCCCCAGCCCAAGCCCGCGGGCCTGCGCCTCGATCTGCGGCCCCAATGGCCCCTCGCCCACGACGAGGAACACCGCCTGCGGGACGCGCTGCGCGAGGATGGCGGCGCTGCGCAGGAAATTCTCGTGGTCCTTCTGCGGCGTAAGGCTGCCGATCACCGCCACGACCTTCGCCCCCGGTTGCACGCCGTAGCGGGCCAGATCGAGCGGCTGGGTGCGCGCCGGGTCGAAGTGATGCAGGTCGATGCCGTTGACGATGGTCTCGATGCGTTCGGCGCGGAAGCCTCCGGTGCGGGCGACGTGGTTGGCCACCCGATCCGACACGCCGATACAGGCGTCGGCCCCAGCTGTGATTGTCCGATACATCAGGCTCTTGGCCTTCTTCTCGCGCCAAGGATCGGTGTTGTGCAAGGTTATGATGCGCGGCACGCCCGAGAGGCGCGCGGCCGTCTGGCCGACGAGATCGCTCTTGATCAGGTGGCTGTGCACGATGTCGGGCCGCCAGTCGCGGATCAGCTTCATGCAGCGTGCGAGCGCGCGCGGATCGCGCAGCCCCCTGGTGCTCAGCCGGGTCATGCCGACGTCGCGCTCGGCCACACGCGCCTCGAGCGGGCCAGGCGTGAAATAGGCCACATGCGCCTCGCAGCCACGGTCCCGCGCCGCATCCAGCAGGCCCAGCAGCAGCATCTCGGCGCCGCCGAACTTGAGGCTGTCGATTACGTAGAGAATGCGCTTGCTCACCAGGCCACCTCCAGTTCGGCGCGCGGCATGGCGGGCTCGCCCGGAAAATGCGCGGCGATCCGTTCCGCCACCGCGTCCCAGGTGAACTGCGTTGCACGTGCCTTGGCCGCCGTGCCGAGGCGCAGGGCGCGGTCGGGCATGGCGAGCGTCTGAAAGAGCGCTTCGGAAAGCGCCTCGGGGCTCCGCACCGGGACCACGTGGCCGGTCTCGCCCTCGACCACGATGGAGCCAATGTCGCCGACGTCGGTCGAGACCACCGGCAGGCCGAACTGCATGGCCTCGCAGAAGACCACGCCGAAGGGCTCGAGCCGCGAGGGCATGCAGAAGCAGGAAGCCTCGTGGAAATGTTCGGCGACCTCCTCCAGAGGCAGGCGCCCCAACACCTCGACCCCCTCGACCTGCAACTCGGGGCTGCAGCCGATCACGGTGAGTGTCGCATCCGGCAGCCGCGTGCGGAGCAGCTTGAAGGCATCGACCAACTCGGGCCCGCCCTTGCGCTCCCAGTCGACCCCGACAAAGAGGATGCGGCGTCGGGCGAAACGCTCGGTGCTCAGATCCACCGGCCGCTTGGGAAGCACCGAGGCCCCTGCCCCGATGGCCGAGCTCTTTTCCGGCGCGATGCGGTATTGCTCGGTGAGCATCCGGCGAATTTTGGGCCCGAAGGTGAAGACATGCCGGGCCTGAGTGTAGATCTCGCTCTCGCAGGCGAACCAACCGTCGCTGGGCGCCCCGAAGAGGCCCTGCAGGCTCGACATCCCCGCCCGCGCCACGTGGTCGGTATAGACGAAGTTGGGGATGCCGGGCAGTGCCGCGTTGAACAGCGACTGGGTCTGCAGGGTGAAGTCGTAGTCGGCGGGATCGAACCGATCCCGCACCATCTCGCTCACCGCCTGGTAGTACGTCCGCGAGCGCGCCAGGCGGTAGCGCAGCATGTCCTTGGAACTCCAGCTGGACAGCCCGTACTCGCGCTGCACCCCGAGGAGGCACCGCAGCTGGCTCAGCATGTTCTCCTTGAACTCCTTTCCGACGTCGATGACATCGAGATCGATCTCGGGGCGGACCCTGCGCAGGGCCGCCTCGAGTTGGGCATTGATGTGCGAGAAGCTCCCGCGGATCACGAACAATCCCCGCGACCGTGCGGGACCAACCATTGAAAAATCCTTCATCTCACCCAATGATCCCATCCACGTAAATGTAGTCCAGATAATCAATTCTGAGCGGCTCGCCGCCGTCCGAAATACCGGTGAGACTGACCACGTCGCCCGCCGCGAGTTCGACCCCGAAGGTGCTGTGCTCGGCAAAAGATGTGCCGTTCACGATCGCATCGCCCGCATCGAGGTTCCAGACGAAGCTGTCCACCACCACGCCGTTCACCTCGATGTCGAGCTGCGACTGACCATCGGACTCGTCAAAGTGACCCAAGGTAAGGTTATAGGTTCCGGTCGCATCCGCAAAGACGAAGCTTGCGCTCTGCACGCCCGCGTCGCCCGCCCTGATCAATTGATCCCCGGAGGCATGGCCATTGCTGCTGATGATGAAACCTTGGTCGAGCGAGAAAGTCTCGGCCTCGAGGCGCACCAGCTCGCCCGGGTTGGCAGGCGCACTGCCGCCGCCCGAGCCGCCGTCGAGCGGAGTGAAGTCGAGGTAGTCTATGCGCAGCGGCTCACCGCCGTTGGAGACGCCCGACAGCTCCAGGATATCGCCGGCCACCAGATCGAGTCCCGAAATGGTGCGTTCGGCTAGGGCGCCCGGGGTGACCGTCGTCCCGTCCGCATCGAGATCCCAGGTGAAACTGTCGATCACCGAGCCATTGAGCACGACGTTCAGCACCGACTGCCCATCGGATTCATCAAAATACCCGAGGGTGAGATCGAAGCTGCCAGACTGTGTCACGCTGTAGCTGGCAATCTGCGTGCCCGGATCCGTGGCCTGGATGAGCTGATCGCCCGAAGCATGCGGGTTGCCGAAGACCGCGAAACCTTGCACGAGGCTGAGGCTCTCGGCCTCGACGCGGAAGGTCTCGCCCGAGCTAGAGCCTCCGCCCGTGCCGCCACCCCCGGTGCCGCCAGTGCCGCCGCCGCCGGGACTACCCTCGACAGGGGTGAACTCGGCAAAGTCGATGCGCAGCGGCTCGCCGCCGTCGGACACGCCCGACAGTTGCAGGGTGTCGCCCACCTTCAACTCGACGCCCGAGATGATGTGCTCGGCAAAGGAGGACGGGGTGACCGTCGTCTCGGCCGCATCGAGATCCCAGGTAAAGCTGTCGATCACCGTGCCGTTGACCAGCACGTTCAGCACCGATTGACCGTCGGATTCGTCGAAATAGCCGATCTTGATGTCGAAGGTCCCGGCCGTGGCCACGGTGTAATTGGCGATCTGCGTGCCCGGGTCGGTGGCCTGGATCAGCTGGTCGCCCGAGGCGTGCGGGTTGCCGAAGACCGCGAAGCCCTGCACGAGGGTCATGTCCTCGGCCTCGACGATGAACGGATCGCCGATGGGCGTGCCGCCGCCTCCATTTCCGCCACCGCCATTGCCGCCGCCGCTCGAGCTGTCGGCGTCGTAGGTCAGGTAGATCGGCGACGTGGTCGGGCCCACAGGCAGGTTGCCGTTGCTCGGGTCGATCACCGCCGCGACGATGCCGAGCGGGAGCTGGTCTTCGCCGGTGAAGTCATAGGCCGCCACCCCCGAGAGGTCGAACATCGACGATATGTCCTGCACGCCGCCTGTCAGGGTAATGTCAACGGTCTGGAATTCCACGGCGTTATTGGCCGGGAAGTCCGATGCCGCCAGCGCTGCCAGCTGCGCATCGAGCTGCGGCGCATAGGCCTGCTCCGTGCTGGTGCCGGTCGAGAAGGCGTTGGTGGTGGGCTGGATCATGCCCTTCATCAGCACGACCCGCATGGTCGCCCCGGCCGGGCCGCTGACCATCATGCTGAAGTCGCTGTCGCTGTAGGTCCCGACGCCACCCTCGATAAGCCCGTTGACCACGATGCTGGCCTCGGTGCCGGCCGCAGACTGCGACGAAAGCCCCTTGGCGCCCGCTTGCGTGTCGGTGCCCTGCAGGTATCCCGTGCTGGTGGTGCCGTCGGCATAGGTCACGGTGAAGCTCGAGCCGATCAGCTCGGCCCCCGAGACCCCGCCCACGTCCCAATTGGGAGACGTGCCCGCATCGAGCGTCGACTTCTTTGCGCCGGCGATGGAGTTGGGGTCCATGTCGACCGAGAAGGTCACCGTCTCGCCGGATTGGAAGCCACCCGCAGTCGCCTGGTTGAAGGTCAGGACGATGCCTTCGTAGCCAGCAGTGCCGCCAGCGCCGACGTAGGTCGCATTGTTCGGATCGCTGGCATTGTTGTTCGGCGCGACCACGCCGGTATTGCCTGCGCTGTTGATGGTCAGCGCCTTGGCGACGGTATCCCCGGCGAGGCCGAAAGGATCGAAGACCGCGTCCTTCAGCACCGCCCCCGAGACATCGATCTCGACCTTGGTGACCACCTTGGTCCCGGTATTGCTGAGCACGAAGGAGCCGGAGTCGTAGTTCGACTTCTGTACGTTGTCGGCCGTCGGGGTGATCGCCAGTGTGACCGCGCCACCCCCTGACCCGGGCGTGCCGCTGTCGTTGTCAAGAATCGTTACCAAGCCGGTGTCCTCCCCGATGGTTGCATTGGCTCCGCTGACCCCGGTGATCACCACCTCGAACCTCTCGGCCCCCTCGACCAGCGTGTCGTTCAGAATATTGATCAGCACGCTGGTATCCGCCGCGCCGCCCGCGATCTGCCGGCTGCCGCTGTAGACGCCGGTCGCGGCGTTCAGCGTCGCATTGGCCACGGTGTAGTCGCTGCCCGCCGTCGCGGTGAGCGGACGCACCTCGAACTGCACGAGCACGGTGCTCTCGGAGGGCACGTAGTTGCTCGCCGAGAGCGCGACGGTGACCGAGCCGTCGGCCTCGCCGGCAATTGCGTCACCGACCGAGATCGACGGACCCGGCGCGACGTCGTCGATGGCGATGATCTCGATGGCGTTGATCAGCGGATTCTCCAGCACCGACGCGAAGTCGATGTCGGCGATCCCGTCGTTGATCTGGCCGGTCCATTGCACCATACCGCCGACGCCGCTGCCGAAAGCCGCCACGAGGTCGAAGTCGTTCAAGAAGAGTGAGCCCTCGATAGACACGTCGAAAATCCGCTCACCGACCTGGTCAGTGCCGTTGTAGCCGTTGCCCATGTAGAGGCGGATCGCGTAGCTGCCCGGATCCACGGCGAACTCATACTGCATGCCCTGGCCGGTGGGCTGCGCCCAGCGTTCCTGCGCGAAGACACCGAGCGGGGTGCTCGAGGGCACCGAGCTGTCAAGCGTTGCGAGGTTGAACGTCGACACCGACGTGGTGCCGGCCACCAGCACCGAGGTCGAGCTGCTCCAGTCCATGCCCCCATCGCTGGCCGCCACGTCGGAATTGCCGCCGACCCATCGGTGCACGACCTCGCCCTCCGAGGTGTTGGTGACCTCGATCCAGTCCCACGAGGCGGCAAAGCTGTCGTCCCCGGTGGGGGTCGAGGCAACCATGCCGACCACTGCGCCGGTGACCGAGCCGAGGTTGTCATACTCACCCTTCACCGCCTCGACGACGGCCGCCGGAAGCGCCAGCGTCGCGGTCGGCACCCAGTCCGTGTAGACGCCGTTGTTCACGTAGCGCGCCCGCGCGGTGGCGGTCTCGGCCCCGGAGGTCATGTCGAGGTCGATCGCCACCTCGAAGTTCGGATCGCCGACACCGAGGATATCCGGATCCTCGATCCCCGGCACCTCGACGAAGCTGCTGACATAGCTGTTGTTTTCCTCGACGATCAGTTGCACGCCGTATTTGATCGTGCCGCCCTCTTCGACGACGGCGATCGTGGCCTCGACGAAGGTGTCCTGATCGCCCGGCCCGACCATGAGGCCGACTTTCTCGCCGCCGTCCCAGGTCTTGGCCGGCGCGTCCTTGTTGAGCGAATAGGTGAAGATGTTGACCATCTCGCTGGTGATCGCGAGCTGCTGCGCCCCCGAGGACATGAAGCCGATGCCAAGCACGTCCTGCTGGGTGTTCGCCGCGCCGACAGCGGTGCCCGCATAGGCTTCGTCGATGCTGACAAAGCTCGAGGCGCCACCAAGGTTGAACACGCCGCCATTATAGAGACCCTGCGTCGGATCTCCGGCATTGTCGGTTGCCGGAAGCACGTTGTTGCGCCACACCGCGTTGACGCCTATGCCGCCCGCGATGCTGTCGCCGCTTGGCACGGCGCCGGGCGGAGTCGAGGCGGGGTTGTTCAATTCGAAGTCCCACTTGGCCGTCGAATTCGGCCCCACGTTGACGCCGGTGCCATCGGTCGGGTCGCCGACGTGGCTGTCGAGGATGTTATCCACCCCGTCGAGGTCGAGATCGTCGCTCGGATCGAGCGGCTCGCCGCCGGGGATGAAGATGGCGATATTGTCCTTGCCGTAGACACCGCTGACGATGAGCCCGGCGAAATCGTCCAGCCCATCCCCGTCATTGTCGATGAAGACCCCGAGCCCGTCGTCCCCCAGCGCCGTCACGGCCAGCGGCTGCGAGCCGAAGTTGCCCAGCTCGTAGACCACCGAGGCGGAATCCGTGCGGCCGTCACCGTCGGTGTCCTCGACCTTGACGAAATAGAGCGTGCCGTCGAAGCTGGCTGCGACGACGGTGTTCTGCAGCGCTCCGCCGAAGAATGTCGCGGTGTATTCCTCGAGCCCGTTGGTGGATTCCGGCAGCGTGAGCAGCGATCCGTCTTGGGTGTAATCGAGCAGCTGGGCTTCGGGCGAATGCGCCGTGCCATCCATCACTGAGGTGCCGTCGAAGAAATCCAGCACGTTGGCGATCGAACTTCCGGGATGCTCCCAGTCGTAGCCCGAGACCACGTCGAAGAAATCATCCGGCAGACCGGTGAGCGACGTCGTATCGACCCAGCTTCCCGCGGAATCCTGCGCGTAGATGATCAGCAGCTCGGACAGGAAATCGCGCGCCTGCGCCTCATTGGCAAAGAGCACCGCGCCATAGGCCATGATCGGTGAACCGGAGGTCGCCCCGGCATAGCTCCCGTCGCTTTTGAAGGCCAGCGACAGCGCTTCGGCCGCGGCGCGGATCGGGTTGGCATGGCCGCCGTAGGGGCCGTATTCGTCGGTGATCTCGCCAAGGTAATGCAGCTGGTCGCCGTAGCCCTTGCTGCCGTCTTCGCTGAAATGGTTGGTGGCGAATTCCGAGGTCCAGTCGTCAACGATCGCGCCATCGGAGTACGAGACTGCTTGGCCGCCCCAGCCACCGTTGGGACCGTTGTCAAAGGTGTAGACCTGGCCGTCCTCGGTCACCAGCACGTCAAAGGGATTGCGGAATCCCGGCGAATGGATGGTCAGCGGGTTGTCGACCAGCTTGAGCTGCCCATCCTCGCTGACCAGCACGTAGTCAGTGATCTTGGCCATGTTGAGGCCATTGTTCCCTCCCGCCCAATCGGGCCGCAGAACACCGCCGCTGCTGCCGTTGTTGTCGAGCGTGAAGTTGGGATCGAGATTCAGGTTCTCGATGTCCAGCGTGGTGAGATCGACGTTCGGACGCGAGGGATCGTCGAGCGTCGGCATGTCCAGAATGAAAAGGTTCCCGCTGGCGTCCGTGCGAATGTCGTAGGATTCCAGGTCGGTCAGGTTGATCTTAATGACCGAGGCCGAGTAGGCGAAATCCACCGTCCCGGCAAAGTTGTTGCCAGGCGCGCCCTTGTTGGTATTGCCGCCTATCGCGACCCACAGGTAGGTATCGCCGGTGTCGGGGTCCACCGACAGGTCGAGCCCATTGATCGAATGGTTCTCTTCCGAACGCGGCAGGCCGCGCACGATGGCGACATTGGAAAGCACCTCGCCGGTGTCCGGATCCAGCACGAGCCGATGAATCTGGCTCGAGTTGGTGTCAAGCCCGCTGTCTTCACCCACCGAGATGCGCCAGTCGGAGGAGGTGACGTAGAGCACGTCGTTGCCCTCCGCGTCGGTGGTCGCGACGAGGCCGGTCATTTGGCGGAACGTCTTGGAGTTCAGGGTTCCGTCATCGTTGAAGTTCTGGGTTTCGGCCGGAATGACGCCAATCGCCGTCGACGAGGTCACGACAAAGTCGGGGCTCGTGTCGGCATCCGCCCCATCCGGCTGCCGTTCGATTTCGTAGCGATAGATGGTGCCATTTTGCTGGGCGACAAAAAGCACCGGATTTCCCGTTTCGCTGAAATCCAGCGCCGTCGGGTTGGTGCTCTGTTCCCCGGAAAGATCAGTGACACCGAATGTAATGGTATCGGGCATAATAGAGTCCTCTGATGAGAGGGGTAAAATCAACTATGAAATCAGTTTTTATTTTTTGTTTTTAATTAATTACGGTTTTTTTGGCCTGCGCCGTGGCAGAGGAACTCGCGATTGCCGGAGGGGCTAAGCCCCGTCCGGCATCATGCCGCGGTCGAGCGGGTGAGCGCGCGTCGCAGCTTTGCGGAAAGGAACTCGGACCGGTGTGGCACAACAACTGCCTGGAACAGGTAGCGGCTTAGGATGTGTTCGGCGTATTCGCTTTTCGGCTTGTAACTGACCTGCACCCGGCCGTTCGGCGCCGTCGCCTGGACCGTGCTCAGTTCCACCGCCGCATTGCGGGTCTGACCGTCCGGAAGGAGCATGGTCAGCCGACCCAAGAGCGGCACGTTCAGCGCGTTCCCCTGGTCGAGGATAAGCTGGTCCTCGTCGACCCAGAACACCGCCCGCGACTGGCCGTCATCAGAAACGAAGCGCATGTCGTAGACCCGCGCACGCGCGGCCTCGATACGTTCTGACCGGCGACCGAAGACCGTCGCGCCGATCCGGGACACCGTCCGCGCAACCACGCAGGCCCCGACGATGAACACGAGGGAGATCTCGCCGAGATAAGACACCTCGGTGCGGCACAGCTTGTTGTTCAGCCGCGAGCGGATCGCCTTGGAGGTCCCGTGGCTCATGAAAGCCTGGGCCGGGCCTATCATCCCGGGCTTGACCCGGAACCGGCGTTCGTAGTCGGGGATCGTGGCGGCATATTGTGCCGCGATCTCCGGGCGCACGGGGCGCGGGCCGCACATGTTCATGTCGCCCTTGATCACGTTCAGAAGCTGCGGAATCTCGTCGAGACGGGTTTCACGCAGGAACAGTCCCATCGGCGTTTCGATGCCCGACCCCTTGGGCAGCACCTTGTCCTTGGTGATCATCGCCGCCTTGTTGCTGTCGAGGCTGCGGAACTTGAAAACGTCGAAGAGCTCGCCGTTCTCGCCGATACGCGGGCCGCGGTAGAAAATCGGTGCACCTTGGGTGAGGGCGAGAAGCGCGGTGATCACCAGGAACAGCGGCAGGACCATCAGAAAGAGCGTCATGGCGATGGCGAAATTGTAAGCCCGGTAAACAAACCGCGAGCGCGGCTGGAAGCCGACCGAGAACCGCGGCCAAATGGCGCGCCGGCCGCCCGACGGCCATGCCTCGGCTCCGGCGACCGCGCCGCTCGCATAGCCAGTGTCGCGCACGGATTGGGAGGAGAGCTCCGTGCGGTAGTGGGAGGATTGGAAATCGCTGAAGCGGGGGGAGGAGTCGTCTAAAGTTCTGTATGTATGCGGTTTTTCTAGTTCTTTTTGTGTTGAAAAATTCATCGGAAATATCCTCGGAAAACTCAAGGAGCCTGGGAAAAACCCTAGCCAAAAAGCAAAATGCAAACGGTGCCGCATAGACGCGCGGCGATCATGAAAACCTTCATGATGCTCGGACTTCGGCCAGAAACTGCCTCAAATGTCCCCTGACCAATACGGGGACAGATCGTTTTGTATGTTAATTAAAGCGCATCATTCTGTCGAAAATACTAACTTTATGGGCCAGCGGTGCAAAGCTGTTTTTTGGGACCTAGACCGCAAACCCGGAACAACTAGGGACTTCGTGGGCTTGTCACGCAAAGGTTGCACGGACACTGTGCAGCACGTCGCAACAATAGCTTCTCCCACCAAATCAGGCGCCTCGCTGTCCAGCCCCATTTTTTCCCAAGTTTCGCCTTTAATGGCGGGGACTTAGTTCGAACTTTGTGCGGCCTCGCCCGCATTTCCTCCCGCCTTTCTCGGCAGGCGGCCCTGGATCACCTGCCGGGGCGAATCGATGATGTACCCGGTGCGTCCCCTCACCTCTTCGAGGAGCCGAAGATCAGTGGCATCAACCTGAGGGTGGCGCGCGCCCGCGTTGGCGAGCACGGCGTCCTCGACCTGCGCCGAGGGGATCACCGGCGCTCCGCTGCCTGCGAACGCCGGGGCTTTCGAGAGCGCGACCTCCGCATCGGCGCGGATCTCGCCCTCGGTGTCCGATACGTAGAAGTTCGGGCCGGGACGCCCCGCGTCCTGCAGGTGAAGTGGCGGCCGCTCGACGCTGTTCGGTCCGGGGATGTAGACATTGCCGATGATGTTGACCGTCGAACCGGTGCCCTGAAAGCCGCTCGGGCCCCAATTGTACACCAGGTTGTTGATGAACTCGATCTGCCGGCTGTCATCCTTGATGTTGGGGTTGCGATGCCGGTTATGCGCGAGAAGATTGCCGATCACGGTGATGCGCTTGGCCGAGCCGCCGCCGATAAGAAGCCCCATGCTGTGCCGCCCCTTGGGATGGATCGACTGGTCGAGCGCCTCGGCGATGATGTTGTTGGAGATGGTGACATCGGCCACGTTGCCCCAGACCGCGAGGTTCTCGTCGACCGCCCAGCTGATCGAATTGCCCTCGATCAGCACATTGCGGATCGGCTTGGATCCGTCCCCGATCGACAGCCCGTCGCGGTTGTCGGGCGCATCGCCCGGACCGTCGCCCGGGCGCAGGTGCATCCCGCGCACGATCACGTTGCTGCCCACCACCCGCAGCCGTCCGCCGGTGAGGGTGATCCCCCCCGGCGCGCTGCGACCATCGAGCGTGACGTCCGGTCCGATCTGGATCTGGTGCGACAGAGCTATGGTCCCCCCGACATCGAAGTGGATGATGCGCGGCCCCTGCTCCTGTTCGGCGGCCCAGCGGAGACTGCCCGGCCCGTCGTCGGCCAGCGTGGTCACGTGGATGGTGCGGCCATCACCGCCGCCACGGGTCAGGGCGCCGAAACCAGCCTGCTCCGGGTCATCCGCCGAGGAGGCGGTATCCGCCCGGACGAGGTCGACGGGCAGCGAAAATCCCGCCAAAGCGGTCGAGAGAATGAAACATGCCAGCACCATACGGCGCCGAGGAGACACAAAAAGGGTCATCACCTGCTCCCATGAAGAACAACGTCACACCCGGACGCCGGAGCGACCGGGCTCACTAGGGTCGGTCGGAGCACGCGCCGCCAGCGGCGCGCGCCTTCTGCTCAGGAGGTCGTCTGCATCTGGCGGGACTTCTTGCCGAGCAGGTCCTCGAAGTAGGCGATGGTCTTGGCGATGCCCTCGGAAAGCTCGATCGAAGGGCTCCAGCCGAGATGCTTGCGCGCGAGGGTGATGTCGGGGCGGCGCTGCACCGGATCGTCGCTGGGCAGTTCCCGCGACACCAGCTTCGACTTCGAGCCGGTTTGCGCCACGATCATCTCCGCAAGCTGCTTCACGGTGCATTCCTGCGGGTTGCCAAGATTCACCGGGCCGGTGAAGCCTTCGTCGGTGGCCATCATGCGCATCATGCCCTCGATCAACTCATCCATGTAGCAGAACGACCGGGTCTGGCTGCCATCGCCGTAGATGGTAATGTCCTCGTCGTAGAGCGCCTGCCGGATGAAGTTCGACACCACGCGGCCATCCTGCGGGTGCATGCGCGGACCGTAGGTGTTGAAGATGCGTACCACCTTGATCGGGAGGCCGTGCTGGCGGTTGTAGTCGAAGAACAGCGTCTCGGCGCAGCGCTTGCCCTCGTCGTAGCAGGAGCGCACGCCGATCGGGTTCACATTGCCCCAGTAGCCTTCGGCCTGCGGGCTGACCAGCGCGTCACCGTAAACTTCAGAGGTCGAAGCCTGCAGGATCGGGCATTTCAGCCGCCGCGCCAGCCCCAGCATGTTGATCGCGCCGTGCACCGAGGTCTTGGTCGTCTGCACCGGGTCGTGCTGGTAGTGGATCGGCGAGGCCGGACAGGCGAGATTATAGATCTCGTCCACCTCGACATAGAGAGGGATGGTCACGTCATGGCGCAGGAACTCGAAACGCGGATTGCCGAGCAGATGCTCGATATTGCGTTTCGTGCCGGTGAACAGGTTGTCGACGCACAGGACCTCTGCCCCGCGTTCCAGCAGCCGGTCGCACAGATGCGAGCCCAGAAAACCCGCCCCCCCAGTGACGAGGATGCGCTTTCGACTGTCGTAATTGCGCTTCAACATGGTGCTTCCTTTTCAAAAAAATGAATCAAATCAGTCACAAAAAAACATGTCGCCCAGGGGATCATCCCACCGCGGCGGATTTGGGCCGCGCCGGGTCCGGCATCGGCCAGCCCAGATCGGCGAGGTCACGTCCGACAAGCAGCTGGAGCAGCAGCATGTCCTCGGCGTAGGTTGCCGCGATCTCCTCGGCGAGGTCGGCGGGGACCGGCACCTTGGCGAGCTTGGCGGTATTGAGCGCATCCAGTTTTTTCAGCAGTCCCAGCGACTCGAGCCCGAAGGCGCGCTTGATCGGTCGTGACACGAGCTGGCGCGCGGGACCGGCCCGCGTCACCACGTAGCGCACCAGCTTCGAGCGCGCTCGCTTGGCCTCGTTGATCGAAGGGAAGTCCCGCCGCCCGTCGTCCTCGAGACCGAGGAACGCCAGAGTCCGGCGGTAGATGCCGGGCGTGTCCGCCCGCATGTCCTCTTGGAACAGCACCAAGACCCGATCGCGCGGCACCCGGGCGTAGAGCCGTGAGAGCATTTCTCCGAAAGCGGCGGTGCGCTTGTAGAGCAACGTTGACGGGGCGCGACAGCTGCGGGGGATGTTCTTGCCCGCAGCGCGCGCATCCGAGAGGTCCCAGGCCGTGCGGAAGTCCTCTTCGCTCTCGTCGAGCGCATGGATCAGCTGCCGATGCAACGAGGCCAGCATCTTCACCGGATTGCGCAACATGACGATGAATTTCGCATCGGGCCGCGCCTTGAGGATCTCGGTGATCGCGCTGTCCGAATAGAGATACCAGACCGATCCTTCCATCAGCACCTCGGCCTGCGGACCCGGCGCGAAGGTCGCGCGATAGGCTTCAAGGTCATCGCACAGGCACAGCCCGCGCAGGTCGCGCGAAAAGTAGTGCGGCTCCTTGGGGTTGCTGAAGCCCACCCCCGGGTGCCCCGCAAGATAGTGTCCCAACGCCGTCGTGCCGCATTTCGGCGCGCCGATCAGGTAGGCGGCGGGCGGAAAGAGGTCCGCCCGAGATATTGGTTCGGGATCAGACGGAAGGGAATGCGTCGACACAGGCAGCGTCTCCTACTGCGTCGCCGGTCGCCTCGGGCCACGGCGCCGCAGCGGCGCCAGAGTGAATTTCGGGATGATCGCACGGATCGAGGCCATAAATTGGCCGATTTGCGGGGCCGTTCGGAGCGCCCGGGTCAGACGATCAGAGGATGATCGACAGAAAGAACCCGGCAAGAGCGCCCAAAAATGCAATCCCGATCCAGGCAACCGCCCCAAGGCTGAAACCAACGATGAATGAAATAAGCCAAGCGTAAAAAATTGCGGTTAGCGCACAAGAAATAATGAGTATCGCCTGCCGGACATACTGGCGGTCTCGCCGCGGCGGCCGTTCAGCCTGCTTGTCCATGGGCGATGTTTGCGACGGGTCTGCAGAACCGCGACCGCGCGTGACACGTAGCCTCCTTTCTAGAGTGTTGAGTGGCATCTTCCAATCCTGACCAATCGGAGAAGATCCGAAGGTGTTTCAGCCGGGTTGGCAATGATGACCGACACTTGGTCCCCCTAAACATTTGGGACAAATTCCAAAAATATGGACCCGGACCAAAACCAGCGGCGGACCCGTTGCGCGTTACTATGCCCCGACGATACGCAACCGCCGGAAGACGCGTCAAGGAATTAAGACCTGCGCGCCGGGAGGCACACCGAAGAGTGACCGTTCTGCCCGTCACCGCGGCACCCGCCGAGGTTGCAGGCGGGGCGCGGGAACATCCGGCCGCGCCCTGTGCCAGTCGCTGCGGCGACCGGTCTCGGCGTAGATCGCCAAGAGCCGCTCAACCCAGGTGGCCACGCCGTAACGCCCCAGCGCCCGCTCGCGGACCGCATGGGCGGTGCGCTCCGCCAGGCCCTTCGTCTCGATCATCTCGAGAACGCCCCGCGCCAGTGCCTCCGGATCGCGTGGCCGCACGAGAATGGCGCCGGTCCCCTCCAGAACCAGCGCGTTCTCGCCCACATCGGTCACCACTGGCGGCAGCCCGTTGGCCATGGCCTCGAGCAGGGAGACCGGCGCCCCTTCCCAATGCGACGCGCTGACAAAAATGTCGCTGGCCGCCAGCACTTCGGGGATGTCGCTGCGCATGCCCAGGAAGCGCAGCTCGTCGCCAAGGCCGAGTTGTCCCGCTTGCGCGAGAAGGGCTTCGAAGCGCAGGGCGTCGCGGGCGTCGCCGACAAGCAGCAGAACCGCCTGCGGTGCCCGCGCGCGAATCGCGGCGAAGGCATCCAGAAGCACCTCATGCGCCTTCTGGCCGATGATGGCGCCGACGCAGACAAGCGCGACTTGCTCGTCGCCGAGGCCAAGCTCGCGGCGAAGCCGCGCCCGCGCGCCGAAGGGGGCCACCACGTTTTCGGAAACCGCATTCGGCACCACCCGGCAGCCAGCCGGCCCGATCTCGCCCGCCGCGGCCACGGCGACGGCCTCGCCGACAGCGATCTTGTTGACTCCGGGCAGGCGCATGGCGATGCCCTGCAACAGGCGCCGGCCGGGGCGAATTCTTCGCACCGAGGGTTTCACATTGTGGATCGTGGTGATGAAGGGGATCCCCAGCAGGCGCGCGGCATAGGCCCCGAGCGTGCTCGATGAGGCGAGATGCGCGTGCAGGTATTCGATCCGGTGGGCCCGCAGCGCCGCGACCAGCCGCCGGAAGCGCCCGAGGTCCACGAGATTGCGCCCCGGCAGCAACACCACCTTGGTGCCCGTGTCCCTCAGCCGCTGGAGGAACGGCGTCTCGAGATCGCTCAGCACGAACACCGTGAGGCTCATGTCCGCCCGCCCGCGCACCGCTTCGGCAAAGGTAAGCACAAGCCGCTCGGCGCCGCCAGTTAACAGGGTGTCGATCATGTAGCCGAGGCGCAACGGCGCCGGATCGTCCACGGCAAGCGCATGGCCTTGCAGATCAATCTTCGCAGCCTTCATGGGAAAGTCCGCCTTGCATAAGGGAGGCAACGCGCGGCCGGACCCGGTCGCGCGCGTCTTGCTCAGCGCGCCAGATGCGCCGGACGATCGTCGCCGCGCGGCGATTGCTTCATCACTGTCACCCCGGGCGCATGCAGATCTTCCTCTCGGGTCTTCTTGGGCCGCGAGGCCAGCAGGAAGGCGATCATGTAGGCTGCAAAGGCAGCGATCCCCGCAACGATGATCGCGATGGCGAACTGCGCCTTTGGCGACAGGCTGACCGGGTTTATCGGCGGCGTGCCCTCTTCGATCACCCGCACGTTGTCAAAGCCCGAGACCTCCACCGCCCGCGCATCGCGCAACCGCAGGTCAAGCTCGGCGATCCTTTCGGTCTGCGCTTCCTGACGTGCCTGCAGGAGCCGCGCCTTCGGCATCACCTCTGACAGGCCCGAAATATGAGATTGGGTGTTCTGGAACTCCTGCTCGAGATAGCTGATCCGGCTCTGCGCCTCCTCGATCTCCGTCTCCGCTTCCAGCGCATCCGCCTCGAAGCCCAGCCGGTTTTCCAAAGATGCCTTGCGCTGTTGCAGCGAGATCATGTTCAGCCGCGCCTCGCGCAACTCGGCATTGAGCGCGACCTCGTCGCGCACCGCGTTCTCGTATTCGATCTGCAGACCGGTCGCATCGGGTGCGCCGAGCAGAGCGATCAGCGCCGCGTCGATCTCTTCGGCTTCCTGCTGCGCCTTGTCCAACCGCGCCGTGATCGTGGAAAGCTCGCGCTCTGTGTACATGACCCGGCGGTGATCGAGGAAGGCCTCGACCAGCGCGTTCACCAGTTCCGCCGCGATCACCGGATTGCTGTGAAAGACCGACACCTTCACCACGTAGGATCCGGTGATCAGCTCAATCATCGTGCTTTCATCAAGCCAAATCGTCGCCTCGACGAGTCCCTCCGCGGTGTCGGGCATGTTGGGGTACACACGATTCAGACCCACCTTCTCGATCGCCTTGCGCACCAGCTTGGGGTTGTCGAGAAGCAGCATCTCGGCGTTCACAAAGCCCTGGAAGTCCCCGGCGTTGGGCGCACGGATATCCGTGAGGCTGGGGTCTGGCACGTAGACATATTCGCGCCCGAGAGCGAAGGACACCAGCGACCGCGCCTCGAACGTGGGGGTCGACTCCTTGATGGCGAAAAGCATGGGGGTGAGAGTTGCGCCGAACACGACAATAGCAAGAATGATGCGTTTCACGGTCAAACCAATCCATGGACACCATGCGGCGTCGGTAAAAAAGAAATAGAAATAGATCAAAAATGTAGTCTTCCGGGGAATGACTGTAGCACTCGCGCCGCCCTGCGGCAATATTTCGAACGGCTTGCGGCAGAGTTCACACGCAAGTGAGCGCCCTTTGGGTCCGAACGCGGCAATCTTGGGCAGCAGTCCGTCCAAGGCGGTTTAAAGCTTTGCCCTGCGCGGGGATGCCCTTAGACTGATCTCGATTCTCACGCCCGGCCACTGCATTTTTCAGGTCGGATTTTTCATTTTTCTCCTCATGTTTTCGAGGATTTGCTGCATGGTATTCTCTCCCGGCAAGGCCACCTCCAAGAACCTGTTCTGGGCCTACCTCTCTTTCATCTCCACCAAGCTTCTGAACTTCGTCGCGGTCATCATCATTGCCCGCTACGTCGATCCGGTCGAATTCGGCCTGATGGCGATCTGCCTCGCGATCATGGGCTATTTCGAGATCATCTCGAAGTTCGGCCTCGGCGCGGCGCTGATCTCGGTCAAGGATCGGCAAGAGGAGACCGCCAACGCGGTCTTCTACTGCGCGATCTTCACCTCGACCCTCATGGCGCTGCTGCTCTGGTGGGGCTCGGGCGCAATCTCCGGGCTCTTCGAATCGCCCGAACTGGAGCCACTTCTGGGCACCGTCTGCCTGGTGCTGGTGATCCGCGCGCTCGGCTCGGTGCACTACAGCCTGCTGTTCCGCGAGCTCAACCTGCGCAAGAAGCTGGTGCCCGACGTGGCGCAGGGCCTGGCAAAGGGGCTGATCTCGATCGCCCTCGCGATCCTGGGATACGGGGTGTGGTCACTGGTGATCGGCTACGTCGCCGGAGCGCTGGTCTCGACGCTGCTGCTCTTCTGGATCCGACCCTGGAAGCCCAGCGCCCTCCCAGACTGGCCAACCGTGCGTTACGTGATGAGCTTCGGCTCCTACCTGATCGGCGCCGAGACCATCAACGCCACGCCGCGTCTGCTTGACAACCTGCTTGTCGGCAAGTTCCTCGGGCCGGCGGCGCTGGGAATCTACGCCATCGCCTATCGAATCCCCGAGCTGGCGATCAAGAGCTTCACCTCTGTCGCGGGCACGGTGCTCCACCCCGTGATGTCGAAAATGCAGACCCACCCCGAGGATCTGGCGAAATACTACTACCAGGCGCTGCGCTACTGCGCGCTGCTGATGTTCGGCATCGGCGCGGCGATCGCTGTGCTCGCCGAGCCCACCGTGCATGTGCTCTACACCGAGAAATGGTACGGCATGGTCGCGCCGATGCAGTTCATCGCGGCCGCCCTCGCCGTCAGCACGCTGAACATGGTGCCCGGCGAGCTGCTCAAGGCGGTGAGCCGCACCGACCTCATGTTCCGCGCCGCGCTCTTCAACCTGCCAATCTTCATCCTGCTGCTGGCCGGAGCGATCCCTTTCGGCATCACCGCGGTCGCCGCGGCGCAGCTCGCGATGGCCTTCATCCGCTTCATCCCGATCTACTTGGCCACCAAGCGGGTGATGAACGTGACGATTGCCAAGATATTCGCCGCGCTGCGCCCGGCGCTGATCTGCGCCGCCAGCGCCTCGCTGGCCGCCTTTCTGGCGCTTCAGATGCACACCGGTTCCGAGCTGCTGCGCCTGATGGCTGGAGCCACGGCCTTCGCGGCGGTCTATCTCGTCGCGCTCCGGGTGATGCTGCCAGGAGCCTTCGCGGCCGGGCATCGCTTCATCCTAAAGCGGAGGCGCGCATGACACCGCCGAGACAGCCGCGGACCGCGGTGCAAGCCACTTCGAGTTTTGCCAGCTCCCGCCCCGGGCAGGGCCGGCGCGACCAAGCCGGCTGGGTGCCCCTGCACCATGCCATGCGCGAGATTCTCGGAAACGCCCGCTCGCGGCGCGGCGCAGCCACACCAGCCCCCTCCGAAGGCCGGACCCGCACGCGGAGGCCGGAATGAGCGACGCCACCCTCCCCCCACGCAAGGGCTTTGACTGGCGCGGTTCGGCGATAATCCTGGTCTGCGGTCTCTTTGCCATGGCGGCCAGCTTCGTGCTCCTCGGCCGTGACACCCTGCTGATCGCTTTCCCCTTCGCCCTGCTGATCTTTGCCGTCGGCATCCGCTTTCCGATGATCGCGCTGGCGGGTCTTCTGGTCCTGATCATGACCAACATGTCGGACAACCTGATCGAGTCCTTCGGGGCCCCTTCGCTCGCGAAGATCACCGCACCCGGTCTCTTCGTGCTGCTGGCCGCGCGCTACGCGGTCTACCGCGAGCTGCCCTATATACCGCGCATCGCGATCATCTTCCTGTCGATAATCTTTGCCATGAAGATGCTGAGCGCGACCTACGCCCTGCGCTGGGAGCTGAGCATCGCGCTCTCGATCGACTTCCTCAAGGAAGCCGCGGTGGCGATCCTGGCCCTTGCCTTCATGAACAACAAGCGCGGCTTCGAGACCGTGGCGCTGTCCACAGTGCTGCCCATCGTATTGATCTGCGGGCTTGGCCTTTACCAGCTGCTGGTCGACTACTCGCCCACCGGCTTTTTCGGCTTCTCGCGGTTCACCTATGGGTCCGGCCGGTTCTCGGGGATGCTGTTCGACCCCAACTTCTTCGGTGCGATCGTGGTCTTCGTCCTGCCGCTGGGACTTTTCCACCTGCTCAACGCGCGCAGCCCCACCAAGATGTTGCTCTGGACCCTGGCCTGCGGCATCCTGATCGCCGGGCTGCTCGCCACGCAGTCCCGCGGCGCGCTGATCGGGCTTGCCCTCGGACTGGTGGTTCTGAGCACCAGCTTCACCCGCAAGCAGTTCGTCGCCGCTGCGGCGATCGGCGGGCTGGTGGTGGTCTTGGCCGGTGTTTTCGCCGGCGACCGCTTTATCGACCGATTCACCAGCATATTCGACACCGCCGCCGCGGGAGCGGCGCAGGACACCAGCACCGAAGGCCGCCTTGCGAGCTGGACGGTGGCCTACAACCTCTTCAACGAGCATCCTTGGCTCGGAGTCGGCGTAGGCAACTTCAAGGTCCACTACCAGAACAACGCGCTCGAGGACGGGCTGATCTTCCGCGGCGAGGCCCGGGCGACTCACAGTCTTTACCTCGAGTTCCTCACCGAGCAGGGGCTGATCGGGCTGATGGTCTTTCTCGGCTTCGCCGCCTTCGGCGCTGTGAGTTTTTTCCGAGGCGCCGCGCTCGCGCGCAGCGTCGGGGACGAGCTGATGGCAAGGCGGCTGGTCGCCTTCTGCGCCGCCTTCGTCGGCTATCTGGCGGCAATGACCTTTCTTCAGGACGGAATCCCGCGATTCCTCTGGTATGTGGTCTCGCTCGCCGCCGAGTCGCTGATGATCATCCGCTGCATCTACGCCGATCACCCAGCACTCCAGTTCAGGACCCGCCGCGTGACCGAGCCCTATCCCGTCCGGACCCGCTGACCGATTCTGCGTCGCCCGGCGAGCACGGACGCGGCCGGAATCACGCCTCCCCGGGCCAGCCAACCAGGGGAATGTTCAGCCGTGGCCATTGCACGGTGCCCGCTGACCGGGCCGAGCGGCGCGCAGGAAACGGCGACGGATTCGCGCGCGGCCCCCGCGGGCCCGATCAAGCCGCAAGACCCCAACGGGGTAAGCGCCAAGTCTTTTTCATATCGGGAAACTTGCCAGAGTGGTGAGCCGTGCAGGATTCGAACCTGCGACCCACTGATTAAAAGTCAGTTGCTCTACCAACTGAGCTAACGGCCCACTCTCTCGGGACTTTGACACAGTGGTGAGCCGTGCAGGATTCGAACCTGCGACCCACTGATTAAAAGTCAGTTGCTCTACCAACTGAGCTAACGGCCCACTGTGTGTGGGCGGCTTCTAGGAACTGTGGCGTGGGGGGTCAAGCGGAAAAATGACAATCCTGCCGAACTTCTCCCGCGGCCCTGGCCCCGCCCTTCGCCGGCGCATGCATTCGCAGCAAGGCTGCCCCCCGCAACGTAGGCTGGAAACGTACCCTCAAGAAGCGTATATGCGCCCGGATGAAACACACGCGCGCACAAAACTTGCCCTTCATGAAAATGCACGGGCTCGGAAACGACTTCGTCGTGCTGGACGCGCGTGCGCGCTCCGTCGTCATGACCCCTGCCCTCGCCATGGCGATCGCCGACCGCCACCGCGGCGTCGGCTTCGACCAACTGGCGCTGATCGAGCAGGGCAGCGGCGATGCGCATCTGACCTTCTATAACGCCGACGGCTCGACCGCGGGCGCTTGCGGCAACGCCACGCGCTGCATCGCGCGCTTCCTGATGGACGAGACCGGCAAATCCGAGCTCACCCTCACCACCGAGCGCGGCACGCTCTTTGCCCGCGACGCTGGTGAGGGGCTAACGTCTGTGAACATGGGCCCGCCGCAGCTCGAGTGGCACGAGATCCCCCTCGCCTCCGAAATGGACACGCTGGAGCTGCCGATCGAGGGCAAGCCCACCGCCACCGGCATGGGCAACCCGCACTGCACCTTCTTCGTCGAGGATGCCGAGTCGGTGGACATCGAGAGCTTCGGCCCGGCACATGAACATCACCCGCTCTACCCGCAGCGCACCAATGTGCAGGTTGCGAGCCTGATCGGCCCTGACCACCTGCGGATGCGCGTGTGGGAGCGCGGCGCAGGGCTCACGCTGGCCTCGGGCTCGTCCTCCTGCGCCACCGCCGTTGCCGCGGCGCGCCGCGGCCTCACCGGGCGCAAGGTGACCATCGAGCTCGACGGTGGCACGCTGCAGGTCGACTGGCGCGAGGATGGCGTCTGGATGACCGGCCCCACCGCCCACGTCTTTGACGGGCATTTCACCCACGACTGGCTGGAGATGGTCTCGTGACAGGCGCACCCAAGTTCACCACCCTCGGCTGCCGTCTCAATGCCTATGAGACCGAGGCGATGAAGGATCTTGCCGCGCAGGCCGGCATGGAAAACGCGGTGATCGTGAACACCTGCGCCGTGACCTCCGAGGCGGTGCGCAAGGCGCGGCAGGAGATCCGCCGCCTCCGCCGCGAGAACCCCGATGCCAAGGTCATCGTCACCGGCTGCGCCGCGCAGATCGACCCCGACAGCTTTGCCGCGATGACCGAGGTCGACGCGGTCATCGGCAACACCGAGAAGATGGCTCCCGAGACCTGGTCGCGACTGTCGAACGGCTTTATCGGCGAGACCGAGCGGGTCATGGTCAACGACATCATGTCGGTGACCGAAACCGCCGGCCACCTGATCGACGGCTTCGGCACCCGGTCGCGCGCCTACGTGCAGGTGCAGAACGGCTGCGATCACCGCTGCACCTTCTGCATCATCCCCTATGGCCGCGGCAATTCCCGCTCGGTCCCCGCCGGTGTGGTCGTGGACCAGATCAAGCGGCTGGTGCAGCAGGGCTACAACGAGGTGGTGCTGACCGGCGTTGATCTCACCTCCTGGGGTGCCGACCTGCCGGGGACGCCGCGGCTTGGCGATCTGGTCATGCGCATCCTCAAGCTGATCCCCGATCTGCCGCGCCTGCGCATCTCGTCGATCGATTCCATCGAGGCCGACGAGAACCTGATGCAGGCCATCGCCACCGAACCGCGGCTGATGCCCCACCTGCACCTGTCCCTTCAGCACGGCGACGACCTGATCCTCAAGCGCATGAAGCGCCGCCACTTGCGCGACGATGCCATCCGATTCTGCGAGGAGGCGCGCAAGCTGCGCCCCGAGATGACCTTTGGCGCCGACATCATCGCCGGCTTCCCCACCGAGACCGAAGAGCATTTCGCCAACTCGCTGAAGCTGGTCGAGGACTGCGACCTGACCTGGCTGCACGTCTTCCCCTACTCCTCGCGCCCCGGCACCCCCGCCGCACGCATCCCGAGCAAGGTGAATGGCACCGTGATCAAGGAGCGCGCCGCCCGCCTGCGCGCCGCCGGAGACGCTGCCGTGGAGCGCCACCTCGCCGCCCAGCCCGGCCGCACCCATCACATCCTGATGGAGAGCCCGGTGATGGGCCGCACCGAGCAGTTCACCGAGGTGCTCTTCGACAGTCCGCAGACCGAAGGTGCCATCGTCACCGCGGCGATCACCGGCATCCGCGGCACCCAGCTGACGGCGGCCTGAGCCGGTGCACCCAAACTCGGTCTTTCGCCGCACTGAGAAGGCCCCGAGCCTCGAGCTGGTGCGCGACCGGGCCTTCGGCACGCTGGCGGTCAGCGCCGAGGGCGCGCCGCTGTTGTCACATGTGCCCTTCCTGCTGTCCGAGGATGGCTCCTACGCCGATCTGCACCTCGTTCGATCGAACCCGATCTGCCGCGCTGCCCGCGAGGGAACCCCGGCCAGGCTCGCGGTGAGCGGTCCTGATGGCTACATCTCGCCCGACTGGTACGGCGATCCCGGACAGGTGCCGACCTGGAACTACGTCGCCGTCCACCTCATCGGCCGCCTTGCACCGCTGCCACACGAGCAAATCGACCTGTTGCTCGCCGCGCAAAGCGCCGCCTTCGAAGGCAGGCTTGCCCCCAAGACCCCCTGGACCATGGACAAGATGGACCCTGAGGTCCGCAGCAGGCTTCAGCGCATGATCCTGCCTTTCCGCCTGCACATCGACGAGATCGACAGCACCTGGAAGCTCTCGCAGAACAAGACAGCGCAGATGCGCCTCTCCGCGGCCGCACACATCGAGACGGGCTTCGGCCAGGAGCTCGGCGGGCTGGCCACGCTCATGCAGGATCCTCCGCCAGACGAGGCGTGATGATTGCAAGGCGCGCGCAGATCGGTCATGTCAGGCGGCATGACCCTGAAAACCCGTGCTCTCATCGTTCACCTGCTGACCGCCACCGGCGCGGTCTTCGCCATGCTCGCCATGCTTGCCGCCGCGCAGGAGCAATGGTCGATCATGTTCCTCTGGCTGGTCGTGGCCTTCTTCGTCGACGGCGTCGACGGACCGCTGGCCCGCAAGTACGACGTGAAGTCGAACGCGCCGCGCTTTGATGGCGTGCTGCTCGACCTGATCATCGACTATCTGACTTACGTCTTCATCCCGGCGTTCGCGCTTTTCCATTCGGGCCTGCTGCCTGGCTGGACCGGCTGGATCGCGATCATCATCATCACCTTCGCCTCGGCGATGTACTTCGCCGACTGCAGAATGAAGACTTCGGACAATTCCTTCCACGGCTTTCCGGGCTGCTGGAACATGCTGGTGCTGGTGCTCTTCGCGCTGCAGCCGAACTTCTGGGTGATCCTCGCGCTGGTGAGCCTGCTTGCCGTGGCGATGTTCCTGCCGCTGAAGTTTATCCACCCCGTGCGCACCGAGCGCTGGCGCCCGCTGTCGCTGCCCATCGCCATTGCCTGGACGTTCTTCGCCGGCTGGGCCGCCTGGGTCGATTTCCACCCGCAGAGCTGGGCGCACTGGGGCCTCGTTGTCACCTCGGTCTACCTGCTGTTCGCCGGTATCGCGCAGCAGGTCGTGCCGCAGGCCGAAGCGAAGCGCGCCTGACGAGGCGTCTTTTCCGAGAGAGCACACGAACAAAAAAAGGGGGCCAAGGCCCCCTTTTCATCGCCTGCATCCCGCAGTCGGCTCAGGCCTTGAGCCGCCAGCCGGTGCGGAACAGCCCCCACGCCATCAGCGAGACCAGCAGCGTGGCGAAGATCGCCACCGCGGCGCCGAGCGCCGGATTGGCGTCGGAGACACCCAGCACGCCATAGCGTGCCCCGTCGATCAGGTAGAAAACGGGGTTGAAATGGGTGATCTCGTAGAGCCCCCGGGGCAACGCCTCGACCGAGTAGAAGGTGCCCGACAGGAAGGCGAGCGGCGTGACAATGAAGTTGGTGATCGCGGCCATCTGGTCAAACTTGTTGGCAAAGAGCCCCGCGACGATGCCCACCGCCGACAGGAAGGCCCCGCCAAGGAGGACGAAACCCAGCACGATCATTGGATGCGCCGGCACCAGCCCGGTGGTCACCCAGAGCCCCACCAGGATCGCGCAGGCCACCACCAGCCCGCGCGCGACTCCGCCCGCGAGATAGCCGATCACCAACTCGAAGGGCGCGAGCGGCGGCATCAGCGTGTCGACGATATTGCCCTGCACCTTGGAGATCACGATCGACGAGGAGGTATTGGCAAAGGCGTTCTGGATCACCGTCATCATCAGGATGCCCGGCGCGATGAACCGGGTGAAGGGCACCCCCATCACCTCGCCACGGCTCGGGCCTATCGCGATGGTGAAGATCACCAGGAACAGCCCCGCAGTGACCAGCGGCGCCAGCAGGGTCTGGGTCCAGACCGCGAGGAAGCGCTGGGTTTCCCTGCGGCAGAGGGTGGCGAGTCCGAGCCAGTTCACGGCACCGAACCGGCGCGCTCCGGGCTCATGGCGGGGTTGGCTGTCCATAAGGTCTCCTTTCCGTCTGGGTCCGGCTTGTAACTCGCCGGTTGATGACTACAATAGGCCCCCTGATGGAATTTTCAGGCGGCTCTGGATCACGGGCCGCTTTTTCTCAAGCAAGGATCGGACATGTCCTGGACGGATGAGCGCGTCGAGCTTCTCAAGAAGATGTGGGCCGAGGGCCAGTCGGCCAGCCAGATCGCCAAGGAACTTGGCGGCGTCACCCGCAACGCGGTGATCGGCAAGGTGCACCGGCTCGGCCTGTCGAACCGCACCGCCCCTGCGGGCGCGGCGGCCCCTGTCGCCCCGGCGGCCCCTGCCAAGGAAGCCAAGCCTGCGCCCAAAGAGGCCAAGGCCAAGCCCGCCCCGAAACCCGAACCGGCCGCAGCCTCCGAACCCGCGCGCGAGACCGCCACGGCAGTCGAGACGCGCCCGGCCCCGCTCGGCCCGTCGCGCAAGCCGATCGTGCCCGCGGGCCAGCCGCTGCCGCCGCAGCCCTCGGCCAACGAGATCAGCCCCGAGGCACTGGCCAAGGTCAGTGAGATCGAGAAGAAGGCGAAGAAGCTCTCGCTGATGGATCTCACCGAGCGGACCTGCAAGTGGCCCGTGGGCGACCCCGCGACCGACGACTTCTGGTTCTGCGGCCTGCCTGTGCAGCAGGGCAAACCCTACTGCGAGGCGCATGTGGGCGTGGCCTTCCAGCCGATGTCCTCGCGCCGCGACCGCCGCCGCTGAGCCGCTCCGCAAGACCATCAACCGCCCGAGCCCTCCCGGCCCGGGCGGTTTTTCTTTGCCGCTTCCCCGCCCTCCCCGCGCAATATCGTCTGCCCGCGCGATTTTTCCCCGAACGGCAGGGGGTTGCGCAACCTACTCGCGCACTCCAGCGTTATACGAGACGCAAGAGTGAGCAGAGATGACAGACTATTTTTCGCTGATCGCCGACTATGACGCCGTGATCGCATTGGGGTTGATCGTCGGTCTCTTCGTTATCTTCATGCTCGAGCTCTATCCGCCCGAGGTGCCCGCCGCCGGGCTCGCAGCCTTGTTCGTGGCCTTCGGCTACGTCACGTCGGACCAACTCCTTTCCGTCTTCTCCAATCCAGCGCCGTTGACCATCGCAGCGATGTTCGTGCTGTCCGGCGCGCTGGTACGCACAGGGGTGCTCGAAGCGATCTCGGATCTGGTGATCAGCCAGGCGAAGGAACGCCCCGGCCTCGCGTTGGGGGTGATCCTGAGCGTGACCTTGTTCGCCTCGGGCTTTGTCAACAACACGCCTGTGGTCCTGGTGCTGATCCCGGTGGTGATCCGCCTTGCCGCCGCGCTCGGCAAAGCGCCGACCCGGCTGCTGATCCCACTGAGCTACGTGGCGATTCTCGGCGGCACCTGCACGCTGATCGGCACCTCGACCAACCTGCTGGTCGACGGCGTGGCGCGCGGCCAGGGGCTAGAGCCCTTCGGCATATTCGAGATCACCCCGGTGGGGCTGATCGTGGCCCTCGCCGGCGGCGCCACCCTCGCCCTGCTCGGACCGCTCCTGTTGCCGGACCGAGAGGCGAGCGATCCCGAGCAGATGCTGGGAGAGACCACCTTCCTGTCGGAAGCGGCGCTGGCCGATGACACCTACGCGGGCAAGCCGCTCTCCGAGATCGCACCGCTTGCGCGCGGCGGGGTGCGGGTGACCGGTCTGCGGCGCAAGGGCAGTCCTTTGCCCGCGCCCCTCGAAGAGCAGGTGCTGCAGAAAGGCGACACGGTGATCCTGCGCGCGCCCACTTCCGAGCTGCTGACCCTGCACGACGATCCGGGGTTGAAAATCGGCCTGCGCCGCGGCGAGCCGCCCGAGGGCGAGCTGGTGACCGTCGAGGTGGTCGTCTCACCGCGCAAGTCCTCGCTCGGCCGCAGCCTGCGCAGCATGTCGCTGGGACGGCGCTTCGGCGTTCGGGTGCTGGGGGCGCATCGCCACGAGCACAACCCGGGCCCCGACCTCGGCTCCGTCCAGCTGCGCCCGGCCGACAAGCTGCTGCTCGAGGGGCCCGCCACCGCCTTCCAGACGCTGGAGGACGAGGCGCAGCTTGTCTCGGTCAGCCGCCCCACCGGCCGCGCTTTCCGCCGCGGTCGCGCGCCGCTCGTGCTGGCGGCACTGGCCGCCGTCGTCGCCCTTGGCGCCCTCGGGCTGATGGACATCGCGACGCTCTCGATCATCGCGGTCGCGGCGATCCTCCTGTTGCGCTGTATCGATGCCGATGAGGCCTGGGGGGCGATTGACGGCTCGGTGCTGGTGCTGATCTTCGCGATGCTTGTGGTCGGCCTCGGGCTGCAGAACACCGGCGCGATGGACCTGCTGGTCAGCTGGCTGGCGCCGCCGATCTCTGGGCTGCCGCCCTTCTTCGCGCTGCTGGCGGTCTACCTGCTGGCCTCGCTGCTCACCGAGACCGTCACCAACAATGCCGTCGCCGTGGTCTTCACCCCGATTGCCATCGGACTCGCCGAGAGCACCGGGCTCGATCCCCGCGCGCTGACGATGGCGGTGATGTTCGGCGCCTCGGCCAGCTTCGCCACGCCCATCGGCTACCAGACCAACACGTTGGTCTACGGCGCCGGGAACTACCGATTCTCCGACTTCCTGAAGATCGGGCTGGCGATGAACCTCGTCGCCGCGCTGGCCGCCTGCGGCGGGATCCTCTGGCTGTTCGGCTAAGGCAGCGAAGGGGCGATGCCCCTTCGGCGCTGCGCGTTCGACCCCTGCGTGACTGAAAAGAGAAGAAGTTTCGGGGGGCACTGGGGACTTCTTCGCCGCTCCAAGTACGCCTGCCCGTCCGCCCCCAGACGCACGGCGCCGCGGATTGACGCGCCGCGCGCGACCACCCTTTTCGCAGAGCGAGAGAGCGCGTATATGCCGCCCATGCAGAATCCGCCCGATCTTCGCCCCGACCTTGCCCGCGCCCGCGTCATGGAAACCCGCCGCGACGGCCAGCCGACCATCGGCATGGTCTCGCTTGGCTGCCCGAAGGCGCTGGTCGACAGCGAACGCATCCTCACCCGGCTGCGCGCCGAGGGCTATGGCATCTCGGCCGACTACGCCGGCGCCGACGCGGTGATCGTCAACACTTGCGGGTTTCTCGACAGCGCCAAGGCCGAAAGCCTCGAGGCGATCGGCGAGGCGTTGAAGGAAAACGGCCGGGTCATCGTCACCGGCTGTCTCGGCGCCGAACCCGAGTATATCACCGGCGTGCACCCCAAGGTGCTCGCGGTGACCGGCCCGCATCAATACGAGCAGGTGCTCGACGCGGTGCATGGCGCCGTGCCGCCGGTTCCCGATCCCTTTGTCGACCTGCTGCCGGCCTCGGGCGTGAAGCTCACGCCGCGCCACTACAGCTACCTGAAGATCTCCGAGGGCTGTAACCACAAGTGCAAGTTCTGCATCATCCCCGACATGCGCGGCCTGCTGACCTCGCGGCCGCAGCGCGCTGTTCTGCGCGAGGCCGAGAAGCTGGTCGAGGCGGGCGTGAAAGAGCTGCTGGTGATCTCGCAAGACACCTCAGCCTATGGCACCGACTGGAAGAATCGGGACGAGAAGTTCCCGATCCTCTCGCTGGCGCGTGAGCTGGGACAGCTCGGCGCCTGGGTGCGGATGCATTACGTCTATCCGTACCCGCATGTCCGCGAGCTCATTCCGGCGATGGCCGAAGGGCTGGTGCTCCCCTATCTCGACATCCCCTTCCAGCACGCCCATCCCGAGACGCTGAAGCGCATGGCCCGCCCCGCCGCCGCAGCGCGCACGCTCGACGAGATCGCCGCCTGGCGGTCGGACTGCCCGGACATCACCCTGCGCTCGACCTTCATCGTCGGCTACCCCGGCGAGACCGAGGATGAGTTCCAGACCCTGCTCGACTGGATGGACGAGGCGCAGCTCGACCGGGTCGGCTGCTTTAAATACGAGAATGTCGACGGCGCGCGCTCCAACGCGCTGCCCGATCACCTGCCCGAAGAGATCAAGCAGGAGCGCTGGGAGCGATTCATGGAGAAGGCGCAGGCCATCTCGGAAGCCAAGCTCGCGGCCAAGGTCGGCACGACGATGCAGGTGCTCGTGGACGAGGTCGACGAGGAGGCCGCCACCTGCCGCACCAAGGCCGATGCGCCGGAGATCGACGGCAACCTCTTCATCGACGAGGGCTTCGAACACCTCAAGCCCGGCGACATGGTCACCGTCGAGGTGGACGAGGCCGGCGAGTACGACCTCTGGGGCCGGCTGGTCTGAGACTCAGGCCGCGCCTTCGGGCGCGGCGATCTTCTTGCCAAGATACTTCTTGCGCGGCGGGGCCGGCAGGTCGACGATCGCCGGCTCGCCCTGCGCGAGGAAGGCAAAGGCAAGCTGACAGTCGATGCCGCAGGCAAGGATATCGTCGTACCAGCGCTCGTTCAGCGCCGCGATCCGCGGGTCTGCCATGTCGCGCAGGATGAAGTTGGTGGTGAAGAGCCGATCTGTCTCCAGCGTCTTGCCGGACTCCATCTGCGCCAGCGTGTAGCGCAGCATCTGGTGCGCCTGCTCGCGATAGCGGTCCTGGAACAGAGAGTCGGTGAACTCCCAGAGGATATTGCCCTCGATATGCGGGCTCAGCCTCAGCGCCATGGCGCCGCCCGCCTCGACCAGCTGGTCGCGGATGCCTTCGAGATCGCCGTGCGGGATACGCCGCTTGTCGTCCATGTAAGTCAGGAAGCGGTGCCGCGCGAGATCGGGGAAAAGATGCGGCAACGCCTTGGCCACCTTGGCCTGATGCGCGCTCAGCACCGGGTTCTTCGACACCGGCAGGTCGAGGAAGATCGGCTTCCACCCCAGCCCCTCGACGATCTCAAGCGCGCTTCGGTTGTTCGACACGAAGTAATGAGGCCAGGTCGTGGGCCGGTTGTTCTTGTCGTAGGTGAAGCTGCCGAGCGGGCCGCAGTAGGTCGAGTAGACCGCCATCTCGCTGCTCTCGCCCGCATGCACCGGCGCGCTGCCGATCAGCGGCAACAGGGCCTCGCGCTGCAGCGGCGCGCGGTCGAACTCGTTGGAGATGCCGCTGCTGTCATGCTCGATGCGGCGCACGGTTTTGCGCAGGGCGCGGGTCATCCGGCGGTACTTCACGATGGTGCGCAGCTTCATTAGGGCGAGGGACAAGGCTGTTCTCCATTCGTTGCGGCCGGGGGTCCGCCGCTTGCGCGGGGCCGGTGCCCGGGCTAAGCCGGGTGCGTTTCCTTTTGACCAAGTTGCGCAGTCTGCGCAACAGGGCGGACGTCAGGACCACGAGGCAGGCATGATACCAAGGCGCATTTCGATGTTCTGGGCGCAAGGCGAAGCCGCCGCCCCCGACCTGGTGAAACGCTGTTGGGACGCCTGGGCGCGGCTCAACCCGGGCTGGTCGCTGGAGATCGCCGACGAAAGCCACGCCGAGGCGTCGTTTCGCGATCTTGGGCTCACGCATGTCCCCACCACGCTGCAGGGCCGCGGCGACATCTTCCGCGTGCAAGATCTCGACCGCAACGGCGGGGTCTATGTCGATTGCGGTACCATCCCCTGCGCGCCGCTCGACGCGTGGCTGGAATCGCTGACCCATGCTGGTTTCTTCGCGTTCCACGACCCCTACCGGCACCGCCCGGTGGAGAACTGGTTCCTTGTCTCCGAGCCCGGCCATGCGATCACCCGCGGGTGGCTCGAGGCGATGCGCGGCTATTGGGACCGCCCCCGCCGCGCACAGAGCGCCCGGCGCGAGCTCGACCGCGGCGGCAAGGGGGCGCTCGCCTGCCGGCTTGCCGGGATGCGCGGCGGCGAGACGCGCAAGCGGGTGATCGAGCCGAAGGACCGCCTGTGGTCCGTGCAGTCCGGCGGTGGGGCCGAGCGCCCGGTGCACCCCTATTTCTGGCCGCACTACTTGTTCGATTTGCAACTTCACCGCAGCGAGCCCTTCCGCACCGCCTGGGCCGAGGTGCCGAAACGCCCCTCCTACCGGCACCTCATGGTGCGGCACTGGAAGCGCGACTACGCGCGGATGACCGACCAAGAGCTGCTCAGCCTGCTCGATGCGCCGATGCAGAAGCTCTCGCTGAAACGCGTGCCCTCCGAGAAGCAGCTGGACTTGATCTTCGGTCAGGCGGAGCGCGCAGCTCCCTGAGCCTTGCTCCCCCTTCCGGGCTGGTGCAAGAAACCGCCATGGCCAAGCTGCATTTCCACTACTCCACCATGAACGCCGGCAAATCGACCCTGCTGCTGCAGGCGGCGCACAACTACCGCGAACGGGGCATGGAGGTCTTCCTGCTAACTGCGCGGCTCGACACGCGCGCCGGTCATGGCCGCATCGGCTCGCGCATCGGTCTGGGACAGGATGCCGAGACCTTCGGCGGCGAGGACGATCTCTTCGCGGTGATCGCCGCGGCGCACCGCAAGACCCCGCTCGCCTGCGTGTTCATCGACGAGGCCCAGTTCCTCACCGAGAAGCAGGTCTGGCAGCTGGCGCGGGTGGTGGACGATCTTGGGCTGCCGGCCATGGCCTATGGGCTGCGGGTGGATTTCCGCGGTCAGCTCTTTCCCGGCTCGGCGGCGTTGCTGGCGCTCGCAGATTCGCTGCGCGAGGTGCGCACCATCTGCCATTGCGGGCGGAAGGCGACCATGGTGATCCGGCAGGACGAGACCGGCAAGGCGCTCAGCGATGGTGCTCAGGTGCAGATCGGCGGCAACGAGACCTATGTCTCGCTCTGCCGCAAGCACTGGCGCGCGGCGATGGGCGACACCCCCGCCTGAGCAGGTCCCGGGCGGGGACCGCCCGGGTCTGCGGGTCTCAGACCGGGTTCGGTACGGGCTCACCGGCGAAGAAGGCCCGCAGGTTGGCCACGGCCATGCGCCCCATGTCCTCGCGCACTTCCAGCGCCGCCGTGCCGAGATGCGGCAGCAGCACCACGCTCTCGAGATCGCGCAGAGCGTCGGGCACCCGGGGTTCGAACTCGTAGACGTCGAGCCCGGCGCCGGCGATCCGCTTCTGCTGCAGCGCCGCGATCAGCGCCGCCTCGTCGACCACGTCGCCGCGCGCAATGTTGACGAAATGCGCATGCGGGCGCATCGCCGCCAGAACGCTTTCGTTCACCGTGTGGTGCGTCTGGGCGCCGCCTGGCAGGGCGGTGACGAGGATGTCGACATTGGCCGCGAGGTCCTGGGGCGTGTCGTAGCGCGTGGCCGGATGATCGAGCGCTTTCTCGGAGCGGCTCATGTAGGCCACCTCCATGCCAAAGCCGTAGTGGCAGCGCCGGGCGATGGCCTGGCCGATGCGCCCCATGCCGAGGATCCCGACGGTCTTGCCGGTCACGTGCAGGCCGAGCATCTGCACCGGGTGCCAGCCCCGCCAATTGCCCATGCGCACAAGCCGCTCGCCCTCGCCCGCGCGGCGGCAGGACATCAGGATCAGCGTCATCGCAATGTCCGCGGTGGCATCGGTGACAGCGCCGGGCGTGTTCGTAACGGTGATCCCGGCGTGCTTGGCCACCTCGACGTCGATGTGGTTGAAGCCCACCCCGAAGTTGGCAAGGATCCTGGCCCGCGGCACCCCGGCGGCGGCGAAGACCTCGGCATTGTACTGGTCGCCCAGCGTCATCAGCACGCCGTCGTAGTCCGACAGCGAGGCCAGCATCTCGTCGCGGCTCATCGGGTCGGGCCGGTCGCGATAGGTCACGTCGAACGCGGCGCGGGCCTCGGCGACGACGCTCTCGGGTAGGTTTCGGGCGATCAGGATCTTGGTCAATGCAGGCGTCCTCCCGGCGGTACGGTCTTGTCGGGGGTCGCGAGCACGATCGCCCCGGTCTCGTCGGAGAAACCTAGAACAAGAACCTCGGACATGAAGGGCCCAATCTGCCGCGGCGGGAAATTCACCACCGCCATGACCGATTTGCCCACCAGCGCCTCGGGCGCATAATGGACTGTGATCTGCGCCGAGCTCTTCTTTTCGCCGAGCTCGGGGCCGAAATCGATCCAGAGCTTGATGGCGGGCTTGCGGGCCTCGGGGAAGGGCTCCGCGCGGGTCACCCGGCCCACGCGGATATCGACCTTGAGGAAGTCGTCGTAGCTGATCTCAGCCATTTGCCAGCTCTTGCGAGCGCCGCACGGCGGCAGAGACGGTGGCGCGGATCAGCGGCGGCAGGCCCTTGTCGTCGTCCATCAGCACGTCGAGCCCGGCCTGTGTGGTGCCGTTGGGCGAGGTCACGTTCTTGCGCAGCTGCGCCGGATCCTCGGCCGCCTGCATCGCCAGCGCGCCGGCCCCCGCGACGGTGGCCTTGGCGAGTTGCATGGCGAGCTCGGGGGCCAGACCCTCGGCTTCGCCGGCCTTGGCGAGGCATTCGATCATGTGGAAGACGTAAGCCGGGCCCGAGCCGCTGACGCCGGTGACCGCGTCCATCTGGCCCTCACCTTCGAGGCGCACGACCTCACCCACTGCCGAGAGCAGCTCCTCGGCCATGGCCATGTCCTCGGCGCGCGCGTTGGTGTTGCCGGAGATGGCCGTGATCCCCTGCCCCACGGCGGCGGGGGTGTTGGGCATGGCGCGGATGATCGGGGTCTTGTCGCCGAGCATCCGCTCGTAGGTGGCGATGGTCACACCCGCCGCCACCGACAGGAAGACCGTGTCGGCATTGCCGTAGCTCGCCAGCACCGGCAGCGCATCGGCCATCATCTGCGGCTTGACCGCGATGAGCACGATCGCCGGGCTTTCGGGCAGCACCTCGTTGAGACGCACGCCCTGCGCCTGCAGCCGCTCCGAGGGGTTCGGGTCGTTGACCCAGACCGACGCGGGCGGCAGCCCCCGTCCCAGCCAGCCCTCGAGCATGGCCGATCCCATCTTCCCGCATCCCAGCAACACCAAACCGCGCTGCGCCAGCTCACCGTCCTTCATGGCGATCCCTCCTGTCGACGTCGTGGCTGTGATACGCGGGCAAACCAGATCGCGCAACGCCCCGGTCGAAAAGGCGGAAATGTGGGCTCTAGTTTTGCTCTACGAAGGAAAATCGCCCGCAAAGCGGGCCTTCGCACGCCATAGCTTAGCCCGCGATCCCACAGGGGGCGGGCAGCAAGATGACACCGGCGCCGGGCGCCGGGCGCCCGGCGCGAACCCGCGCAGGGTCAGGCGATGATGTCGGGGGTCAGCCGGTCCTCGATCATCGCGATCTTGTCCTTGAGGAAGAGCTTCTTCTTCTTCAGCCGCTGCAGGGTCAGCTGATCGGCGGTGCCGCGCTCCTGCAAGGCAAGGATTGCCTCGTCGAGATCGCGGTGCTCGCGCCGGAAGACTTCCAGCTCAACACGCAACACCTCTTCCGTCTTCATCGAGATGTCTTGCGGCGCATTCATGAGGGTCTGTCCTTCGACGTCACGGGAAACATTAGACTACCAAGTCTTGCCGCGCCCGCAAAGCCCTTGCACTGCCCTTCGGCCCTTCCCATATTCCCTGATGTCGGGTTGCCGCTCACGGGGCCCGGCGGACGGTCGCTTCCCTGTCAAGGACATGTCATGAGCAAACTGACCCTGGGTTCCTATCCGCACATGCTCGGCTTCGAGCAACTCGAGCGCCTGCTCGAGCGCACGGCCAAGTCGAGCGAGGGATACCCCCCCTTCAACATCGAACAGACGTCGGATCACTCCTACCGGATCACGCTCGCCGTGGCCGGCTTCTCGGAGGCCGATCTCGCCATCACCGTCGAGGACCGCCAGCTGGTGATCCGCGGACGGCAGCGCGACGACGGGTCCGACCGGATCTTCCTGCACCGCGGCATCGCGGCGCGGCAGTTCCAGCGCAGCTTCGTGCTGGCCGATGGCGTCGAGGTGGGGGAAGCGGTCATGGAAAACGGTCTGCTGCACGTGGATCTGACCATGTCCCGTCCCGAGACGGTGGTGCAGACCATCAACATCAGAAAGGGTTGAGCCATGAACACGAAGTATGATTTCTCCGAGTTTGACGCAGAGCGCATCGTCTACGTCCGCTCGGTCGAGGTGAGCGAGTTGCCCGAGGACGTGCAGGAACAGGTCGGTGACCAGACCCGCCTCTACGCGGTACACCGCGCCGATGGCGAGCGGCTGGCGCTGGTCCGCGATCGCGGCCTCGCCTTTGCGCTGGCCCGGCAGAACGACCTCGCCCCTGTCACCGTCCACTAGGGGCGCGCCCGGAGAGCACCGCATGACCAAGCTGCCGCTTGACTGGGCCGACGCCTTCACGGACGTGCCCTTTGGCGGCAACGGCTGCGCCGTCCTGCATGGCGGGGCGGCGCTGGACGACGAGACCTGCATCCGCGTCGTGCGCGAGACATCACTGGTCGAATGCACCTTCACCGGCCCCTCCGAGGTGGCGGACGTGCGGGTGCGCTACTTCCTCGCCAGCGGCGAAATTCCCTTTGCCGGCCATCCCACCATCGCCACCGTCGCGGCGCTGGTGCACCGGGGACTGGTCACGGGCGACCGGCTGACCCTCGAGACCCTGGCCGGGCTCATCCCAGTCGAGATCGACCGCTCGGTGAGCCCGCCGCGCATCGTGATGACCCAGAAGTCCCCGGAGTTCGGTCCTTGCCCCGACAAGGCGCTGGTGGCTGACGCGGTCTCTCTCTCGCCGTCCGACATTCTCGGCCAGCCGCAACTGGTTTCGACCGGCCTGCCCTGCTGCGTGACCGTGCTGAAAGACCGCGCGGCGCTCGACCGCGCCCTGCTGGACCCCGAGGCGCTGAGCCGCCTCCACGTGGCGCTCGGCAGGGGCGAGGCAGAGTTCGCCGAGCCCTTCCTCGTCACCCTCGAAGGCGCGACAGACGCCGGCGCCACCTATGCGCGATTGCTGCTTCCGCCTCCGAACCCACCCGAAGATCCCTTCACCGGCTCGGCCACCGGCGCCATGGCAGCCTATCTCTGGTCGAAGGGGCTGATCGCAGCCCCCGTCTTCACAGCCGAGCAGGGCCATGGCATGGGCCGCCCGGGCCAGGCGCAGGTCGAGGTGCTCGGGCCGCCCGAGGCGATCACCGGCGTGCGGGTCGGCGGGCAGGCGCATGTGCTGATCTCTGGCGAGATCCACCTCTGAGCCGACATCCCTCCTTGCTCAGAAGCGGATGCTGTAGCGCGTGTTGAGCACAAGCGGCTGCACCGGGTCGAAGACCTGCGTGCCGATCAGGCTCAGCGTGAAGCTGCGCTTCTTGTGGGTCCAGCTCAGGCCGGTCTTGAGGCTGGGGGCATGGGTCTCGCCGGACTTGCCCGCATCGATCCAGCTGCCATAGTTGTAGCCCAGCTCGAAATAGGGGCGGAAGTTGCGCTCGAGCCGCAGCGTGGCGCGGGTGCGCAGCGAGGCCGAGAGCTTGCCCACCTGCCAGGTCGAGAGATCCCCGATGCCACTGCTGGTCTGCTGCGACAGCGACAGGCCGGCCGCCCCCGAAACATCCATGCGCCGAAGCTCGTAGCTGCCATTCGCGTTGAGCCCCGCGGCGGTGCGCCAAGCGCTGCGCGGCGAGTTGCCGAGCCGGTAGTCGGGCCGCGCCAGCGCCGCCCAGGCCTTGAGTCCGATATGGTCCGTCAGCGCGGTTTGCACGTAGGGCGCGAAGCTGAAGGTCTGGGTGCGGATGTCACGCCCGGTATCAAGATCTGCCACCCCGTAGCCGGTGGCAAAACCCAGCCGCGTGCCCGTTCCGATCGGCTTCTCGATCCCCAGCAGCATGTCGAATTTTCGGCCGAAGGTGCTGCCATGGTACTCGCGGGCCTCGAAGGCCCACCACATGCGCGGCGCAGATCCCGGTCCCGGCGTCGCCAGGAACAGCCCCTTGCTGTTCAGCCGCACCTTGCCATAGCCGTTCAGCGCATGACCCAGGACGCTGTCGAAGGCCCCGACCGAGGCGTTGAGGGTGGTCGAGACGCTGCTGCGATAAGCCGTGCGCAACTGGTCCGCCGCCAGCGCGGGCGCGGCGGGCAGAAGACAGGTCAGCAGCGCAAGCCTGCGCATCAGAAGTGCGGTCTTCATGGCGTCCTCCGGGGGAGAGGTCAGGGCGACATGGGGCCGGGCTGGAGGTTTGCAGCCGTGCGCCGCGAGGCGGCGCTGGGGCGAGGTCTGTGGTCTTGTGGCTTGGCCCAGACATAAGGGGCAGCGATTTG
Source organism: Salipiger sp. PrR007 (assembly GCF_010499845.1). Classification (NCBI taxonomy): domain Bacteria; kingdom Pseudomonadati; phylum Pseudomonadota; class Alphaproteobacteria; order Rhodobacterales; family Roseobacteraceae; genus Salipiger; species Salipiger sp. PrR007. The sequence goes on along the minus strand of NZ_JAAGOZ010000028.1, from coordinate 87,536 downwards.
GCAGCAAAGTCCTCGGCGCCGCATCTGCACTCAATTTCGCGCGAGAGACGCAGCGTCGCACTGTCTCCGCGCAGATGTCCCGCGCTTTCAGCGCCGGCAAAGAAAAAGCGCGACGCCGGGTCCCGGCATCGCGCTCGCGTCGCACACTGTGGGCGAGGATCAGGAGGCCTGTTCGACCGGCGCCCCGTAGCCGAGCGGCTCGGAGGTGTCCTTGCCCGCGTCGAGCCCCTGCTCGGCGAGCCAGCGCTCGGCTTCCAGCGCCGCCATGCAGCCCATGCCCGCCGAGGTCACCGCCTGGCGGTAGGTGTGGTCGGTCAGGTCCCCCGCGGCAAAGACGCCGGGGATCGAGGTCTCGGTGGTGCCGGGCTTGGTCACCACGTAGCCGCCCATGTGGGTCTCGAGCTGGTCCTTCACCAGCTCCGATGCGGGCGCATGTCCGATGGCGACGAAGACACCCTTCGCGGGGATCTCGGTGATCTCGCCCGTGGTCACGTGCTTGACCTTTACGCCGGTGACGCCCTTGGGCATGTCCTCGCCGACCACTTCCTCGAGCTGATGGTGCCAGAGGGTCTCGATCTTGGGGTGGTTGAACAGGCGTTCCTGCAGGATCTTCTCGGCGCGCAGCTCGTCGCGGCGGTGGATCAGCGTGACCTTCGAGGCGAAGTTGGTCAGAAACAGCGCCTCTTCCACGGCGGTGTTGCCGCCGCCGATCACCACGATCTCCTGCCCGCGGTAGAAGAAGCCGTCACAGGTCGCGCAGGCGGAAACGCCGAAGCCCTTGAATTCTTCCTCGGTCGGCAGGCCCAGCCACTTCGCCCGCGCGCCGGTCGCGAGCACCACCGCGTCGGCGGTGTAGGTGGTGCCGCTGTCGCCCTTCGCAACGAAGGGGCGCTGGCCGAGGTCGAGATCGGTGATGATGTCGCCGACGATCTCGCACCCCATGGCGCGGGCATGGGCTTCCATCTTCACCATCAGGTCAGGGCCTTGAATCTCGGTTTCGCCGGGCCAGTTTTCGACCTCGGTGGTGGTGGTCAGCTGGCCGCCGGGCTCGAGGCCCTGCACGAGCAGCGGCGAAAGCATGGCGCGCGAGGCGTAGACTCCCGCGGTGTAGCCGGCCGGGCCGGAGCCGATGATGAGGAGCCGTGTGTGGCGGGTGTCAGACATATCGTGCCTCTCGCGAGCTATGGCATTCGGTTTGGGAATTGCATATAGCCACGCGCGGCGGCGACGCAAACCCCGTGCCTCCGCCATGTCCCCCGGAATCTCGTCCAGTTAATAATCTTTCACGAATATGAAAGATTATTGCGCTAACGTTCCGGCTGGTATAATAATCGCGAAAAGCTCAAGGAAGACGCATGCCCGCCCACAGGCTTGATCCCATCGATCGTAAGATTCTGGCAGAACTGCAGGCCGATGGCCGCATGACCAACGTCGAACTTGCCCGCCGCGTGGGCATTTCGGCCCCGCCCTGCCTCCGCCGCGTGCGCACACTCGAGGAGCAGGGCTTCATCAAGGGCTACCACGCCGAAGTCGATTCCCGCGAACTCGGCTTCGAGGTGCAGGTGTTTGCCAGCGTCGGTTTGCAGAGCCAGGCCGAGGCCGATCTGCGCGCCTTCGAGGACCGCTGCCGCAGCTGGCCGCTGGTGCGCGAGTGTCACATGCTCAACGGCGAGGTGGACTTCATCCTCAAGTGCGTGGCGCCCGATCTATCGACCTTCCAGGCCTTTCTGACCGAGAAACTGCTGACCGCGCCGAACGTCGCCTCGGTCAAGACCTCGCTGGTCATCCGCGGCGCCAAGGACGAGCCGGGCGTGCCCTTTGACGTGCTCGAGGAACGGCTGAACCGGACCGCCTGACGGCGGGCCGGTGCCGGCTTTGCGATCCGCTCAGCTGGCCAACAGGCTGTCGACCGCCTCGCGCGAGGAACGGGTCATAGACAGCTCGCCGAAGTCCTGAAGCTCCGACAGGTTGTCGAACATCGACAGGAACAGCGCGCGCATGTTCGGGCTGGTCAAGCTGTGCAGCATCTTGCCCGGGTGGTAGGTCTCCATCTCGAGCCCGCCGACCCTGATTGTCGCGTGGCGCTGTACCATCAGGTGGTAGAGTTGCACCCCGCCCGCCGGGGTCACCGGCACGATGCGATCCCAATCCGCCTCGTCGATGACCGGCACCAGCACGCTGTCCTGCCCGAGCAGCGCCCGGAAGCGGGCGCGGGTGACGACCATGCGGGCTGCCGGGCCAAGCAGAAGGTCGACGCCGGGACGGCCGAGACCGAAGGCCTCCGCGGTGACCCGGATGAGCGAGTCGAGCGCACTCTCGTCGGAATGCACCCCCGGCACATAGGTAGTCGAGCCGATCCAGGTGATCGACTGGGTGCCCCTGCTGGTCTCGATGTAATCACCCGGCAGAAGATCCTCGACGGCCACGGGGCCGCGCAGGGTCTGGATCAAGGTGCCGCGCGCAAAGGCAGAGCAGGCCTCTTCGAACAGCGGCAGCGCCGGCGCCACCTGCTGTTTCATCGAGATCGAGAGATCGGGCGACAGGGCAGCGACCTCGTACTTGCGCATGAGAGAAGTGGCGCGACGAGGCCGCCCGTTCCGGAGAGAAGCCGGAGGCCGCGGAGTATCTTGCGAAACGACACCGTCGTGGCCGCGGGCCACGTGATGAAAACTGGTCATATCAACATCCCTTGGCAGGCTGTCACATCCGTGCTGGCCCCCACCAACAACGACAGAAGGACGTCTAATCGACTGACACGATCTGGCCGAATTCGGGCATTTCTGTCAAAATTTCGATGAATTGACAGCGACTTATTCGCTCAATCCCAGCTGCAGATAGGGATTGTCCGAGATACGAGAACCACCTTGCCATATTTTGCCCAACACGCGGACGAATCGTGGCAGCGCCCTCGCTCCGGAACTGCGGCTGCGTCAGAGACGGATCGCCGAGATCAGCCGACCATAGTCGGCCTCGCGCAGGTGGGTCGCCCGGCGGAAGGAGTAGAAGCGGTCCGGGTCGGAATAGGTGCAGTGGCGGGTCCATTCTGCCGCGACCCCCGCGCTGCGCAGCCGGTGCAGCCCATAGGCCGGCAGGTCGAACTGCGCGCGATTGCCCTGCCCGCCCGCGAAGAAACGACCGTTGCCCGGGTCCTCCGCCATGAACTCCTCGAGGAATTCCGGCCCGACCTCGTAGGCGCGCTGGCTGATGGTCGGCCCGATCACCGCGCGGATGCCATCGCGGCTGGCGCCGAGGGCGATCATCGCGTCGATCGTCTCTTCCAGCACGCCGGCCTGCGCGCCGCGCCAGCCCGCGTGGGCGGCGCCGATCACCCCAGCCTCGGAGTCGGCAAAGAGCACCGGCTGGCAGTCGGCGGTGAGCACGGCGAGCGCGATGCCCGGCTCGCGGGTCACAAGCCCGTCGGCCTCGGGACGCGGGTTGGATAGCGGCCCGGTCACCGTGACCACTTTGGAGGAATGGACTTGGCTGACCGTGACCAGCGCTTCGTTGGGCACTTCCATGGCCTGCGCCACCCGGGCGCGGTTGATCGCAACGATCTCGCGCTGGTCCGACGAGCCCGGCCCGCAGTTGAGACCGGAAAACACCCCAGAGGACGCGCCTCCCTTGCGGGTGAAGAACCCGTGCCGGAGGGGGCTGAGTGACTCGGCGGTGATGATTTCCAGCGTCATATGTCCAATCCGGGCGGCGGCGGTGAGTGCGGCGCGTGCAGCGCCAGAACCTTGAACAAACTTCCCATTTCACCGGGGTGCGTCAACCGGCGATGTGCGGCGATGTGGCTTTCCAGTGCCGCACCCTGCAACCGAGCCGCGAGCGCGCGGGCGCGCTCGGTGATGCCGAGCCGTTCAAGGAAGACGCCCTGCGCGGTCAAAGGCGCGTGGGCTGCCGGGGCAGCCGCCTGTGCCAGTGCGCGAAAGTCCACATGGGCGGTCAGATCGGCCTCTCCGGGGGTCTCCAGCGGTGCCGTTCTTTCATGCGACCGCACCGCCTGAAGCGTGTCGCCTAGGCTGCCCCAGCTGCCGTAATCGATGACCAGCGCGGCGCCGCCATGGGCCGCGATTCGCCGTCCGACCTCTTGCACGAGGGCCTCGGCGGGGGCGCAGATTTCGACCATGTCGCCCTGCTCGGTGTCGGCCAGCCGGTGCTCGAGCGCGGCCTGTGGCGCGATGTCGGTGAGCCCGAAGGACAGCTGCCCCTCGTGCCAGCCCACCACGCGCTCGCGCCAGCCCTCTCCGTCGCGCAGGAACTGGCGCACCGGCAGCACGTCGAAGAACTCGTTGGCGAGCAGGAAGAGCGGCCCCTCGGGCAGGTCGGCCAGGCTGTCATGCCATCTGGGCGCAAAGCCGCCGAGCCGCTTGGCCTGTTCGGCGCGAAGTGCGGGCGAGGCCTCGACGAGATGCAGTTCTGCCGCCGCGATCAGTTCGGGCACCGCGCGCATGGCGCGCAGCGCGTCGGCCATCAGCGTGCCACGCCCGGGCCCCAGCTCGGCAAGGATGACCCGCTCCGGGCGCCCCTGATCCACCCAGCTCTGCGCCAGCGCCAGGCCCAGCAGCTCGCCGAACATCTGGCTGATCTCCGGCGCGGTGGTGAAATCGCCCTTGGCGCCAAGCGGATCGCGGGTGGTGTAATAGCCGTGCTGCGGATGCAGCAGGCACCACGTCATGTATTCGGCAACGCTCATCGGCCCCTCGGCCGCGATGCGCGCCTCGAGCAACGGGAGCAGCGCGCTCATGCGCGGCGCCGCGCCCAGAGGATCAGGCCGATCCCGACAAGCACCATCGGCAGCGACAGCATCTGTCCCATGGTGAGCCCGTAGCCCCCAAGGTGCCAGGCCAGCCCCAGGGGGTTGCCGGGCGAGACGAACTGCGCGTCGGGCTGGCGCACGAATTCCACGAGGAAGCGCGCGATGCCATAGCCGGCGAGAAACACGCCCGCCATCTGCCACGGCGTCTTCAGCCCGCCCTTGCGAAGCGCCAGCCAAAGCAGAAGACCGCCGAGCAATATGCCCTCGAGCGCCGCTTCGTAGAGCTGCGACGGGTGGCGGGCGCAAAACTCGCCCACCGCCTGTCCGCACGCCTGCGCCGCCTCGCCGGGGAAGATCACCCCCCAGGGCAGCTCGGTCGGGCGGCCCCAGAGCTCGGCGTTGACGAAATTGGCGATGCGGCCAAGCAGCAGTCCCGGCGGCACGGCGATCGCCAGCATATCGGCAGTGGACCCGATCCGGATGCGGTTCTTCAGGCAGAAACCGAGGAAGCCGATCAGCACCCCCAGGAAGCCGCCATGGAAGGACATGCCACCATGCCAGACCATCAGGATCTCGGCCGGGTGGCTCAGGTAGTAGGCGGGCTGGTAGAACAGCACAAATCCGAGCCGCCCGCCGAGGATGATACCGAGGATCACCCACGTCAGCAGCTGCTCGACCTGTGCCGGGCTCATCGGCGGCTGGTCGCCCGGCCAGAGGTGGACGCGTTTCACCGCGGCGACGGCGATGCGCCAGCCGATGACGATGCCCGCGATATAGGCAAGCGCGTACCAGCGCAGGGCGAAATCCATGCCGAAGACCGAGATCGAGAAGACCTCGGAGGACAGGGGCGGAAAAGGAATTGCGGCTTTCATGCGCGATGAGTGACGGGAGTTTCCGGGGGAAGTCAACCTTGTGACCCGGGGGCTCTCGGCCCATATAGGAGACAAGCATATGACGGAGAGCCCAATGCAGACGCGCAACAAGGTATTCGAAGATCTGTCGCAGCTCATGACCAACGCCATGGGCGTGGCGCAGGGCGCGAAGGATGAGGCCGAAACGGCGATGAAATCGATGATCGACCGCTGGCTGGCGGATCGCGATTTCGTGACCCGCGAGGAATTCGACGCGGTCCGCGCCATGGCGCAGAAGGCCCGCGAAGAGAACGAGGCCCTCAAGGCGCGCCTCGACGCGCTGGAAAAAGGTCAGGGCTGACCCGGAGCGGTCGGCGCGCCTGATCCTCGCTCCCATTCCCCGGGCCCAGTCGCGGGCCCGGGGCGACAAGCCCCGGGTCGCCTACGTTTCATCCGGCCCGCCGCTGCGCCACGAGACCGCCATCCAACAGATCCGCGGGCGGGTAGAGCACGATATGATCGCCCTCCTCCAGCCCCTCGAGCACCTGGACCTGCCGCCCATTCCCCTGCCCGAGCGTGACCGGCAGCTTCGCCGCGCGCCCGTCTTCGACGCGGAACACCGCCCAGCCCGCCCCCTCGCGGAAGGCCGCGCTCTGCGGGATCTGCAGCGTCTCCGCCTCCTCCCAGATCACGATCCTCGCCAGCACGCGGTAGCCATGCCCCAGCGCCGCGCGGGCCTCGGGGGGCGCCATGAACCGCAGGATCACCCGCACCCGCTGCTCCTCGACCCCCAGCGCCGAGATCTCGGTGGTGCCAAGCGGCGCGATCCGCTCGACCTGCGCCTCCAACGCGCCCGACCCGCCCCAGTCTTCCAGCATCACACGCGCGCCCGGCACCACCTGCACCGCGTCCGAGGAAATGAGGTCCACCGCCACCTGCAAGTCCTGCGCGATGTTGCCGATCTCGAGCACCGGCGCCCCCGCCGCCAGTGAGGTCTCGGACTCCTCGACCACCCGCAGGATGCGCCCGTCGACCGGGGCGCGCAGCGGGATGTCCGAGGCCCCGACCTCGGCCAGCGCCTCGGCCAGGCCCTGATCGTCAAAGCCGATGAGCTGGGCCTGCGCGTTGGCCAGCTCCGCCTCGCGCATGGCCACCGCCGCGCGCGCCGTCTCGAGCCGGGCCTGCGACGCCAGCGCCGCGGTCCGCGCCTGATCAAGCGCCGCGGTCGAGATCGTGCCCCGTGCCGCCAGCGCCTTGGCCCGGTCATGGTCCGAGACCGCCAGCTCCACGTCCGCCTGCGCCACGTTCACCTCGGCCTTGGCCTGCAGCAAGGCCGCCTGCGCCGCCGCCACCACCGCCCGCGCCTGCTCGCGCGTGCGCAGGTCGAGCACCGAGGGCGCGGCGGGGCGCATGTGCGCCACCACGTCGCCCTGCGTCACCGCGTCACCATCGATGGCCTGCACCCGCAAGAGCCGCCCGGCGACGGGCGTGGTCACCACGTAGACGTCGCGCACCTCGGTCTTGCCCTCCTCGTCAATGGTCACCACCAGCGGCCCGCGCGTCACCCGCCCGAGATCGACGAGCTCGGACCGTGGCCAGAAGGCGGCGGCCAGCGTCAGAACGAGCAGCAGCGCAAGACCGAGGCCAAGGACCAGCCGGGTGCGGTTGCGGGGTCGGTTGAGAGCCATGAGGTCAATCCCGTGTCTTGAGCGCGGCGACGAGGTCGGCGCGGTCCACGTCGCGTTTCACTAGCAGCCCCGAGAGGACCGCGCCCGCGATCACCACCAACGCGGCGAATCCGAAGGCGGCGGGCCGGAACACCACCGTGATCGTGTAGAGGTCCGAGGAATAGGCGGCGGCCAGCATATGCGCGATGCCCCAGCCGAGCAGCGCGCCGCAGGGCAGCGCCAGCAGCGTCACCAGCCCGAGTTCACCAAGCAGCACATAGGCAGCCTCGCCTTTGGAAAAGCCGATGACACGCAGGCTGGCGAGGTCGTGGGCGCGTTCGGCGAGCGCGATGCGCGCGGCGTTGTAGATGATGCCGAAGGTGATGGTGAAGGCCACCGCCGCCATGATGAAGCGCGTCGCGCCGGTGCCCTGGTTCATCACCCGCTCGAAGGCCGCGCGCGCCTCGGACTTGAGGCTCACCCCGGCCACCACCGGCTGGTCGCGCAGCCAGACCTGCACCGCCTCGGCCTGCGCCGGGTCGAGCCTCAGGGCGGCGCTGGAAATCCGGCCCGGCTCGAAGAGCGCCCGGTCCAGCGCCGCCAGCGCCATATAGGCAGGGGCGCCGAGCACGGTCTCCGAAACGCCTGTGACCGGCAGGCGCAGCACTGGCTGCGCGCCCTCGCGCACCTCGACGGTCAGCACGTCCCCCGCCTGCGCCTTCAGCTTGCGCGCCAGTGCCGTGCTCAGCACCAGCCCCGAGCCGTCGAGCGCGAGAGGGACAAAGTCGGGTGTCAATGCGCGGACCAACTCGGGCTTCGGCGGCAGCCCGGTGATCGCTCCCCGGTGGGTCAGGCGTCCATTGCGCAGCACCACCGCCACCGCACGTGAGCCCTCGGCCTGCAGCACGCCCGGGTGGCGCGCCAGCTCGAGCAGGGTCTTCTGCGACACGGCATGGGTAAAGGTCACGCTAGCCTCGGAGCGATCGAGCACGTCGAAGCTGAGCGCCACCGCCTGGTTGAACCCCGCGTGGATGGTCAGCATCCCCACCGAGAGCCCCATGCCGAAGGTGATCCCCACCACGGCACCGAGCATGCGAAAGGGCGTGCGGGTGAAGCGGCGCAGCACCATGCGGGTGGGCTGGTCAAGCGACTTCACCGCCCGCGCCCAGCGGCCGGCGCGGCGGTAGTCGGCGGGGGTGGGCGGGCGCATCGCCTCGGCCGGTTGCAGCGCGAAGATGCGGCGCAGCACCACCGCCCCTCCCGCCGCCGCCGCCAGCACGCTCACCACCAGCCCCAGAGCCAGCGCGCCCGGGTCGAGCCGGAAGACAAGGAAGGGAAACTTGTAGAACTGCAGGTAGAGCTGCACCATCCCGCGCCCCGCGAGGATGCCAAGCAGCGCGCCCAGCAGCGCTCCGGCCACGGCGATCGCCAGCACCAGCTTGAGGTAGTGCCCGCCGATCTCGGCACCGCGGTAGCCGAAGGCCTTGAGCAGGCCGATCTCCTCGCGCTCGGCCTGCACCATCCGGGCGATGACGATGTTCAGCAGGAAGGCGGCGATGCCGAGGAACACCGGCGGGATCGCCGCTGCCGTGTCGCGCAGCCCGCTGATCTCCTCCGAGACGAAGCGATGCGAGAACTGGTCCTCGCGGTCATAGGCCCCCGCCGCGCCCCAAGGCTTGAGAAGGTGATCGAGCGCCGCGATCACCCCACGCGGATCGGTGCCGCGGGTGAGCGTGACGAGAAACTCGGAATAGGCACCCTTCATGTCGAAGGCGGCGGCAAGCGAGGTCTGCGACATCCACAGCACGGCAAAGCGCGTATCGTCCGGCACCATCTCGCCCGGTGCCGCGGCGTAGAGAAATTCCGGCGAGCGCGCGAGCCCGGTGATCCGCAGACTGCGCCGCGCGCCGTTCATGACCACCTGCAGGCTGTCGCCGGGCCGCAGTCCATGCGCGGCGGCGAACGTGTCGAGCAGGACCACCTCCTCGGGCGCGCCGGGGTTGAAGAGCCGCCCCTGCTGCACCCTGATGGCGTTGAGCGCGGGTTCGGCGTGGTCGGGCAAGGACAGGGCCCGGGCCGCCACCGGGACCGCGTGGTCCGGCAGCTCGATCCGCGCCGCGCCGGAGATGCGCCCCTCGGCCCGCGCCACGCCTGGAAGTGCCGCAACCTGGTGCAGCAGGTGACCCGGCGCGCGGGTCACCGGGGCGAAGACCTCGGCGAAGCGGTAGCGCTCGTAGTAGCCCCGGCGGGTCTCGTCGAGCGTCACGACGAGACCGGCCATCATCACCTGCATCATCACGCCCAGCGCCATGACGACGGCAATCGCCGCCGCCTGCCCCTTCATCCGCCAAAGGTCGCGCGAGAGCTTGCGGTCGAGGCTACTCATGCGCTCACCACTCGATCTCGGCGGCGGCGCGCGGGGCGTCGTTGCGCTCGACCGTGCGGATCGCGCCGTCGGCGAAACGGATCACACGGTCGGCCATCTCGGCGGTCGCGGCGGCATGGGTGACGATCATCACCGTGGTCCCGAGGCTGCGGTTGAGATGCTGCAGCACCCCCAGCACCTCGCGACCGGTGGCGCTGTCGAGCGCCCCGGTCGGCTCGTCGCAGAGCAGCACGTCGGGCTGCTTGGCCACCGCACGAGCAATTGCGACGCGTTGCTGCTCGCCCCCCGAAAGCTGGCTCGGAAAGTGATCCTTTCGGCTGCCGAGGCCAACCAGCGCCAGTGCCTCCTCGGGGTCCATCGGATCGCGGGCAATCTCGGTGACGAGCTCGACGTTTTCCTCTGCAGTGAGCGAGGGCATGAGATTGTAGAACTGGAAGACGAAGCCGAGGTTGTCACGCCGGTAGCGGGTGAGCGCCCGGTCCGACATGGCGGTCAGATCCTCACCCCGGAACCAGGCACGGCCGTCGCTCGGCCGGTCGAGCCCGCCGAGAATGTTGAGCAAGGTCGACTTGCCGCTGCCCGAGGGGCCGAGCAGCACTGTGATCTCGCCCGGCGGCAGCTCCAGGTCGACCCCGCGCAGCGCATGCACGGCCGACGCCCCCTCGCCGTACACACGGGTGAGCCCTTCGACACGGTAGATCGGCGGCGGATGCGACATGGCAGGCCCTCCTCTGTTGCCACCCTAGGGCAGCGAGGCGCGGCCTGATTTGAGCCGGATCAAATGCTTCGGCGTCAGCCGGGGCGCGCAAGGGCCTTTGCCTCGTCGAGCAGCGCCTGCAGGACCGGCGTGTAGGGCTCCTGCCAAGGTGCGATAAGCCCGACCTCATGCGCGCGGCTGTCCGTCGCAAGCGGCACCAACGAAAGCGGTTTGCCTTCGGCAAGGAACTTCGCGAGGTCGGTCGGCAGGATCGTGACCCAGTCGCCTGTCAGCACGTTGCTCACCAGTACAACCGTGGAGTTTGATTCAATGGCCGAGACCGGCGCGACCCCGGCCTCCATGAATTGCCGGTTGATGATCCGGCGGTTCTGCATCTCGGGGGTCAGCAGGCAGAGCTTCAGGCTTCCGAGCTCGGCCCAATCCAGCATCTTTCGCCCGGCCAACGGATGATCCTTGCGGCAGACGAGTTGGTAAGCCTCTCGGTAGAGCGGGCGGGTGGTGACCCGGCCCAGCGGCTCGTTGTCGAGGTAGGAGATGCCGGCGTCAATCTCCAGATCGTCGAGCATCGAGAGGATCTCCGCCGAGGCACGCGAGAGCACGGTGAAGGTTACCCGCGGGTGACGCTCGATGAAGCGCGCCGTGAGCGTCGAGGCCCACGTCAACGCGGTGGGGATCACCGCAAGCCGCAGGTGACCGGCCAGACCCTCACGCGACGCACGCATCTCATCGCGCAGCCGCCGCGTGTCTCCGACGATCTGACGCGCCCAGACCAGCGCGCGCTGGCCCTCGGGCGTCAGCCCGCCAAAGCGCGAACCGCGCTGCACCAGCTTGACGCCGAGCTGCTCCTCGAGCTGGCGGATGCCGGTGGAGAGCGTTGGCTGGGTGATGCCGAGGCTGAGCGCCGCCCGACCAAAATGCTTCTCCCGAGCAAGCGCAATGAACATTTCCAGCTTGGCGATCATGAAGACCTATAGAAACACACGGTTTCGATCATGATCGCTCGCGAGATCGGCAAGGGCAATGCCGGATCGCCTGCGCGCGCGTCGCCTCGCGTTCGACCGTCCATTCCGGCGCGCAAAGCCCGTGAGGATCTTGGCAGCAAGCGTCCTTGTGCCAGAAAGGAGCACGAACAGGCCGCGCCATCCGTTCTGCGCGCTCGGGACCTCGCTCATGTGGAGCTCGCACATGTCGTCTTCGCGAAATCCCGCCGCGTCCCCGTCGAGCGTACAGGCGACGACCGAGGCGAAAACACGCGCGCCGGAAATATCCCGGAATCCCGAGGCGGGTCTGCCGACCTGCGCAGCAATCGAGAAGGCTCGGCATCGTCGAAACTCCGAATTCTGCATGATCAGACATGTGCGCTGTCCCGGAGCATCTGTGGAGCACCGAGACGAAAGTGAGACAAACGGTCGCGGCATAATGTTGTACGCGAGTTTGGAATATTTGGGACCATGAAATTTGGTGCGGATGGGACCGAGAAGATCGCCTCGCAGACCACGCAAGTTATTTGAGATTTTATGCAGATACGCACCGGGTGTCTCGGCAATGATCAGCGGGCGCAATCCAGGCCCCGCCCGCCTCGGATCCGGCCCGCAGACCGCGCGCGGCGGGTCTCGGAGGCCGGGGGGCGAGAATCACCCCCGCCTCGGCGCTCCGACGAAAGCCTGGAACCTACTGCCGAATGAAAAGGCGATCGGCAGACATCTGCCTCCTGCACGGAAAAGGCGTCACCGAGGCGGACTCGGCGCGCGGCAGGCGTCTGCCCGCTTCGTCGGCGCTATGTGCCTGCTATCTCTTCCAACAATTTGGCGTTGCGCAGCATGGGGCGCCTCTCGAGGCAAGACGGCGAGATTGCGCTCTTGGAGAGGGAGCCGCGGCGAGGTTCAACGTGGTGGATCGAGTGCCACCCATGCACTAGCATTCATGGAGGGACGCAACTTGGGTCCGTTTCCTCCCCGGCCCATGTGTCATTTGTCCCAAAATTTTTTTGAATATTTGGAGCCGCTTAGTGAATTACAAAGCACATATTGATGGCTTGCGCGCCTTTGCTGTCGTTCCAGTTATTGCCTTTCACGCGTCTCACACTGCAGTCCCCGGCGGCTTCATCGGGGTTGATGTCTTTTTCGTCATAAGCGGGTTTCTAATCACATCCCTTCTGATGTCTGACCTGAAATCCGACAGATTCAGTATTGTCGATTTCTACGAGAGGCGCGCAAGGCGTATTCTGCCGGCCTTGATCTTCATCATTGCATGCACCATTCCCGCCGCATTGATCTTTCTTCCCCCTAGCGACCTGCAAACGTTCGGAAAGAGCGTGGTGGCCGCGATGACCTTTCTGTCGAATATCTTCTTCCTGAAGGAAATCAATTATTTCCATACCCATGCAGAGCTGAATCCCCTCCTCCACACTTGGAGTCTCGCGGTCGAGGAGCAATTCTACATTGTCTATCCGATCTTCCTGGCGCTCATCTATCGCAAGGCCCGGCGCTACCTGGTCCATGCCTTGATCGGCGCCGCTCTGCTGAGCCTGGCACTGGTGATGAACTCGGTCGCATCGGACCCCAAGTATGCCTTCTACCTCTTCCCGATGCGCGCATGGGAGCTTCTGATCGGCGCGCTCGCGTCGCTGTCCTTCGCCAGAACCGAAGTCTCTCCCCGCCCATCTCTTTACGGCCTCCTGTCGCTGGCCGGCTTCGCGGCGATCCTGATCAGTTATGCCATCGTCGATGAAACCCGACTGTCGAGCGGCCTTTATGCGCTGCCCGCCTGTCTGGGCGCCGCGCTGGTCATCCTCTATACAAAGCCCGGAACGGTGGTGCACCGCATTCTGACAACGCGCTGGATCGTGCTGATCGGACTGATCTCCTACAGCGCCTACCTTTGGCACCAGCCGCTCATGACCTTTTACCGGCACGCCTTTCCCGACGATAAGCTCGGCGTCGCGATATGCGCGCTTCTGACCTTCCCCCTCGCCTGGCTGACCTGGAAATTTATCGAGCAGCCTTTCCGGAGGCGGACACCGGGAGTCCCCGCAAAACGGGTGCTGACCTCCTCCTTCGCCGCGCTCAGCCTTTTCGCCCTTCTCGGCCTCGCCCTGACCGCCGACACCGGCTGGGAGCGCCGCTACAGCCCCGAAGAGCAACGCATTCTCAGAAGCTTCGTCGAGGCCGACGACTATGTGCCGACGCGCTTCGACGCGCTGAAGGGCCGCGCGTTCAGCGGCGACGGCGACCTTCCAAAGGTGCTGATCGTCGGAGACTCCTACGGGCAGGATCTGGTGAACGCGCTCTACGAGACGGGAATGGACCGGGACTTCGACCTCTCGACCTACCACATCCCCGGGCGGTGCGGGAATCTGATGATCGACAACTTGGACAAGTACCGAAACCGCGAAAACCGCGAGGAATGCGCCAGGTTGCCCGGCTACCAGGACCCGAAGCTTCAAGCCCGGCTCCGCGAAGCCGATCAGCTCTGGCTGGTGTCGTCCTGGAACCCCTGGACCGCGCCGCTGCTGCCCAAATCCCTCGAAGCGCTCTCGGCCGACACCGATGCCAAGCTCGTCGTCTTCGGGCGCAAGCATTTCGGAGACCGGCTGACCTATCGCGTCTTTGCCGATGGCATTGACGCACTGATCGGCAGGCGTCCGGTTCCCGAAGACCCTTCCGCGGTCAGCCTCGAAATGAGCGAAACAATTCCCAAGCTGGCCGAATACGTCGATCTTCAGAGGCTTCTGTGCGGCAGCTACGAGACCTGCGCCAACGCCGATCCCTCGGGCTCTCCGCTGACGTTCGACGGCACGCACCTCACGCCGGAAGGGGCAAGATACATGGGCGATCTGCTGAAACCTTATCTGGTCAAGCAGCTCCAGGCAGAGCACCACCCGGTGAACGAGATGCTGCGCCCCTAGGGCACGGCGCCGGCGGGAGACCCGGAGCCGGACATCCCAACCGCCTCACGCCTCGTCGGCCCCCTCAACGAACGCGCGATGCCGCAGGCTTCTCAAACATTCGGACAAGGAAAGCTGGCGATCCCGGCAGGATTCGAACCTGCAACCTGCCCCTTAGGAGGGGGCTGCTCTATCCAGTTGAGCCACGGGACCGACGGCCTTCCAATAGCGCGCGTTCACCCGGTTGTCACCCGGCAAGCGGAAAATTCGCCGCGCCGCGGCTTTGGCTTGTATGGCGGGGCAGAAAGGCTAACATTCAGGTATTTAGTGCTTCGAAGGAGCCGCCCGTGGCCGACACCGATCCCCGCCCCCTCACCCTCAGAGACGTCTCCGAGGCCTCCGGCGTGTCCGAGATGACCGTGAGCCGGGTGTTGCGCAACCGGGGCGACGTGTCCGAGGCCACGCGGGCAAAGGTGCTCGAAGCGGCCAAGACGCTTGGCTACGTGCCCAACAAGATCGCCGGGGCGCTGGCGAGCCAGCGGGTGAACCTTGTCGCGGTGATCATTCCGTCGATGCGCAACATGGTCTTCCCCGAGGTCATGGCGGGCATTGCATCGGTGCTCGAGGAGACAGAGCTGCAGCCGGTGGTCGGCATCACCGACTACATGCCGGAAAAAGAAGAGCGGGTGCTCTACGAGATGCTCTCGTGGCGCCCCTCGGGTGTGATCATCGCCGGGCTCGAGCACACCGAAGCCGCAAAGGCGATGATGAAGGCCAGCGGCATTCCCGTGGTCGAAATCATGGACATCGACGGCACGCCGGTCGATTGCGCCGTCGGAATCTCGCACCGCCGCGCCGGACGCGAGATGGCCAAGGCGATCCTGCGCGCGGGCTACCAGAAGATCGGCTTCCTCGGCACCAAGATGCCGCTGGACCACCGCGCCCGGAAACGCTTCGAGGGCTTCACCGAGGCGCTGGCGAAAAGCGGTGTCGAGGTGGTGGATCAGGAGTTCTACTCCGGCGGTTCGGCCCTGAAGAAGGGCCGCGAGATGACGCAGGCCATCCTCGAGCGCGAGCCGGAGATCGACTTCCTCTATTACTCCAACGACATGATCGGCGCGGGCGGGCTGCTCTACCTGATGGAACAGGGCCGCGACATCCCCGGCGAGATCGGCCTTGCCGGCTTTAACGGAGTCGAATTGCTGCAAGGGCTGCCGCGGCAGCTGGCGACCATGGATGCGCACCGGGCCGAAATCGGTCGCAAGGCGGCCCAGATCATCGCGGCGCGGGTCGAGAATCCCGACGCGGATTACGAGCGCATCGTCGAACTGACCCCAAAGATCGCCTACGGCGACACGCTGCGCCGCTGATCCGGCGCGCCGCGCTCAGAGAAGCGGACGTACCGAGGGCTCGTCGGCGTCGGCCATGGCCAGTTCGGCCATGCCGTCAACATCGCTGACATGCAGTTCACCGTCCGCCCATTCCGCCAGGCCCCGCGCCCGCAACCGCGCCAACGTCTTGTTGGTGTGGACCAGCGACAGGCCGAGCGCATCCGCAAGGTCCTGCTGGCGGTAGGGCAACGGCACACGCGGTCCCTGCCCGATCCCCATCTCGGAGAGCCGCCGGAAGATCTTCAGCAGCGCCCAGGCCACGCGCTCCGCCGCGTCGCGCTGGCCGACGGTGGCCAGTGTCTCGCCGAGGAAATGCTCCTCCGAGGCGGCAATCCACGTCACATCATAGGCCAATGACGGCTGCTTGCGGTAGAGCGACCAGAGGTCCGAGCGGTTGAACACGCAAAGGCGCATGGCGCTGGTCGCCTGCACAGAGTGCTTCATCTCGCCCAGAAGCCCTGCCTGAAGCCCGGTCAGATCGCCGGGCAGCAGGAAGTTGATCACCTGCCGCCGCCCGTTCTCGAGTGTCTTGTAACGCAGGCCCATACCCTCCAGGACGGTGAAGATCTGCGGTGAATTCGCCCCCTCGATCAGCAGGTGCGTGCCGGGATCGACGCTCAGTTCTCCGACCTTGAAGCGATCCATGAAGGCCAATTCGTCCTCCTCGAATGGCCGGAACAGAGCCTTGCGGCGCAAAGGGCAGCTCTGGCAGGATATCTGACGCATCTCGACCTCCTATGTCACAGATTAATGCGTCCCTGCCGGTTTGGTTCCAGTCTGCGCGCAACGAGAGGAGACCGCGCATGATTCCCGATGACATGCCCGACGCTGGGCCGGGGTTTCTGGTGCTGTTGAATGATCCCTTCGTGGCCGAAGATGTTGCACGAAGCATTTCCGAGCACGACCCCACGGCGCGCGTTGTCTGCGCGCGCACCCCCGAGGCGGCGTTGCTGCTTGTCCAGTCCGAAGGACATGTGGGCGTGGCACTGCTGCAGATGGCCCCTGAAGAGGTCCCCAAGAGCGCGCTCGGCCAGTTGCTGAGCGCCGCCGGGACCCGCATCGCGCTTGCCGGGGATGCCGCCGAGCAGCAGGGACCCGCCTGCGCCTACGAGGTGCTTCAACGCCCGTTCAGCAGCGCCGAGCTCCTGTTGACTCTGAGCCGCGCACGGGCGGGCTGAATGGTACGGCTGCCGGGGCCGCGCCCCCTGCTGTCATCGCCGCGTTACCTGCGCGGTCTAAGACTCGGGGCGTTCTTTGCGAGTGCCGTGGTACCCCTGCGGATTACCCCGCGCCCCCGGTCAAAATAGCAGTGATTTAATGAAGAAGGGGGTGGCGCTTGCGCCACCCCCGTTTTCCTTTGCAGGGCCGAGAGCGCTTACTTCAGCGCTTCGTCGGTGATCGCATGGGTCCAGGCGGCCTCGCCCGGGTCCTTTGTGATCACCGGGTCGGCGCCGGCGCTCAGCAGCACCTCGACGGTGCGGGTGAAATCGGCCGGGTCCAGCGCGCCATTCGATCCGGCGGTCAGCTTGGCGATCTCGCCCATCATGCGCTTCTGATGCTTTTCGGTCTGGGCGCCGGTCTCGTCGTTCTCGAGCACGATCTCGGCGGCCTCATCCGGGTTCTCCTCGGCATATTTCCAGCCCTTCATCGAGGCGCGCACGAAGCGCACCAACTTTTCGGTCATCTCGGGGTCGGCGAGGTTTTCCTCGGTGGTGTAAAGACCGTCCTCGAGCGTCGAGATGCCCTCGTCCTGGTACTTGAAGACCACCAGGTCCTCGGGGGTGAGTCCCGCGTCGATCACCTGCCAGTACTCGTTGTAGGTCATGGTGGTGGCGCATTCGACCTGCTTCTGCAGCAGCGGGTCGACGTTGAAGTTGATCTTCTGGATGGTCACCCCGCCCTCGGAGCCGTCGGTCGCGTAGCCGAGCTTGGACATCCACGAATAGAGCGGCAGCTCGTTGCCAAAGAACCAGGTGCCGAGCGTGTGGCCCGGGAAATCCTCGGGGCTCTCGATGCCGTGCTCCTTGAGGCAGGTCAGCATGAGACCCGAGGATTTGAAGGGCTGGGCGATGTTGACGATCGGCGCGCCGTTCTCTCGCGCGGCCAGCGCCGAGGGCAGCCAGTCGACCATCACGTCCGCGCCGCCGCCCAGCAGCACCTGCACCGGCGCGATGTCCGGCCCGCCCGGCTTGATCGTCACGTCGAGGTCCTCTTCCTCGTAAAAGCCCTTCTCGGCGGCCACGTAATAGCCGGCGAACTGGGCCTGGGTCACCCATTTGAGCTGCAGCGTCAGCTCGTCCGCGGCCTGTGCCCCGCCCGCAGCGAGCAGCATAGCCGACGCGATCCCCCATCCGGTAAACTTGGTCATCTGTCTCTCCTGTTGCATTGCGCGTTTCTTTGTCTTTTGCCGCAGTTTGCTTTTTCACCGACCCCGCTGCGACGGGTGCCAGAAGGTCGCGGCGCGTTCGATCAGCGCCACGCCGCCGTAGAAGGCCGAGCCCGCAAGCGCGGCCACCACGATCTCTGCCCACACGAGGTCGAGCTGCAAGAGCCCGACGCTGGTGGAAATACGAAAGCCCATTCCGGTGATCGGCGAGCCGAAGAACTCGGCAACGATGGCGCCAATCAGCGCGAGGGTGGAGGCGATCTTCAGCCCGTTGAAGATGAAGGGCAGCGCCGCCGGCAGGCGCAGCTTCCAAAGGCTGGTCCAATAGCCGGCGGCATAGGTGCGCATGAGATCGCGCTGCATGGCACTGGTGTCGGAAAGCCCCTGCACCGCGTTGACCAGCACCGGAAAGAACACCATGACCACCACGACCGCCGCCTTGGACTGCCAGTCGAAACCGAACCACATGACCAGAATGGGCGCGATGCCGATGATCGGCAGCGCCGCGACGAAGTTGCCCACCGGCAGAAGCCCGCGCCGCAGAAAGTCGAAGCGATCGACCACGACGGCCGTCAGCAGTGCCGCGCCGCAGCCCAGCACGTAGCCGGTGAGCGCCCCTTTAAGCACCGTCTGCACGAAGTCCTGCCAGAGCACGCTCGACGACTGCCCGAAGCGCGCCGCGATCACCGAGGGCGCGGGCAGCAGCACCGGCGAGATACCGAAGCCGCGCACCACTGCCTCCCAGACGAAGACCAGCACCAGCCCGAAGATCACCGGCACGGCCAGCGCCGCCACCCGGCCCCTCCGTTTCGAGAGCCGGACGTTGGCCCAGAGACCCAGCGCCCAGATGATCAGCCCTGCAACAATCCAGCTCATGCCATTCCCATCCGCTTGAGGGTGACACGCTGAATGAGCCCGATCAGCCCCACCAGCGCCGCTGCCAGAGCAGCCGCCATCAACAGCGCCGACCAGATCTGGATGGTCTGCCCGTAATAGCTTCCGGCCAGCAGCCGCGCGCCGAGCCCCGCCACCGCGCCGGTCGGCAGCTCGCCGACGATGGCCCCAACGAGGCTTGCCGCCATGGCGATCTTCATCGAGGCAAAGAGATAGGGCATCGAGGCCGGCAGCCGCAGCCGCCAGAACTCCTGAGCCCGGGTCGCGCTCCATGTGCGCATCTGGTCAAGCTGCATGGAGTCCGGGCTGCGCAGCCCCTTCACCATGCCCACCACCACCGGGAAGAACGACAGGTACATCGAGATCATCGCCTTGGGCAGCAACCCCGAGATGCCGATGGCGTTCAGCACCACGATGATCATCGGTGCGATGGCGAGGATGGGGATGGTTTGGCTGGCGATCACCCAAGGCATGACCGATTTGTCCATCACCCGGTTGTAGACGATGCCCACCGCCAGCGCGAAACCAAGCAGCGTGCCGAGCCCGAAGCCCAGCACCGTGGCGCTCATGGTCACCCAGGCGTGGTAGACGAGGCTGCGCTTCGAGGTGGGCTTCTTCATCGCCACCGTGTCCCAGAGCTCGGCCGCCACTTGGTGCGGCGCGGGCAGCTTGGGTTTCTCTTGTGCCCAGGTCTCGGCGATCAGCTCGGGCGTGGTCAGCACACGGTCCTGTCGCGCCGCCTGGTCGAGAACCCATTGCTTGTTGAGCATAACGGCGGCGCCGTACCAGATCACCAGGATTGCCAGAACGACGGTGAGGACCGGGATCACGTTTCTCATCGCACCCACTCCATCCGCAGCTCGGGCAGCTCGTGCGGCGGCTCCGGATCGACCGCCCCCGCGCCGACGAAGCCCTCGCGCCGGTAAAAGCGCTGCGCCGCCTCGTTGGCAACGTGGGTGTGCAGGAAGAGCCGATCGCGCCCCTCCTTCGCCTTGTCCATCAGCGCCTTGCCAAGCCCCGCGCCGCTGCGCGCACAGTAGAGAGCGCCGATTTTGCCCGCTTCGGGATCGACCGAGAGATAGCCCTCGACCGGATTGCCGATCACCCAGACCTCGCGCGCTGGGAAGGCGTCCCGCAGGAAGCCCTCGACCTCTTCGGCCGAATGCACGCGCGGGAACCACGGGGTGGCGTCGATCCAGCCGTTCAACACCGCCGCGCAGGTGCCAATGTCGGTGTCCACGGCGCGCCTGACAGACAGATCAGTCATAGGCATGCCCCGCCCGCAGCCCCTCGCGTACGCGGTGGGCGATCTCGAGGAATTCCGGCGTGTCGCGGATCTCGAGCGGGCGATCCTTCGGCAGCGGGCTCTCGATGATATCGGTGATCCGCCCCGGGCGCGGCGACATGACGACGATCCTGGTCGACAGGTACACCGCTTCGGGGATCGAGTGGGTGACGAAGCAGATGGTCTTTTCGGTGCGCGCCCAGAGCGCCAAAAGCTGCTCGTTGAGGTGATCGCGAACGATCTCGTCGAGCGCCCCGAAGGGCTCATCCATCAGCAGAATGTCGGCATCGAAAGCCAGCGCCCGGGCGATGGAGGCCCGCTGCTGCATGCCGCCCGAAAGCTGCCAGGGGTACTTCTTCTCGAAGCCCGCCAGCTCCACCAGGTCGAGCACGCGCTGCACCCGCTCGGCCTGCTCGGCTTTCGAATAGCCCATGATCTCCAGTGGTAGGCGGATGTTGCCACCGATGGTGCGCCACGGGTAGAGCCCCGCCGCCTGAAAGACATAACCATAGGCGCGCGCCTTGCGGGCGGCCTCGGGGGTCACGCCATTGACCAGCACCGTGCCCGAGGTCGGCGTCTCGAGGTCCGCCATCACCCGCAGGAAGGTGGTCTTGCCACAACCCGAGGGACCGATGAAGGAGACGAAGTCGCCCTTGCCGATTTTCAAGTCCACGTCTTTCAGCGCCTGAACCGGGCCGTCGTTCGTCTCGTAGACGAGGTTCAGCCCCTCGGCCGAGATCACCGTCGGAGCATGCAGGACCCTGGCCGCTGAAGCGACCGCTTGTTCTGTCATCATCTTCATTCCCTGTTTGGGGCGGGGGCGTCTTCTGGCCCCCTGCCCCGGTCGTCTTCAGTCTTCGTCAGTCCATGTTTTCGGCATCACACCCCGGATGCCGGGATGCCCGTACGCTCCACCTTGCGCGGGGCGGTCAGCTCCTTCCACGAGCTCAGCGCCTTGTTCACCGGCCCGGCGGGCGGGCGGGCGACGAACTGGCCGTGGCCCTCTTCGGAGCTCATCGCGCCTTCGGTGACCGAGACCTTGCCGCGGCTCAGCACGAATCGCGGCAGACCCTTGACCGTCATCCCCTCGAAGACGTTGTAGTCGATCGCCGATTGCTGGGTCTTGGCCGAGATCACCTTCTCGCGGTTGGGGTCGAGCACGACGATGTCGGCATCGGCCCCCACGAGGATCGCCCCCTTGCGCGGATAGATGTTGAGGATCTTGGCGATGTTGGTCGAGGTCACCGCCACGAACTCCTGCGGCGTCAGCCGGCCAGTGCCCACGCCCTGAGTCCAGAGCATCGGCAGCCGGTCCTCGAGCCCGCCGGTGCCATTCGGAATCTTGGTGAAATCACCGACCCCGTAGCGCTTCTGGTCGGTTGTGAAGGCGCAATGGTCCGTCGCCACGCAGGAGAGCGAGCCCGCGGCCAGCCCGGCCCAGAGGCTGTCTTGATGCGCCTTGTTGCGGAACGGCGGCGACATCACGCGGCGCGCGGCATGGTCCCAATCGGGGCTCGCATATTCGCTCTCGTCGAGCGTCAGGTGCTGGATCAGCGGCTCGCCCCAGACCCGCTTGCCCGCCTGCCGCGCGCGGCGGATCGCCTCGTGGCTTTCCTCGCAGCTGACATGCACCACGTAGAGCGGCACACCGGCCATGTCGGCGATCATGATGGCGCGGTTGGTGGCCTCGCCCTCGACCTGCGGCGGGCGCGAGTAGGCGTGCGCCTCGGGGCCGTTGTTGCCGGCGGCGAGCAGCTTGGCGGAGAGCTCGGCCACCACGTCGCCGTTCTCGGCATGCACCAGCGGGATCGCCCCCAGCTCGGCGCAGCGCTGGAACGAGGCGAAGAGCTCGTCGTCGTTCACCATCAGCGCGCCCTTATAGGCCATGAAGTGCTTGAAGGTGGTGATGCCGCGATCTACCACCTCCTTCATCTCGTTGAAGACTTGCTCGCTCCACCATGTGACCGCCATGTGGAACGAATAGTCGCAATGCGCGCGGGTCGATTTGTTGTCCCACATCTGCAGCGCGTCGAGCAGCCCCTGCCCCGGCGAGGGCAGCGCGAAGTCGACCACCATGGTGGTGCCACCGGCCAGCGCCGCGCGGGTGCCGCTGTCGAAGTCGTCGGCCGAATAGGTCCCCATGAAGGGCATCTCGAGGTGGGTGTGCGGGTCGATCCCGCCGGGCATCACGTAGCAGCCCGAGGCGTCCAGCACCTCGTCGCCCTTGAGGTTCTGGCCGATCTCGACAATGCGGCCGCCTTCGACCAGCACGTCTGCGTCATAGCTCAGGTCGGCGGTGACGATGGTGCCGCCCTTGATCACTGTGGACATGTTTCCCTCCCTTGGAAGTCCGTGTCCGGGATGTCTTCTAGGCAAGAATATCCCGGGAGGCCCGCGGCCCGCGGGCCGCGGACGGGGCTGAGCCCCCTATCTTTCACCGGCCTCAGGCGACGATCTCCGCGGTCTCGAGCACCGCGTGAAACAGCACGTCTGTGCCCGCCGCCGCCCAGTCCTTCGAGATCTCCTCGGCCTCGTTGTGCGAGATGCCGTCGACGCAGGGGCACATGACCATGGTCGCGGGCGCCACCTTGGCGGCCCAGCAGGCATCGTGGCCCGCGCCCGAGATGAGGTTCATATGCGAGTAGCCCAGCCGCTCGGCGGCATTGCGGACGTTCTCGACCAGCTCGGGGGCGAAGGTCACCGGGTCGAAGTGGCCGACCGGGTCGACCGCGCAGCCGACGCCCAGCTCCGTGCAGATTTCCGCGGCGCGTTGCTCGATCTCGGCGCGCATGCCGTCGAGCTTGGCCTGGTCGGGCGAGCGAATGTCGACGGTGAAGACCACGCTGCCGGGCAGCACGTTCCGCGAATTGGGCGAGAAGGTCACCTGCCCCACCCCGCCGACGGCGCCGGGCTGCGCGGCCATTGCCACCTCCTGCACCATCTCGAAGATACGGCCCATGGCCAGACCCGCGTTCACCCGCATGTCCATCGGAGTCGAGCCGGTGTGCGCGGCCTTGCCGGTCAAAGTAAACTCGAGCCACCAGAGCCCTTGGCAATGGGTGACCACGCCGATGTCCTTGCCCTCGGCCTCGAGAATCGGCCCTTGCTCGATGTGCAGTTCGTAATAGGCGTGCATCTTGCGCGCGCCGACCTCTTCCTCGCCCAGCCAGCCGATGCGCTTAAGCTCGTCGCCGTAGGTCTTGCCCTCGAGATCCTTACGTCCGTAGGCGTAATCGAGGTCAAGCACCCCGGCGAAGACCCCCGAAGCCAGCATGGCGGGGGCAAAGCGCGCGCCTTCCTCGTTGGCCCAGTTGGTGACCACGATCGGGTGCTTGGTCTTGATGCCGAGATCGTTCATCGTGCGCACCGCCTCGAGCGCGCCGAGCACCCCAAGCACCCCGTCGTACTTGCCGCCGGTTGGCTGGGTATCGAGGTGCGAGCCGACGTAGACGGGCAGCGCGTCCGGGTCCTCACCGGGGCGGGTGGCGAACATGCTACCCATGGCGTCAACACCCATGGTCATGCCCGCGGCCTCGCACCAGTTCTGGAACAGCGCGCGCCCCTCGGCATCCTCGTCGGTGAGCGTCTGGCGGTTGTTGCCCCCCGCGATGCCGGGGCCGATCTTGGCCATCTCCATCAGGCTGTCCCAGAGTCGGTCGCCATCGATCCGGAGGTTCTCGCCCGGTGCCGCCATCTTTTTGTCCTCGCTGCCTTGCTTTGCATCTTGCATTGCGCGGTCGCGCTTGCGCGGGCCGCGCGTGTTTTTTACCATTTGGTAAAGCCACGATTGCAATGCGCCCCGAACCTGTCAAGAAATCCCTGCCTTGGCTCCCGGAACGGATGCGCATAGAGCGGGCAGCGCCGCCCGGAAAAGCAGCAGCCAAGGAATGCCATGCCCGCTCCCTCCGAAATCCGCCCCGAAAAGAAGCCTAGCCGAATCCAGATCCGCAACCGCCGCAAGATCATGGACGCAGCACTTGATATCTTCTCGCAGCACGGCTTCCGCGGCGCGACGCTCGACCAGATCGCCGAGGCGGCAGGCATGTCCAAGCCCAACCTCATCTATTATTTCGACGGCAAGGAGGCGATCCACGTCGCCCTGCTGAACGCGCTGATGACCGAATGGCTCGACCCGCTGCGCGAGCTTGATGCGCAAGGCGACCCGCTCGAGGAGATCCTCGGCTACGTGCGCCGCAAGATGGAGATGAGCCGCCAGTTCCCGCGCGAGAGCCGGCTCTTCGCGATCGAGATCATCCAGGGCGCGCCGCGCATGCTGCCGCACCTCGAAAGCGATCTGAAGCCGCTCTTCGACGAGAAATGCGCGCTGATCGCGGGATGGATGGCGGCGGGCAAGCTGGCGCCGCAGGATCCGCAGCAGCTCATCATGTCGATCTGGGCGCTGACCCAGCATTTCGCCGACTTCGACACGCAGGTGCGGGTGCTGGTGCCCGACGAGGTGGCGGGCTGGACGGCCGCCAATGCCCATGTGGAAACGATCTTCCGGGCGATCCTGACGCCTGAGGGGTAAGGCAGGGCCAATAGGCCCCGCCCCTTTGATCACTCCGCCGCGCGGGCCATCGGGTTGTTGGGATGGGTGGTCCAATCGTCGAACTCGGCGGGCACCACCTTGCCGGTGCGCGGGTCCGTCGCGCCCACGTCCATCCGCTCCATGCTGATGCAGCCCTCGACCGGGCAGACGTTGACGCAGAGGTTGCAAGCCACGCATTCATCGTCCTTGACCGTGAACACCCGATCTTCGGACATGGCGATGGCCTGATGCGAGGTGTCCTCGCAGGCCGCATAGCAGCGCCCGCAGGAGATGCAGAGGTCCTGGTCGATCTTCGCCTTGGAGATGGCGTTGAGGTTCAGGTTCTGCCAGTCCGACACGTTCGGCACCGCGCGGCCTACCAGATCGGACAGCTCGACGCCCTTTTCGTCGAGATACTGCGACAGCCCCGAGATCATCTCCTGCACGACCTTGAAGCCATAGGTCATCGCCGCCGTGCAGACCTGCACGTTGCCCGCCCCCAGCGCCATGAACTCCGCCGCGTCGCGCCACGTCGTCACCCCGCCAATGCCCGAGATCGGCATCCCGCGCGTTTCCGGCGAGCGGGCGATCTCGGCCACCATGTTGAGCGCGATGGGCTTCACCGCCGGGCCGCAATAACCGCCGTGCGCGCCCTTGCCGTCGATGGTCGGCTCGGGAGCGAAGAGGTCGAGATCGACCGAGGTGATCGAGTTGATCGTGTTGATCAGGCTGACCGCATCCGCGCCCCCGCGCTTGGCCGCCTCGGCGGGCTTGCGGACGTCGGTGATGTTGGGCGTCAATTTGACGATGCAGGGCATGCGCGAGTTCTGCTTCACCCAGCGGGTCACCATCTCGATGTACTCGGGCACCTGCCCCACCGCCGAGCCCATGCCGCGCTCGCTCATGCCGTGCGGGCAGCCGAAGTTCAACTCGACGCCATCCGCGCCGGTCTCCTCGACCAGCGGCAGGATCGCCTTCCACGCCGCCTCTTCGCAAGGAACCATGAGCGAGACCACGAGCGCGCGGTCGGGATAGTCGCGCTTGACCGCCTTGATCTCGCGCAGGTTCACCTCGAGCGGGCGGTCGGTGATCAGCTCGATGTTGTTGAGCCCCAGAAGCCGCCGGTCCGCCCCCCAGATCGCGCCGTAGCGCGGGCCGTTGACGTTGACCACCGGCGGGCCTTCCTCGCCGAGGGTCTTCCAGACCACCCCGCCCCAGCCCGCCTCGTAGGCGCGGCGGACGTTGTACTCCTTGTCGGTCGGCGGCGCGGAGGCCAGCCAGAACGGGTTGGGCGATTTGATGCCCACGAAGTCACTCGTCAGATTTGCCATGTCGGTCCCTCCTCAGCGCATCAACGTGGCGTGGATGTCTTCGGCCGCGTCGCGGCCCTCGGCGACGGCGGTGACGGTCAGGTCATCCCCCCCGGCGGCGCAGTCGCCCCCGGCCCAGACCCCGGGCACGGAGGTGCGCCCCGGTCCCTCGACCGCGATCTTGCGGCCATCGAGCTCTGGCAAGCCCTCGGCAACCAGGCTCTGGCCGATGGCCCGGAAGACCTGATCGGCGGGCAGGCGGAAGCTCTCGCCCGTGGGCGTCAGATCATCGTCGGTGAACTCGAACTCGATCTCGCGCACCGCGCCGTTGCCGTGTACCGCCTTCGGCGTGGCATTGCAGATGATCCGCACGCCCTTGGCCTGCGCCAGTTCCTGCTCGAATGCGCTCGCCGCCATGCGCTCCTGCGAGCGGCGGTAGACGATGGTCACGTTGAGCGCGCCCAGCAACTTCGACTGCACGGCGGCATCGACTGCGGTCATGCCACCGCCAATCACCACCACGTCGCGGCCCACCGGCAGCGCGGCGAGATCACCCGCCTGCCGCAGATCGGCAATGAAATCGACCGCGTTCGTGACGCCCTCGCGATCGTCGCCGCCGATCCCCAGCGCATTGACCCCGCCAAGGCCCAGTCCGAGGAACACCGCGTCATAATCCGAGCTCAGCTCTGCCAACGTAATGTCACGCCCGAGCATCCGGCCCGTCTCGATGGCGATGCCACCGATTCCCAGCAGCCAGTCCACCTCGCGCGCGGCGAAATCGTCTGTGCTCTTGTAGGCGGCGATGCCGAACTCGTTGAGCCCGCCGGGCTTGGCGCGCGCATCGAGGATCACGACGTCATGACCCTTCATCGCCAGACGGTGCGCGCAGGACAGGCCCGCAGGCCCCGCCCCAACCACCGCAACGCGCTTTCCCGTCGGCGCGGCGCGCTCGAATGGGTGGGTGTTGCGCGCCATGATGCGGTCTGTGGCGTAGCGCTGCAGCCGACCGATCTCGACCGGCTTGCCCTCGGCCACCTCGCGCACGCAGACCTCCTCGCAGAGCGTCTCGGTGGGGCAGACCCGGGCGCACATGCCGCCGAGGATGTTCTGCGACAGGATCGTCTTGGCCGCCGCCTCGGGCGTGCCGGTGGCGATCTGCCGGATGAAGAGCGGAATGTCGATCGAGGTCGGGCATGCCGTCGCGCAGGGCGCGTCGTGGCAGAAATAGCAGCGATCCGCCGCCACCAGGGCCTCGTGATCATCGTAAGGTGGGTGCAGGTCCGAGAACCCCTCTTCCAGCGCCTGCGGCTCAAGCCGTCCCGCGCGGATCCCTCCTGCCAGTTGTCTTGCGTCCATCGGTCGCCTCCCCGCTGCCTTGCGCAATGGAGAAACGCTCTCACAGGTCAAATTTTTTATCAATCGGTAAAATAATTGCATCGCCCGACGCGGGGGAAATTGCTCAAAACCCGGGCAGAAACGCAGAAAGGCCGCGCATCGCTGCGCGGCCTTCCAAGGATCGTACGAACAGAAGGATCAGTTCTGCGCGTAGTATTCGATGACGAGG
The DNA here is from genome assembly GCF_010499845.1 of Salipiger sp. PrR007. NCBI lineage: Bacteria > Pseudomonadati > Pseudomonadota > Alphaproteobacteria > Rhodobacterales > Roseobacteraceae > Salipiger > Salipiger sp. PrR007. The sequence goes on along the minus strand of NZ_JAAGOZ010000028.1, from coordinate 59,911 downwards.
TTCGGTTCCATCTGAACCGCGTAGGGCACGTCGGCGAGGCCGGGGGTGCGCACGAAGGTCGCGGTCATCTTGGAGTGGTCGGCCTCGATGTAGTCGGGAACGTCACGCTCTGCGAGCTGGACGGCCTCGAGCAGAACAACCATCTGCTTCGACTTCTCGCGGACCTCGATCACGTCGCCTTCCTTCACGCGGTAGGAGGGGATGTTCACGCGCTTGCCGTTCACCATCACGTGGCCGTGGTTCACGAACTGACGGGCCGCGAAGACGGTCGGCACGAACTTGGCGCGGTAGACGACGGCGTCCAGGCGGCGCTCGAGCAGGCCGATGAGCAGCTCACCGGTGTCACCCTTGAGGCGTTCCGCGTCGCCGAAGATGCGACGGAACTGCTTCTCGGTCAGGTCACCGTAGTAGCCCTTGAGTTTCTGCTTGGCGCGGAGCTGCAGACCGAAGTCCGACATCTTGCCCTTGCGGCGCTGGCCGTGCTGGCCGGGGCCGTATTCGCGCTTGTTCACCGGGGACTTGGCACGGCCCCAGATGTTCTCGCCCATGCGGCGGTCAATTTTGTACTTGGCAGACGTGCGTTTGGTCACGGCTGATCTCCTTCATAAGTTGTGAAGGGCGTTGTCCTTCTGCCCGGAGGCCGACAGGCATCCCCTTGCGGGGGCCACCAACACCAATGAGCGGGCGCTTATATGGGGATCGCGGTGGGAGTCAACTGCTGTTTGCAGGCGCACCCTGTCTTCCCTGGCCCTGCGGCGCTTGATCCAATGCCAAACCTCGTGCCTGCAACCTGACGGGGCGCTCGGCCCGCGCGACACCGACACCACGAAGCGTGCGCGTCGCGGTCCATCACCAGCAGGTGTTGCCGGTCTTCCAGCCGGCCTGCAGGCGGGCGGGGGAAGCGCCGTGCGCGCCACCTTGCGATGCACGATTTCGGCGGGCGATGACCGCGCTTCGGCCGTATACGCGCTTCAGCTTCGACATCCTCGAGATCGGCAGACAGGTGATCCGCGGCATCGACCGGGCCCCGGACGAAGCGGTGCTGCTGCGCGTCACCGCGGCCGAATCGATTGAGACGCGGACCAAGTCAGAGCTCGCCACGACCGCCGAGGACACCTGCCTGGATCGGTACGACCAAGCCGCGCCGATCGTGCTCAAAGGGACGCTGGGCTAGGCGCCAAACGTCTCCTCTCCCTAAATTCTTGCAAAATCGGCGCAACTCCCCCTGCGGACGATTTTCTCCCGCCTGACTTCACAGCCTGCGACGAATTGCGCAAACAGGTGAGAATCGACGCCGCCGCCTCTGTGCAGTTGCGGATCCCCGCGTTATCAAAAGAACCAAGGCCAGATGCGGAGCCACTGCCCCCGCCAAGAGGGCGAGGGGACGCGGTCCGATCGCATGTTTGCTTGGAGGGAGAATTTCATGACCAATGTCGTAATCGCGTCCGCGGCACGTACCGCCGTGGGCAGCTTCAGCGGCGCCTTCGCCAATACCCCCGCCCATGACCTCGGCGCGGCCATGCTCGACGCGCTGGTCGCCCGCGCCGGCATCGACAAGGGCGAGGTGTCCGAGACCATCCTCGGCCAGGTGCTCACCGCGGCCCAGGGTCAGAACCCGGCGCGCCAGGCGCATATCAATGCCGGTCTGCCCAAGGAAAGCTCGGCCTGGTCGATCAACCAAGTCTGCGGCTCGGGCCTGCGCACCGTGATGCTGGGCGCACAGCACATCCTGCTTGGCGACGCCGACATCGTCTGCGCCGGCGGTCAGGAGAACATGACCCTTGCGCCCCATGCCGCGCATCTGCGCGCCGGCCACAAGATGGGCGATGTGAGCTACATCGACACGATGATCCGCGACGGCCTCTGGGATGCCTTCAACGGGTACCACATGGGCCAGACCGCCGAAAACGTCGCGCAGCAGTGGCAGATCAGCCGCGAGCAGCAGGACGAATTCGCGCTGGCCTCGCAGAACAAAGCCGAGGCGGCACAGAAGGCCGGCAAGTTCGACGACGAGGTGATCCCCTTCACCGTCAAGACCCGCAAGGGCGAGATCATCGTCGACAAGGACGAGTACATCCGCCACGGCGCCACCATAGAGGCGATGCAGAAGCTGCGCCCGGCCTTCGCCAAGGACGGCTCGGTCACCGCGGCCAACGCCTCGGGCATCAACGACGGCGCCGCAGGTGTGCTGCTGATGAGCGCCGACAATGCCGAAAAGCGCGGCATCGAGCCGCTCGCCCGCATCGTCTCTTACGCCACCGCGGGTCTCGACCCGTCGATCATGGGCGTCGGACCGATCCACGCCTCGCGAAAGGCGCTGGAGAAAGCCGGCTGGAAGCCCGAGGACCTCGATCTCGTCGAGGCCAACGAGGCCTTCGCCGCGCAGGCCTGCGCGGTGAACAAGGACATGGGCTGGGATCCGGCGATCGTGAACGTGAACGGCGGCGCCATCGCCATCGGCCACCCGATCGGTGCCTCGGGCGCCCGCATTCTGAACACGCTGCTCTTCGAGATGAAGCGGCGCGACGCCAAGAAGGGCCTCGCGACGCTCTGCATCGGGGGCGGTATGGGCGTCGCCCTGTGTGTCGAACGAGACTGACGACGTGAAGAGGGGCGCCCCGGCGCCCCTTTTTCTTAGCGCGGATTGCCGCACGTGGAAAATCTCTGCGCAATAATATTGCTGTAAAGTTTTAAACAGAGTAAGAACATTACCGGACTACGAAGGTTCCGAATTGGAGGGAAGAATGACGAAAGTTGCATTGGTCACCGGCGGCAGCCGCGGGATCGGGGAGGCGATCTCGAAGGCACTCAAGGCCGAAGGTTACGAAGTCGCAGCGACATACGCCGGCAACGACGAGAAGGCCCAGGCCTTCACCGCGGAAACGGGCATCAAGACCTACAAGTGGAACGTCGCGGATTACGAGGCATCCAAGGCTGGCATCGCGCAGGTCGAGGCGGATCTCGGCCCGATCGACGTGGTGGTGGCCAATGCCGGCATCACCCGCGACGCGCCCTTCCACAAGATGACCCCCGAGCAATGGAAAGAGGTCATCGACACCAACCTCACCGGCGTGTTCAACACCGTGCACCCGCTCTGGCCGGGCATGCGCGAGCGCAAGTTCGGGCGGGTCATCGTCATCTCGTCGATCAATGGCCAGAAGGGCCAGTTCGCGCAAGTGAACTACGCCGCAACCAAGGCGGGTGATCTAGGCATCATCAAGTCTCTGGCGCAGGAAGGCGCACGCTATGGCATCACCGCCAATGCCATCTGCCCCGGGTACATCGCCACCGAGATGGTCATGGCCGTGCCCGAGAAGGTGCGCGAGCAGATCATCGCGCAGATCCCCGCCGGCCGCCTTGGCGAGCCCGAGGAGATCGCCCGCTGCGTGGTCTTCCTCGCCGACGAGAAGGCTGGCTTCGTGAACGGCTCGACAATCTCGGCCAACGGCGGTCAGTTCTTCGTCTGACGCCCGCGCAGACATGATCAATGACAGGCCCCGGGCGCCCGCTCCGGGGCCTTTTGGTATAACAGGTCGGCACCTTTCCGTCGGCTGTGCACTGATGCAGCCCTTTCGCGCGGCCATATTCGTTTTCAGAAAACCCGCTAGCGCCTATATGGGGATCAATTCTTCATCAGGAGAGAGACCATGCTTACACAGATCAAGGGCCTGCATCACGTGACCGCGCTGGCCAGCAGTGCGTCTCGGAACAACACCTTCTTCACCCACACGCTTGGCCTGCGGCGGGTCAAAAAGACCGTCAACTTCGACGCCCCCGACGTCTATCACCTTTACTACGGTGACGAACTGGGCACTCCCGGCAGCGTCATGACCTACTTCCCCTTCCCCCATGCCACCCGCGGCCGCCGGGGCACCGGCGAGGTCGCGACCACCGCCTTCGCCGTCCCCGAGGGGTCGCTCGACGCCTGGGAGGCGCGACTGACCGAGGCCGGCGTCACCGGGATCGACCGGCTCAACCGCTACGGCGAGCACCGCCTCGCCTTCGAGGGACCGGACGGCGAAGGGCTGGCACTGGTCGAGGCCGAAGACAGCCGTCTTCCCTGGACCGTTGGCAGTGTCGGTGAGGACATTGCGATCCGCGGCTTCCACTCGGTGCAGATGCGCCTGCGCGACGCGGGGCCGACCGCCGAGCTGATGGGCGCCATGGGCTACAAGGAAGAGTGCCGCCAGGCCAACGTGATGCGCCTGGTGTTGCCGGAGCATAATGGTGCGGGCACCATCGACATTGAAACCGTCGACGCCCCCCAAGGAACCCAGAGCGCCGGCAGCGTCCATCACATCGCCTTCGCGGTGGAGGATCGCGCGGCACAGCTCGAAGTGCGCAAGGCGCTCACCGAGCAGGGCTACCAGATCACGCCGCAGATCGACCGGGATTACTTCTATGCGATCTACTTCCGAAGCCCCGGCGGCGTTCTCTTCGAAGTGGCGACCAACGAACCCGGCTTCGACCGTGACGAGGATCGCGCGCACCTCGGCGAGGCGCTGAAGCTGCCGAGTCAGCACGCGCATCTGCGCGAGCAGCTCGAGAAGACCCTCGAGCCCATCGACTGATGTCTTCCGGGACCAATTTATCGCAGATTGGAATCCCTCCTCTCAAGGCAGCGCCCCCGGAGTTTGGGTCTCCGGGGGCGCTTTCTTTGACAGGGCGCGGCACGCACGACCTTCCGAATGCGCGGACCAATCGGGCCGCGGCCATCCTTGCAAGGGTGAAAAGGGATGCGTGTTGAAAGGCGTGCTCTGAAATGCCGCATCGTCGCGCGCCGGTTGGCGCCTTGCCCTGCTGCCCGGGCCCGGAGATTCGGGCCCGGAACCTCTGCGATCCTGAGGCGCGGCGGCCACTTGGATCGGTGTCTCACGTCCACTCTCGAGGCAGGTAGGTGGCTGTCCCTCGCGGGTGCTGCCTGCCCGTGCCTAGTTAGGTGGCCTCTGCCGAGAGCCGGCTAATCTCTTCCTTGATCCGGAGTTTCTGCTTCTTCAGGGCTGCAACATGCAGGTCGTCCACGCCCGGACTACGCTGCATTTCTTCCACCGTGGTGGCGAGGTTCTGGTGCTTCTTCTTCAGTTCCTGCAGGTGAGAAGTTAAGCTCATTATATCCTCCTTCTTGCTTTGGGCACATACAGTGCAGCATAACTTTTACATTCTGTCACGCCGCACCCGCAGCATTGCTTAGCGCAGGCTCAAGGCGATGCTCGGACTTTCGCTCACCCACCAAAGATGATCGATTTTCCGTCACGCAAGGCTGCTTTAACGACATTTGTATAATCTTCGCCGTCTTCAAGGTGGCACGCGCCAGCGTGAAGCACGAGCGGCGGGCAAAGGCGGAAAGCTGCCCGCCCTCCTTTGCGTCCGCGCGCGAGAATCAGCCGGGGCGCGCGGCCCTCGCGCGGGGCAAGCGGCAGCACCTCGACAGAGCCCAGATGCGCATTCAGCGCGGCCAGCAGTTCCGGCAACCGCTCCACCCGTTGCACGAAGGTCGCGGTACCGCGTGGCTTGAGACGCTTCGCGGCCAGCGCCACCCAATCCCCCAGCGGAAGCGCGCCGGCCTGCGCCAGCTCGATCCCCGCATCCGGCGAGACGCTGCGCTTGCCCGGCTCGAAATACGGCGGGTTGGCGAAAACGTGATCGAAGCAGCGCGCCTTCAGCGCGGCGGGCGGCCGCGCGAGGTCCGCTTCGAGGATCTCCCCCTCGAGACCGTTCTCGGCAATGTTACGCCGCGCGAGCGCGGCATAGCCGGGCTGAAGCTCCACGCCGGCCACCCGCAGCCCGCCAACACGCACGCCAAGACAGACCAGCGCCGGGGCTGCGCCGCAGCCGAGCTCCAGCACCTCCTGCCCGGGCCGCGCCTCGACACTCGCCGCCAGCAGTACGGGATCCACCCCGGCGCGATATCCAAGACCTTGTTTCGGCTGCCATATCTTTGCACGCCCGCCGAGGAAGTCGTCGCAGCGCAGCGCCTCCTCGGCAAAGATGTCGCGTCTCACGCGCCGGACTCGAACGAAATGCCGAAGTCGCGCAGCACCCGCCGTGCCGCCTCGAGCTCGCCGCTGCGGACCATCAGCCTGCGCGGAAGTATACCCAAGGAGCCCTCGAGGACGCTCATATTTACGTCCAACTCAAAGCTGTCTATACCCTGCCCATCAAGGAGGGTCTTCGCCAGCGGTATCAGGGTGATGTCGGTTGTGCGCAGAAGTTCTTCCATACTGGGGATGTAAGGACAGGGCCCCGGCCTTGTCGAGCCTGTGACGGGGGTCTGATGGGCTTGGATACGGCAAAAGCGAAACCGCACGATCGCCTGGCGTCGATGCTGTCCGACGAGATGGGTGCGGTGAACACCCTGATCCGCGAGCGGATGGCCTCGAAACATGCGCCGCGCATCCCGGAGGTGACCGCGCATCTGGTCGAGGCGGGCGGCAAGCGCCTGCGTCCGATGCTGACGCTGGCCGCGGCGAATATCTGTGGCTACGACGGCCCCTACCACGTGCATCTCGCCGCGACGGTGGAGTTCATCCATACCGCGACCCTGCTGCATGACGACGTGGTCGACGAAAGCGCGCAGCGGCGCGGCCGGCCCACCGCCAACCTGCTGTGGGACAACAAGTCCTCGGTGCTGGTCGGCGACTATCTCTTTGCCCGCAGCTTCCAGCTGATGACCGAGACCGGCAACTTGCGCGTGCTGGAAATCCTGTCGAACGCCTCTGCAACCATCGCCGAGGGCGAGGTGCTGCAACTCACCGCTGCGCAGGATCTCGGCACCACCGAGGACATCTACCTGCAGGTCGTGCGCGGCAAGACCGCCGCGCTCTTCTCGGCCGCGACCGAGGTGGGCGGAGTCATTTCCGGGGCCGACCCGGCGCAGGTGCAGGCGCTCTTCGATTATGGCGACGCGCTTGGCATCGCCTTCCAGATCGCCGATGACCTGCTCGATTACATGGGTGAAAGCGCGGCCACCGGCAAGAACGTCGGCGACGACTTCCGCGAACGAAAGTTGACCCTGCCCGTAATCAAGGCCGTGGCCGCCGCCGACTCCGAGGAGCGCGCCTTCTGGCAGCGCACCATCGAGAAGGGCAAGCAGGAAGAGGGCGATCTCGACTACGCGCTCGAGCTGCTGCACAAGCACGGGGCGCTGGACGCCACGCGCGAGGATGCGCTCGGCTGGTCGGAAAAGGCCAAGGCCGCGATGGCGCAGCTGCCGCAGTCCGAACTCCGCGACGTGATGATCGAGTTGGCAGATTTCGTGGTGGCGCGGCTCTACTGAGCCCGCGCCCGTCGCGGTAAGGCCAAGATCAGCCCCGGCGCGGCATCGCCCGCGCCTGCTGATCCCCCAAGAGCCCCTCGGCGATCCACCACTCCGGGCGGGCCGCGCGCAGGGCCTCTGCCCCCGCCCCTGCCTCTGCCATCGTGGCGAAGAGCCCGAAGCAGGTGGCCCCCGATCCCGACATGCGCGCCAGCCGGCAGCCCGGCAGAGCGGCCAGTTCCGCCAGCAGGGTGCCGATCACCGGCTCCAGCGCGATGGCCGCGGGCTCCATGTCGTTGCGCATGCCCGCCAGCCAGTTGATCAGCGGCTCGGGTTCGGTGAACTCCGGCAGATGCTCGGGCATCGGGGGATTGTCGCGCGCGGTGAGGCTACGGAAAATCTGCGGTGTCGAGACCGGCACCCGCGGGTTGACGAGCACAGCGGGCAGCGGGGGCAGGCTGACGTGCGTCAGACCTTCGCCGATCCCGCGAACCCGTACCGGGCGCGAAGCAAGACACATGGGCACGTCCGCCCCGAGCGCCAGAAGCGCCGCTTCCGCCCGCGCCAGACCATCGGCATCCAACGCCCCGGCCTCGGCCAGCACGGCGCGGGCCGCCGCCGCAGCGTCCGCCGAGCCGCCGCCGATGCCCGAGGCCACCGGCAGGACCTTTTCCAGCACGATCGCGGCGCCCTGACCCTCCCCCACCATGGCGGCGGCGCGCAGGGCGAGATTGTCGCCATTGGCGGGCAGCCCCTCGGCCTCCGGCCCTTCGAGGCGAAGGGTCAGCTCCTCGGCTGGCGCGACGCGAAGCGTGTCGCCCACCGGCGCGAAGGCGACCAGCGAGTCGAGCAGGTGATAGCCGTCGTCGCGCTGGCCGGTAATGTGCAGGGTCAGATTGACCTTCGCCGGGGCGAAGACGTCACTCCACGTCATGCGCCACCTTCAGCGGCGGCCGGCCCTCTTCGGCAAGCACGGTATCGAGCCCAACTGCCAGCTTCCGGCGGATACGCTCTGGCTCGACATCGTCCGAGGCGTCTTCCCAGCCGACGAAGGAGAGCGCGCGCTGCCACTGGAAGCGCGCCTCGGTCTTGCGGCCGACGGCCCAGTAGACGTCGCCGAGGTGGTCGTTGACCACCGGGTCGACCGCCATCAGCTCGGCAGCGCGCTCCATGTGGCCCACCGCCTCGTCGTAGCGCCCCAGCCGGTAGAGCGCCCAGCCGAGGCTGTCGACGATATAGCCGCTCTGCGGCTCTGCCTCGACGGCGCGCTCGATCATCTCCAGCGCCTCGTCGAGGTTCACGTGGTGCTCGACCATGGAATACCCGAGGTAGTTCAGCACCTGCGGCTGGTTCGGCACGAACTCCAGCGCGGCGCGGAAGTCCTTTTCGGCGGCCTCCCAGTTCCCGTCCCGCTCCTTGCAGATCCCGCGGGCGTAATAGAGGAACCATTGCGCCGGATCGGGCTCGGCGAAGGTGGCCAGCGCCCGGTCATAGGCGGTGATCGCCTCCCCGTAGCGCTCGAGCTGCCGCATCAGATCCCCAAGCGCCGATTGCACCGCCGGCAGGTTGCCATGCGTGTCGGCCAGCTGTTCCAGCACCTCGACCGCGGCATCGAGCTTGCCCTCGGCGCGCAGCGCGTCGGACCGGCCCAGCTCTGCCACGTGGTATGCGGCATCTTCGCGTGGCACGCGGCGATAGGTAGCGGCGGCGAGCTCGTACTGGCCCATCTTCTCCAGCAGTTCACCCGCCATCAGCAGCGCGCCGACGTGATCGGGGCGCAGGTACTCGGCCACGCGCACGTGCAGCAGCGTGTAATCCTCGGCGGATTCATTGGCCAGCGCACCGGCAATGGTGAAGAAGACCTCGGCAATGCCGTCGCGGGCCGAGGTGACGATGTCGAATGGCAGCGTCTCGCCCGCCTCGAGCTTGGCACGCAGATCCTCCATGCCGGGGTCGAGCTGCTGCCCGAAGGCCTCGTCGATCAGCGACACGGCATCGGACTGGCGGTTGATCTGCGACAAGATCTGGATCCGCGCCAGCACCGCGCTGCGGGTCATCTGCATGCCGCCGCCCGCAGGATCGGCAAAAATCGCCTCGGCCCCCTCGAAGTCGCCGACGGATGCCAGCGCCATGGCCTTGTGATAGGCGGCGAAACCGGCGAGTCCACGCTCTTCGGCCACGGCATCGAAGGAGGCCAGTGCCGCGCTCACGTCGCCGCGGCCCAGCTCGGCCCAGGCCTTCAGCAGCCCGTCGACCAGCGCCCCCGCCGAGCGGCCTTCTTCGATCCGCTTCAGCAGCTCGGCGTAGTTCTCTTCGTGGGCCAGCACGGCAATCTCGGCAAGCTGGCCGATCTGACTGCTGTGGCCCAGTGCCGTGAGACGTTCGGCCAGCGCCTCGGCCCGGACGAAATCGCCGAGGCCGATGTTCGCCAGCGCGGCGCGCTCGAGCAGGTCTGCGTTCTCGGGGTCGTGCTTGACCGCCTCGCCGTAGTAGCGGGCCGCCGCCTTGAAGTCCCCGGCGAAGCTGGCCTGCCGTGCGGCAAGGTAGTCGCCCGACAGGCTGTCGGCGGAAACCGCCCCGGCCCCTGCCACCATCAGTGCAAGCGCGAGAACCGTGCCGCGAAGTGTCCCGAATGCCTTGCCCGACATGCCGCCTCCTGTTGATTGGTTGGCGCGAAGACTAGACCGCGCCGCTCCCCGGCGCAATCCGCGCCCCGTTCACGGGGCGGCGAGCGCGAGGCCCCGCCGGCACACACGCCGAGCGTTGCAACCATTTGCCGCTCTCCCGGCATCAGTGTTTGATTTGTATTCCAAATCATTTTGACATACATGCTTTTCATGACACAGACTCCCTCCCCCCGCGACCGCTTCGGCTTTGCCTTCATCACCCTTGCCCGGCAATGGCACCGGGTGGTCGACACGCGCCTTGCAGAAGCCGGCCTCAGCGACGCCACTTGGCGTCCGCTCGTCCACCTCGCCGAAGGCGGAGACGGCATAAGCCAGCGCGATCTCGCGGCGCGGATCAGCCTCGACACCTCGACGTTGGTGCGGCTCCTCGACATGTTGGAGACCCGCGGCCTCGTCGAGCGGCGGGTCGATTCCTCGGACCGCCGCGCGCGCCGCATCCATCTGACCGCGGAGGGGCGGACCGAGCTCGCGCGCATCCGCGCCATGCTGTTGCAGGCCGAACGTGAACTCCTCGCCGAGATCACCGAAGACGAGACAGGCGCCATGCTGGACGCCTTCACCCGCATCGCCGCCCGCGCCGAGGCCATGCTGACCGAGGAGGCGGAGGCGTGAGCGCCGCGCTGGAAAGCCTTGGCTTCAACAAGGCCCGGCTGACCTTTGCCCTGCGCACCGCCTTTGCCGCCTGCCTGGCGCTGGTGGCGGCCTGGCTGCTCGGTCTGGAGCACCCTCAATGGGCGGGGATGACCGTCTGGGCGGCCTCGCAGCCAGTCCGGGGGCAATTGCTGGAAAAGGGCCTTTTCCGCTTCGCCGGCACGGTGATCGGCACGGTCGCCGGCGTCGGGCTGATCCTGGCCATGCAGGTCCACCCGGCCCTGCTGGTCATCGGGCTGGCACTCTGGGTCGGGCTCTGCACCGGGCTCGCCAACCTCCTGCGCGGCTTTTTCGCCTATGGCACGGTGCTGGCGGGCTATACCGCCGCGATGGTCGCCCTGCTCGACGTCGGCCACCCCGAGACCGTCTGGGCGCTCGGCGCAGACCGGATGGCGACGGTGCTGGTGGGCGTGCTCGCCGCGCTGGTGGTGGGTTGGCTTTTTGCGCCCGCCGCCGACGGCGACGCGTTGCGCTCGCGCGTCCGTGGCATACTGGCCGACCTCTGCGACCAGCTTTCGAGGCATGGCTCCGACCCCGAAGCGGCGCGGCGCCTGATCTCGGACATGGCAGACATTGAGGAGGCGCTCGACCCGCATGCCGCTGGCTCGCTTCGCTCGCGCCGCGAGACTCGCGCCAGCCGCGCGCTGCTGTCGACCGCGCTGTCGGTGCTGCTCTGGCACCGCGGGCAAAAGGCAAACACCCTGCCCGACGCCGCGTGCTTGGCCCTGAATGAGGCCGCCGAGGCCCTGCGCGGGGGCGACAGCGCTGCAGCGCACGCCGCGCTCGGGCGCGCCGCGGCCGATCCCGACGCTGCGGAGACACTGCAACCCCTGGTCCAGGCCCTCGCCCGCTGGCGCGCGCCCGAAAACCGCTCGGCCCCGGGGGCCGAGCACCTTTTGCCCGTGGTGCTGCACCGCGATTGGATCGGCGCCCGCGAGGCGGCGATCCGCGCCACCGGCGCACTGCTGCTCTTCGGCCTGATCTGGCAGATCACCGGCTTCGCGGCCGGCGCCTTCCTGCTGCTCGGGATGTCGATCATGATCTCTATCTTCACCACCTTCGAGAACCCGATCGCCCTGCTGCCCTACGTGTTCCTTGGCCAGCTCATGGGCGCGGGCATGGCACTGGCGATCCGCTGGCTGATCTGGCCGCAGGCGGGGGCGGATTGGCAGCTTGTGGCGATGGTGCTGCCGTTCATCTTGCTTGGCGGCCTGCTCGGCGGGCACGACCGGGGCATGAGGGTCAGCTTCGATGTCAACATGGTGATGCTGCTCCTGCTGCACCCGGCGCTGCCGCTCACCGGCGATTTTGGCACTTCTGTGCTTATGGCTCTTGCCGTTGTAGCCGCGCCGCTCACCGCACTGGTGGCCTATCGCACGGTCTATCCGCCGACCCTGCGCCGCAAGCAGGTCACGCTGGCGAAGATGATGCTGCACGATGTGGCGGCGTTGGCCGGTGATGGCGAAGCGCTGCGCCACCGCGCGGCCTGGCGCGCCCGGTTCTATCACCGAATGCTGCGGCTCTTCCGGCTGACCGGGCGCTCGGCAAGGGCGCAGCGCAGCGCACTAGACAGCGGGCTGGCGCTGCTTGATCTTGGCCATGCGACCCTGCGGGCGCATGAGATCCTCGCAAACCCCGCCACGCCTCCCGCCAAACGCCGCGCACTCAAGGCGGCGCTGGCCCGGCTCGAACGCATCCGCGAAACTCCGGCTCGCGCCGAAGGCGCCCTCAGCCGTCTTGCGCGGCGTGAAATCGGGGCGGATGCCGAGATCTTCCGCCATGCGGCGCGCAGCGCGGCATTGCTGGCGCGCTAAAAGCACGCCTTAGAGACGCCGCAGCCAGCGGTGCGCCAGCGCCATCTTCTCGCGCACCGGCTGGGTCAGCACGAAGGGATAGAGATCGGGCAGGTCGAGCGCCCGGTTCACGTGGTTCACCGCGATCGACAGGTTTACGGCGCGGGTGATCAGCGCCTCGGTGTCGGTTTCTAGGTAGGGATCGTAGCCCTCCGCCGGGAAATCCGGCAGCCGCAAACCGCTGGCCAGACCGCTGTCGAGCATCGAGACAAGATGCTGCAGATGCGCGAGGGTTTCGGCCCAGTCCTCGTGCGGGTGGGCGGTGGCATAGGTCGTGATGTACTCCGAGCCGGGCTCTTTCGGAGCCTTGTAATGCTGATCCAGGGCCTCCGCGTAATCCGCGCGCTCGTCCCCGAAGCGCGCCCGGAAATCTTCGAGAAAGGCCGGATCCTCGGCCAGCCGCAGGAAGAGGAAATGCGCCATCTCGTGCCGCATGTGCCCGAGCATCGTGCGGTAGAGTTCTTCGAACTGCTCCTGCCGGCGCGCGAGGACTGCCTCGCTCGCCTCGGTGACGTTAATGGTGATGACCCCGTTCGCATGTCCCATGACCACGTCCGCCTCGCCATGAAGCGTCTCCTCCGAGAGCATGCGAAAGACCGGGCGCGGGCCGATGTCGGCGGGCGTGAACCAGCCCCAGCGCGCCAGCTCGGCGAGCATCTGGCGCTTGACCAGCTCGCTGTCGGCCCAGAGCGGAAGGTTCTGCTCGGCGCGCAGGTCGGGCACCGTCTCGGTCATTGCGCAGGACCGGCAGAGATCGCCCTCTTCTGCCACCCAGTTGCAGGCGATGTCATCGCGATTGGCGCAATGCCGGGCGCCCGCGAGCATGGCCTGCGCGTCGGGATCGAAGCTGACCTCCTGCCCGCAGCTGCAGGCGAGGTTGTGGAAGTAGACCCTGCTCGAGCAGGCGGGGCAGCGGAAGATTTGCATCTGGGATTCTCATGTGCGGGGTACGAGTCGGTAACTTCTCGGGGCGACCATGCGTTCCCATGCATCAATCAAGCCCATCAGAGGGCGCATGGAAAGGGGATTGCGTGAGGGGTGGAGACGGTGGCGCGCGTTCTCGGCGGCAAAGCGCGCGCAGCCACAGCCGCCCTTGGGTGAATCACCCTTGCGAAATCCGCAGCAGACACGTATATGCCCCTTCAACAGCGGCGCGTCGGTCCTGGCACCGAAGCTCCACCGGGAAACACCGACGGGCCGCGCGCCCGTATTTTTGTTTCCGAAGGAGTCGGAGAAACATGACCGACCTCATCGCCAAATCATCGCTCGACAAGCGCCTCGCCGAGATCGTCGGCCCCGTCATCGAAGACATGGGGTTCGAACTTGTGCGCATCCGTCTCATGGGGGGCAAGACCGCCACCCTGCAGATCATGGCCGAACGCCCCGAGGGCGGCATCGAAGTCGATGAATGCGCCGACATCTCCACCGCGGTCTCCGCCGTGCTCGACGTCGAGGACCCGATCATCGACGCGTATACGCTCGAGGTTTCCTCGCCCGGGATCGACCGCCCCCTCACCCGCCTCAAGGACTTCGAGACCTTCGAGGGCTACGAGGTGAAGATCGAAACCGCCGAGATGATCGACGGCCGCAAGCGCTGGCGCGGCGTGGTCGCCGGGGTCGAGGGCGGCGAAGTGCTGCTCAACATCGAGGAGGGCGGCGAAGACCAAACCATTGGCCTGCAATTCGACTGGCTGTCGGACGCCAAGCTGGTGCTCACCGACGATCTGATCCGAGACATGCTTCGTGCCCGCAAGGCGCAGGAAGTGGACGAAACCAAATTCGACGACATCGAGGCCGACGACGCGGCCGCTCAGGAGGACTAAGACCATGGCCATCACCTCTGCCAACCAGCTCGAGCTTCTGCAGACCGCAGAAGCCGTCGCTCGCGAGAAGATGATCGACCCCTCGCTGGTGATCGAAGCGATGGAAGAGAGCCTCGCCCGCGCCGCCAAGAGCCGCTACGGCTCGGAGATGGACATCCGCGTGAAGATCGACCGCAAGACCGGTCGCGCCAGCTTCACCCGCGTGCGCACCGTGGTCGAGGATGACCTTCTCGAGAACTACCAGGCCGAGATGACCGTCCAGCAGGCCAAGCAGTACATGGCCGAGCCCAAGGTCGGCGACACCTATGTCGAGGAAGTCCCGCCGGTCGACCTCGGCCGTATCGCCGCGCAGAGCGCCAAGCAGGTGATCCTGCAGAAGGTGCGCGAAGCCGAGCGTGACCGCCAGTACGAGGAATTCAAGGACCGTCAGGGCACGATCATCAACGGCCAGGTCAAGCGCGAGGAATACGGCAACGTCATCGTCGACGTGGGCCGTGGCGAAGCCATCCTGCGCCGCAACGAGAAGATCGGCCGCGAGAGTTACCGCCCCGGCGACCGCATCCGCTGCTACGTCAAGGACGTGCGCCGCGAAGCGCGCGGCCCGCAGATCTTCCTGTCGCGCACCGCGCCGGAATTCATGGCCGAGCTGTTCAAGATGGAAGTGCCGGAAATCTACGACGGCATCATCGAGATCAAGGCCGTGGCCCGTGACCCGGGCTCGCGCGCCAAGATCGGCGTCGTGTCCTACGATGGCTCGATCGACCCGGTCGGCGCTTGCGTGGGTATGCGCGGCAGCCGCGTGCAGGCCGTTGTGAACGAACTGCAGGGCGAGAAGATCGACATCATCCCGTGGAACGAGGACATGCCGACCTTCCTCGTGAACGCGCTGCAGCCGGCCGAAGTGTCGAAGGTGGTTCTCGACGAGGACGCCGAGCGCATCGAAGTCGTCGTGCCCGATGAACAGCTGTCGCTGGCCATCGGCCGCCGCGGCCAGAACGTGCGCCTCGCCTCGCAGCTGACCGGCCTCGACATCGATATCATGACCGAGGAAGAAGAATCGAAGCGCCGCCAGGCCGAGTTCGAAGAGCGCACCAAGCTCTTCATGGACACGCTGGACGTCGACGAGTTCTTCGCGCAGCTGCTGGTGGCCGAGGGCTTCACCAACCTCGAGGAAGTGGCCTACGTCGAGCTCGACGAGCTGCTGGTGATTGACGGCGTCGACGAAGGCACCGCCGAAGAGCTGCAGACCCGTGCCCGCGAGTTCATCGAAGAGCAGGCCCGCAAGGCGCTCGAGAAGGCGCGCGAGCTGGGCGTTGAGGAGAGCCTCATTGAATTCGAGGGCCTCACTCCCCAGATGGTAGAGGCACTGGCGCAGGACGACATCAAGTCGCTCGAAGACTTCGCCACCTGCGCAGACTGGGAACTTGCCGGTGGCTGGACCACGGTCGACGGCCAGCGCCAGAAGGACGACGGTCTGCTCGAGAAATTCGGCGTGGACCTCGAAGAGGCGCAGAATATGATCATGACCGCCCGCGTGATGCTGGGCTGGGTCGACCCCGAGGAACTCGTGTCCGGCGCGGCAGAGAGCGATGAGCTCGACGGCGAGCCCGACGAGGCGGAGGCCTGAGTCCCAGATGAGCCGCGGAGGTCAGGATAAGGACGGGGCAGACGGGCCCGAACGGCGCTGCATCGCCACTGGCGACGTGGAGCCCAAGGGCGGTCTGATCCGTTTCGTGGTCGGGCCCGAGGGTCAGGTCGTTCCTGACCTCGCGGGCAAGCTGCCCGGTCGGGGCATCTGGGTCTCGGCCGATCGCAAGGCATTGGAAAAGGCGGCGGGCAAGGGTCTCTTTGCCCGCGCGGCCAAGGGGCCGGTAACGGTTCCCGAAGGGCTGCCAGACCTCATCGAGGGCATGCTTGCCCGACGGGTGGTCGAGCTGATCAGTCTCGCCCGCAAGGGCGGCGGCGCGGTCTCGGGTTATGAAAAGGTGAAGGACTGGCTTTCGAAAGAGGAAGCCCGCGTCCTGATCCAGGCCGAGGACGGATCGGCCCGCGGGAAGACGAAATTGAGTACTCCCTACGGGGGGAACTACATCGGCTGGCTCACTGCGGACGAGCTGGGGCTGGCCTTCGGACGCGAAAAGGTGATACATGCAGCGCTTGGCGCTGGTGGACTCACCAAACGTGTTGTAGAGGAGGCCCAACGTTTGAAGGGCCTGCGCGTCGCATCGGCAGACGCGAAAACGGCAGCAGGGGCTGCCGCGGGCGGCAAGGGCCGCCGGAAAGGATAAGAGAATCTTAATGAGCGATAACGACGGCAAGAAGACTTTGGGTTTGCGCGGCGGCTCCCACTCGGGGAACGTGAAGCAGAGCTTCAGCCACGGCCGCACAAAGAACGTCGTGGTAGAAACCAAGCGCAAACGCGTCGTGGTCCCGAAAGCGGGCGCCGCAGGCGGTGCAAAGGGTTCGGGCGGCGGATCGCATGGCGGATCGGGCAAGCGCCCGGCGGGCATCACCGACTCGGAGATGGAACGCCGGCTGCGCGCGCTGCAGGCCGCTAAGGCGCGCGAAGCCGAAGAGACTGCTCAGCGCGAGGCCGTGGAAAAGGCCCGCGCCGAGGAGCGTGAGCGCATGCGCGCCGAAAAGGAACAGAAAGAGCGCGAGCAGCGCGAGGCCGAAGAGCGTGCCAAGGCGAAAGCCGAGGAAGAACAGCGCAAGGCCCGCGAAGCTGCCGAGGCCGCGGAAGCGGCCAAGAAGGCAGAAGCCGCGCCCAAGAAAGCCGCTGCTGCGGCCAAGGACGACAGCGCTGCAGGGGCTCCGGCCCGCGCAGGCGGTGCGCCCGGGGCCAAGCCGGCGGCTCAGCCGCAGCGCAAGGCCGAACGCGAGCGCGAAGAGCGTGGCCGCTCGGCGCGTGCCCGCGACGATGGCAACCGCCGCTCCGGCAAACTGACGCTGAACCAGGCTCTGGGCGGCGAAGGTGGCCGGCAGAAATCCATGGCCGCGATGAAGCGCAAGCAGGAGCGCGCGCGTCAGAAGGCCATGGGCGGTGCGCAGTCGCGCGAGAAGGTCGTGCGCGACGTTCAGCTGCCCGAGGCGATCACGGTGGCGGAACTCGCCAACCGTATGGCCGAGCGCGTGGCTGACGTGGTGAAGTCGCTCATGCAGAGCGGCATCATGGCGACGCAAAACCAGAGCATTGACGCCGACACGGCGGAACTGATCATCGAGGAGTTCGGCCACCGCGTGACCCGCGTGTCCGATGCTGACGTCGAGGACGTGATCAAAACCGTGGACGACAAGCCGGAAGACCTCCTGCCGCGTCCGCCGGTCATCACGATCATGGGCCACGTCGACCACGGCAAGACCTCGCTGCTCGACGCGATCCGCAACACCAGTGTGACCTCCGGCGAAGCCGGCGGCATCACCCAGCACATCGGCGCCTACCAGGTGACGACGAAGAACGGCGACGTGCTGTCCTTCCTCGACACCCCGGGTCACGCCGCCTTCACCTCGATGCGCTCGCGTGGCGCGCAGGTGACGGACATCGTCGTGCTGGTGGTTGCCGCGGATGACGCCGTGATGCCGCAGACGGTCGAGGCGATCAGCCACGCGAAAGCGGCCAAGGTGCCGATGATCGTGGCGATCAACAAGGTCGACAAGCCGTCCGCGAACACGACCAAGGTGCGCACCGACCTGTTGCAGCACGAAGTCGTCGTCGAGGAAATGTCGGGTGACGTGCAGGACGTCGAGGTTTCGGCCAAGACCGGCCAGGGTCTCGACACGCTGCTCGAAGCCATCGCGCTGCAGGCGGAAATCCTTGAGCTCAAGGCCAACCCGAACCGCGCCGCACAGGGGGCTGTCATCGAAGCGCAGCTCGACGTGGGCCGTGGTCCGGTGGCGACGGTGCTCGTGCAGAACGGCACGCTCAAGCAGGGCGACATCTTCGTCGTGGGCGAGCAGTACGGCAAAGTCCGTGCGCTGATCAACGACAAGGGTGAGCGCGTTCAGGAAGCGGGACCGTCGGTGCCTGTCGAGGTGCTGGGTCTCAACGGCACGCCCGAGGCCGGCGACGTTCTCAACGTCACCGAGACCGAGGCGCAGGCACGCGAGATCGCCGAGTACCGCGCACATGTGACCAAGGACAAGCGCGCCGCAGCCGGTGCCGCGACGACCTTGGAACAGCTGATGCAGAAGGCCAAGGACGACGAGAACGTCTCGGAACTGCCCGTCATCGTGAAAGCGGACGTGCAGGGCTCGACCGAAGCGATCGTCCAGGCGCTCGAGAAGGTCGGCAACGACGAGGTCCGCGTGCGCGTCATCCACTCCGGTGTGGGCGCGATCACCGAGACCGACATCGGCCTCGCCGAAGCCTCGGGCTGCCCGGTCATCGGCTTCAACGTCCGTGCCAACGCTCCGGCCCGCAACGCGGCCAACCAGAAGGGCGTGGAGATCCGCTACTACTCGGTGATCTACGACCTCGTGGACGATGTGAGAGCGGCGGCCTCGGGCCTGCTGTCGAACGAAATCCGCGAGAACTTCATCGGCTACGCGGCGATCAAGGAAGTCTTCAAGGTGTCCAACGTCGGCAAAGTCGCCGGCTGCCTGGTCACCGAGGGCATCGCCCGCCGCTCCGCAGGTGTTCGCCTGCTGCGCGACAACGTGGTGATCCACGAAGGCACGCTGAAGACCCTCAAGCGCTTCAAGGACGAGGTTGCCGAGGTGCAATCCGGCCAGGAATGCGGCATGGCCTTCGAGAACTACGATGATATCCGCCCCGGCGATGTCATCGAGATCTTCGAGCGCGAGGAAGTCGAGCGGTCGCTCTGATCGCCCTGCCCTCCTGCGGCAGCTGAATTTGAAAAGGCCGGCGATCACCTCGCCGGCCTTTTTGCTTGAGCCTTTGGCTTGCCCTTGGAGCGTTCATCTTCCCTGCACCGTGGACCGTGCGATCTTTGCCGACGTCAGCTTGGGGCAAAAAAATACGAGCCGCCTTTTCAGGCGACTCGCATGTCGTTGACTTCTACGGGGCGTACAATCAGACCGGGCGCCCGGTGAAAACCTGCTGGCCGACGCGGACGACGAGACGCCCATCGGGAAGGGTCTTCTCAAGAAAGCCCTGGACCGAGATGCAGCTCCCCATGATGATGGTGCGCAACATGTTGTGTCCTAAACTAAAACTCTGTGCGAACCATTATTACCCCAGTGGGCGATCCGAAACTACACAATTCTTGCACAAAACTGTTTCAATAATGAGCAAAACTGCCTGTTTTTGCGCTGATTTTCTGATCATACGCCCCAAAGCATCAAGAAATCCTTGATCAGAGCAAATCCCTGAGAATCGGTATCAGTGGCACGTCGGCAGGCGGCATCGGGTAGTCGGTGAGTTCGCGCGCCCGCGCCCATTTCAGCACCTGCCCCTCGCGCGCCTGGGGCACGCCCTGCCATTTGCGACAGGCAAAAAGCGGCATCAGCAGGTGGAAATCGTCATAGGCATGCGAGGCAAAGGTCAGCGGCGCAAGGCAGCTGTCCCAGGTCTCGATCCCAAGCTCCTCGTGCAGTTCCCGGATGAGCGCCGCCTCCGGGGTCTCGCCCGGCTCGACCTTGCCCCCCGGAAATTCCCAGAGCCCGGCCATGGACTTGCCCTCGGGCCGCTGCGCTAAGAGCACGCGCCCCTCGACGTCGATGAGGGCAACGGCAGAGACGAGAACGATGTTTTTCATGGCGAGGGGCTTTCCGTAGATGCAGAAACGCGAGGGGCGGAGCCCCTCGCGCTCTCCGGGATATGTGCCCCCACAAAGAGGGGCAAGGCTGTTACGACCGGTAATCGGCGTTGATCGAGATGTAGCCGTGGGTCAGATCACAGGTCCAGACGGTGGCCATGCCCTGCCCCAGACCAAGATCGACCGAGACGGTGATCTCGGGCGCCTTCATCAGCCGGGCACCGTCTTCTTCGCGGTAGTCCGGCGAGCGCCAGCCCTTTTCCGCCACCAGCACGTCGCCAAAGCGGATCGTCAGAAGGTCACGATCCGCCGCCGCGCCGGACTTGCCGATCGCCATGACGATGCGGCCCCAGTTCGGGTCCTCGCCGGCGATGGCGGTCTTGACCAGCGGTGAGTTGGCGATGGCCATGGCGTGGGTGCGCGCGTCGGCGTCACTGGCGGCGCCGGTCACTTCGACGGTGACGAACTTGGTCGCCCCCTCGCCGTCCTTGACCACCTGGTGCGCGAGATCGAGGAAGACGGTCTCGAGCGCCTCGGCGAAGGCCGTGTCCGCTTCGGTCACCTCGATGCCCGAGGCGCCGGTGGCGCCCATGAGCAGCGTGTCGGAAGTGGAGGTGTCGCTGTCGACGGTGATGCAGTTGAAGCTGCGGTCGTTGATCTGGCTGACCAGTTTCTGCAGCAGGGTCTGCGGCACCTTCGCGTCGGTGAAGATGTAGACAAGCATGGTCGCCATGTCGGGCGCGATCATGCCCGAGCCCTTGGCGATGCCGGCGATCTTCACCGGCCCGCCCGGCAAGTCGACCGTGACGGTCGAGCCCTTGGGGAAGGTGTCGGTGGTCATGATCGCCTTGGCCGCGCCGGCGATGCCGGTGGCATCAAGCGCATTCACCAGCTCGTCCACTTTGGCGGTGATGCGCTCATGCGGCAGCGGCTCGCCGATCACCCCGGTCGAGGAGGAGAAGACGCGCGCCTCGGGCAGGCCCGTCGCCGCCGCCACCGCCGAGGTCACCGCGCGGGTGGACTCGATGCCATTGCGGCCGGTGAAGGCATTGGAGTTGCCCGAGTTCACGATGATCGCCGCGCCCTCGTCAGAGGTGGCGCCGATCTTGGCCTGGCAGTCGAGCACGGGGGCCGAGCGCGTGGCCGAGCGGGTGAAGACCCCCGCCATGGTGCTGCCTGCGTCGAGCAGGGCCAGCATGACGTCGGTGCGCCCCGCGTAGCGCACCCCCGCCGCGACAGAGGCAAAACGCACCCCGTCGATCACCGGCAGGTCGGGAAAGGCCGCAGGGGCCAGCGGGGAAACGGCGAGGGTCTTGGCCACTCAGTCCTCCAGCAGCTGCAGGTTGGACAGGATGGAGGGATCGATATCCCCCGAGGACTTGCGGGTGATCTCGGCGCCAGCCTCGGCGTCGTCCATATAGGCTGCGACGGCTTGCTGCTGCACCTGCTGGGCGAGCTGATCCCGCACCTCGTCGAGCTTCGGCGCTTCCTTGGCGCGAGTCTCGTTGAGCTTGATCACATGCCAGCCGAACTGGGTCTGCACCGGCGCTTCGGAGATCGCGCCCGGCTCCATGTCCGCGACCGCGGTCTCGAAGGGCTCGACCATCATGCCCTTGCTGAACCAGCCGAGTTCTCCGCCATTGGGGCCGGACGGGCCGGTGGATTTCTCCTTGGCCACGGTGGCGAAATCGGCGCCGCCGTTCAGCTCCTCGATGATCGCCTTGGCTTCGTCCTCGCTCTCCACGAGGATGTGCGAGGCGTTGTATTCCTGGCCCTGGTCGGCATCGGCGAACTGCGCGTCATAGGCGGCCTGCAGCGCCTCGTCGGTCACCGCGGCGTCGGCCACGGCCGACACGGTCTCGGCGGCGAGCAGCGTGCGGCGCTCGGTCTTCAGCGACAGGTCCACGCGCTTGGTCTCGACCGCCTTCTCGTCCTGTGCGAGCACTTCCTGCTGAACCAGCTGGTCGAGGATGCCGTCCCAGAGCACGTCATCGCCAAGCTGCTGGTACTGCTCGGGCAGGCTGGCGCGCACGACCAGCATCTCGCCGAGGGTGATGTCCGTGCCATTCACCGTCGCCACGACGGTGTCGGCGCTCAGCGCCTCGGTCTGCTCCGCAGCCTGATCCTGGGCGTGAAGGGGCAGCGCGAGGGTCAGGGCGAGCGCGGCCGCCCCCAGTGTGGTGAGGGTTTTGGGCATCTAGGCGTCCTTCCAGTTGGCCGCCCGCCACCGGGCGGCGTTGACACTTACCAACCTGCCGCTTACATCGCCACAAGGCTCTGCAAGGCCGGTCGTTCCCCTGTGTCATATGGGTTGAGTGCGAGGCGGGCAAGCGGATGCCTCACGCGGAACACGACTTTGTCAGACAGGACAGGCAGGCCACATGCTCGGAATGGGAAAACTCGCGCGGAAGGTGTTCGGCACCCCGAACGACCGCAAGATCAAGGCCACCCGACCTCTGATCTCTCAAATCAACGCGCTGGAACCCGAGTACGAGGCGCTGGACGATGCCGCGCTGATCGCCAAGACCGAGGAGTTCCGCAAGCGCTTTGCCGAGGGCGAAAGCCTCGACGCGCTGCTGCCCGAGGCCTTTGCCAACTGCCGCGAGGCGGCCAAGCGCGCGCTCGGCCTGCGCGCCTTTGATGTGCAGCTGATGGGCGGGATCTTCCTTCACCAGGGTAACATCTCCGAGATGAAGACCGGCGAGGGCAAAACGCTGGTCGCCACCTTCCCGTCGTACCTCAACGCCCTTTCGGGAAAGAGCGTGCACGTGGTGACGGTGAACGACTACCTGGCCCGCCGTGACGCCGAGTGGATGTCCAAGGTGTTCGCCGCGCTCGGCATGACCACCGGCGTGGTCTACCCGCAGCAGCCCGAGGACGAGAAGAAGCAGGCCTATGCCTGCGACATCACCTATGCCACCAACAACGAGCTGGGCTTCGACTACCTGCGCGACAACATGAAGTCCGAACTGGACCAGATGATGCAGCGCGGCCATGGCTTCGCCGTGGTTGACGAGGTGGACTCGATCCTCATCGACGAGGCCCGCACCCCGCTGATCATCTCCGGCCCCAGCCAGGACCGCTCGGACCTCTATGTCGCCATCGACCGGCTGATCCCCGAACTGCCCGAGGACGGCTACACGCTCGATGAAAAGAGCCGCAACGTCACCTTCACCGACGAGGGCAACGAGGCGCTCGAGGACATGCTCCACCGCCGCGGCATCCTCCCCGAAGGCCAGACGCTCTACGACCCGGAGAGCACCACCGTGGTGCACCACGTCAACCAGGGCCTGCGCGCACATAAGCTCTACACCCGTGACAAGGACTACATCGTCCGAGACGGGCAGGTCGTGCTGATCGACGAATTCACCGGCCGGATGATGGCCGGCCGCCGTCTGTCGGATGGCCTGCACCAGGCGATCGAGGCGAAGGAAGGCTGCCAGATCCAGCCCGAGAACGTCACCCTCGCCAGCGTGACCTTCCAGAACTACTTCCGCCTTTACGACAAGCTGTCGGGCATGACCGGCACCGCGCTGACCGAGGCCGAGGAATTTGCCGAGATCTACAAGCTGGGCGTGGTCGAAGTGCCGACCAACCGGCCGATCGCGCGGATCGACGACGACGACAAGGTCTACCGCACCACCGCCGAGAAGTACGCGGCGATCACCGAAGAGATCAAGAACGCGCATGCGAAGGGACAACCGGTTCTCGTCGGCACCACCTCGATCGAGAAATCCGAACTGCTCTCGCAGCTGCTGAGCAAGGCCGGGCTGACGCACAACGTGCTCAACGCCCGCCAGCACGAGCAGGAAGCGCAGATCGTCGCTGACGCCGGCAAGCTGGGCGCGGTCACCATCGCGACGAACATGGCTGGCCGCGGCACCGACATCAAGCTGGGCGGCAACTTCGAATTCCTCGTGATGGAGGCCATCGCCGCCGATCCCGAGGCCGACCCTGAAGAAATCCGCGCCCGCATCGAGACCGAGCACGCCAAGGCCGAGGCCGAGGTGAAGGAGGCCGGCGGTCTCTTCGTGCTGGCCACCGAGCGCCACGAGAGCCGCCGCATCGACAACCAGTTGCGCGGCCGTTCGGGCCGCCAGGGTGACCCGGGCCGCAGCTCCTTCTACCTGTCGCTCGAAGATGACCTGATGCGCATCTTCGGCTCTGAGCGGCTCGACAAGGTGTTGACCAAGCTCGGCATGAAGGAAGGCGAGGCAATCATCCACCCTTGGGTGAACAAGTCGCTGGAGCGCGCGCAGGCCAAGGTCGAAGGCCGCAACTTCGACATCCGCAAGCAGCTGCTGAAATTCGACGACGTGATGAACGACCAGCGCAAGGTGATCTTCGCGCAGCGTCTGGAGATCATGGAAGCCAAGGATCTCTCGGAGATCGCAGAGGACATGCGCCACGAGGTGATCGACGAGCTGGTGGAAACCTATGTGCCCGCGAAGGCTTATGCCGACCAGTGGGACATGCAGGGTCTCTACGCCGCCTGCATCGAGAAGCTGGGCATCGACCTGCCGGTCATCGCCTGGGGCGACGAAGAGGGCGTCGACGCGGAAACCATCCGCGAGCGCATCGAAGAGGCCACCGACAAGCAGATGGCCGAGAAGGCCGAGGCCTTCGGTCCCGAGACCATGCGCCAGATCGAGAAGCAGGTGCTGCTGCAGACCATCGACACCAAGTGGCGCGAGCACCTTCTGACGCTCGAGCACCTGCGGTCGGTCGTGGGCTTCCGTGGCTATGCGCAGCGTGACCCGCTCAACGAGTATAAAAACGAAGCCTTCCAGCTCTTCGAGTCGATGCTGGAATCCCTGCGCGAGCGCGTGACCGAGCAGCTTGGCCGGGTGCGCCCGATGACCCAGGAAGAGCAGCAGAAGATGCTGCAGCAGATGGCCGAACAACAGGCGCAGCAGCAGAAGCTCGCCGAACAGGCGCATGCGGTCGGCCCGAGCGAGAACGCGGCTGTGCCGGAATCGCACGAGCCGCTGGTCGACGGCTTCGACGAGAACGAGCCGGCAACCTGGGGCAATCCGAGCCGCAACGATCCCTGCCCCTGCGGCTCGGGCAAGAAGTTCAAGCATTGCCATGGTAGCCTCGCCTGATCAGGCGCCGCTGACATCGCAGACCGACATTCCGGGGCGGGCCCGGGGCGCAAATGCCCCGGGCCCGCCCCGATGACTCCTCCGCACTGCCGCAACCATGCCTCTTTTCCGGCTTAGATTGTTTCCGGTACGAGTTCAGTTGTCGGGGACGATCATGGGACGGATCAAGAGCTACAGACTTGCAATTATGACCCTCAGCGCGGCCGTCATCATCGGCTTCGCGATGCAGCAGCTCGACGCCCGCGGCCAACGCGCCGGGGCCATGCAGATCGCCCAGATCGAGGACACCTCCTCGGTCCGGCTTCCGGAGCTTCCCGCTGATCGTGCCGCCGAGGCCAGCCTGCCTGCGCCACAGAAAATCCGCACCGCCGCCCTCTCCGAGGCAGGGACACGCCCGGCGGTCCTTCCCGAGGAGACCGAGATCACGGCCGCAGATTGTTCGGTCACCATGTCCGCGCGCTCCGGAGCCGGGGCGATGGTCGCGCTCGACATCGTGGCCCCCTGCTTCGCTTCCGAGCGCGTGACGATCCACCACAACGGACTGATGTTCACCGAGGTCACTCAGCCCGACGGCACACTCCGTGTCGAGGTGCCCGCGCTGGCGGAGAAGGCGCTCTTCATCGCCTCCTTCGCCACTGGCGCGGGGGCGACCGCCATGGCCGACGTCCCGGCCCTGCCCTTCTACGACAGGGTCGTGCTGCAATGGCGTGGCGAGAGCGGGCTTGCACTTCACGCAAATGAATTCGGCGCGACCGGAGACGAGGCGGGCCACGTCTGGGCCGCCGCCGCCGGAGATTTGACCCGGACCGCGCGCGGCGAGGGCGGGTTCATGACCCGCCTTGGCGATGCCACCAGCCCCGAGGCGCGCATGGCCGAGGTCTACACCTTCCCCGCCGCCGCGGCAAAGACCGCCGGCGCGGTCGCGCTCACCATCGAGGCAGAGATCACCAAGGCCAATTGCGGCCGGGGGATCGAGGCGCAGACGCTGGAGTTCCGCCTGGGCGGCAGCCTGCGTGCCCGCGACCTCACGCTTTCCATGCCAGATTGCAGCGCCACCGGCGACTTTCTGGTGTTGAAAAACCTGCTCGAAGACCTGAAGATCGCCGCCAACTAGAACGAGCGGTCAAGAGGCCCCGATGCGACAGGTCCGTGCGGCGATCATCGCCGCACTTTTCATTCCGGGCGCCCTTTCAGGCCTCCTCTTGCCGACACGCGCCGAAGCTCAGGATGTGACTCTGCGCTCGCGCGACGGCGGTATCGAGCTGAGCGGGACCATGCTTGGCTTCGACGGCGAGTTCTACCGTATCGACAGCCGCTACGGCGAGTTGACCGTCGACAGCTCGGGCGTGCTCTGCGAGGGCGTCGGTTGCCCCTCGCTGACCGATTTCGTCGCCGAGCTGCGCATTTCCGGAGCCACCTCCCTGGGCGCGCTGCTGATGCCTGCGCTGATCGAGAGCTTCGCGCAGCGCAATGGCTACGGCGCCGAGCCGGGCACGCTGGCCGGGGGCGGCACACGCTACGCGCTGACCGACGGCGAGCGCGAGATCGGCCATTTTGACATCACCCCGTCCAGCACCGACGAGGGCTTTGCCGACCTGCTCGCCGACGAGGCCGATATCGTCGTCGCCCTGCGCGAGGTCCGTCCCGCCGAGCAGGAGCTTGCGCGGCAGGCGGGGCTTGGCGATCTGACGCAGCCCAACCGCAGCCGGGTGCTGGCGCTCGACGCGCTGGTACCGGTGGTGGCCCCCGCCAATCCGGTCACCAAGGTCTCGCTGCCCAACCTGGCGGCGGTGCTCTCTGGCGAGATCGACAACTGGCAGGACCTGGGTGGCCCGGATGCGCCAATCGTGCTGCACCTCCCGCGCGAGGGGTCGGGGCTGGTGCAGGCGCTCGAGGACCATCTCCTTCAGCCCCCCACCCTGACCCTGCGCACCTCAGAAACCGTCCGCCATGACAGCGCCTCGGCGCTCGCCGCGGCGGTCTCCGAAGATGCCCTGGGGCTCGGCTTTGTCAGCGCGGCAGAGGTTGGCAACAGCCGCCCCGTCGTGCTCACCGGCAGCTGCGGCTTCCACCTGCGTGGCACGCGGCAGGCGATCAAGACCGAGGACTACCCGCTCACCATGCCGGTCTTCGTCTACATGCCCGCCCGCCGCCTGCCCAAGCTGGCGCGCGAGTTCCTCGAGTTCACCCGCTCCGCCCCCGCGCAGATCGTCATCCGACGCGCCGGCTTCGTCGACCAGAGCCCCGAAGAGCTACCGCTCGACGCGCAAGGAGACCGGCTGGCCAACGCCATTGCCATTGCCGAGGGCGACGCGGGCCTGAGCGAACTGAAACGGCTCGTGGCCGCGCTCGCGCCGATGCGTCGCCTGACCACCTCCTTCCGCTTCGAAGCGGGCTCGGCAGGGCTCGACACGCAGTCCCGCTCGAACGTTCAGCAGCTCGCCCGGGCGCTGGAGCTGGGCGAGTACGATGGGCGCACGCTGGTCTTCGTCGGCTTCTCGGACGGAGAGGGGCCGAGCGAGGGCAACCTGCAAATCGCCGCCGAGCGCGCCGCCTCGGTCCGCGACGCGGTGATCGCGGCTGCCGAGGCCAATGACCTTGCAGGCATTACCCTGCAAACCGACGCCTTCGGCGAGGCCATGCCCATGGCCTGCGACGACACGGTCTGGGGTCGGCAGGTAAACCGCCGCGTCGAGGTCTGGCTGCGCTAGGGCTCAGAGCAGCCCCTCGGCCCGGAAGCTCAATTCGCGCGAGCGGCCGATCACCAGATGGTCGTGCAAGGTGATGCCCAGAGCCTCTGCCGCCAGCCGGATCTGCTCGGTCATCTCGATGTCGGCATCGCTGGGCGTGGGATCGCCCGACGGATGGTTGTGCACTAGAATGAGCGCGCTGGCGTTCAGCTCCAGCGCCCGTTTGACCACCTCGCGCGGGTAGACCGGGACATGGTCCACCGTGCCACGCGCCTGCGGCTCGTCGGCAATGAGCACGTTCTTGCGGTCGAGGAAGAGCACGCGGAACTGCTCTGTGTCGCGGTGCGCCATGGCGGTCTGGCAATAGTCCAGCAACGCCTCCCAAGAGCTGACCACCTGCCGCTGCAGCACCCGGCTGCGTGCCAAACGATGCGCCGCCGCCTCGACGATCTTCAGCTCGGTCACCACGGCCTCCCCCACCCCGTCAACGTCGCGCAGCCGGGCGGGCGGGGCCGAGACAACGGCGTTGAAATCGCCGAAATGCTCGAGCAGGCGGCGGGCGAGCGGCTTCATGTCCTGCCGGGGGATGGCACGAAACAGCAGCAGCTCCAGCAGCTCGTAGTCGGGCACGGCATCGGCCCCCCCGGTGAGAAAGCGATCGCGCAGCCGCCTCCGGTGATCGCGGATGTAGGACGGGAGCGGCCGCCCGCCGGGCGCAGGGCGAACCGGTGCCTCGTCGCCGGCAAAGAGCGAGGGCTGAATGTCGGAGAAATGGCGGGGGGGGCTCATCGCGTCAGGGTGACGGAATCACGGTTAGAAAAGCGTTAAGCCAAGCGCGAGACATAGCGCAGGCCGAAACGCACCCGTGGCCGCAGTGCCGCAAAAGAAAACGGCGCGGACCATCCCGCGCCGTGTCCGATCCTTGTGAAAGGGCCGATCAGCCCTTCATCGAATCCCAGAACCCCTTCACCGAAGAGAAGAAGCTCTTCGATTCCGGGTTGTTATCCTCGGACTGATCCTCGAACTCGCGCAGAAGTTCTTTCTGGCGCGAGGTGAGGTTTACCGGGGTCTCGACCGCCAGCTCGATGAACATATCCCCGGCCGGGCCGCCGCGCAGGGCGGGCATGCCCTTGCCACGCAGGCGCATCTGGCGACCGGACTGGCTGCCAGAGGGGATTTTCACCCGGCTGCGGCCGCCGTCGATGGTCGGCACCTCGATGTCGCCGCCAAGTGCGGCGGTGGTCATCGACACCGGCACGCGGCAATGCAGCTCGGTGCCATCGCGCTCGAAGATGCCGTGCTTCTTCACCTCGATGAAGATGTAGAGATCGCCCGGAGGACCGCCGCGCATCCCCGCCTCGCCTTCACCGGCCAGACGGATGCGGGTACCGGTCTCGACCCCCGCAGGAATGTTGACCGACAGCGAACGCTCTTTCTGCACACGCCCTTGGCCGCCACAGGAGGAACAGGGGTTCTTGATGATCTGGCCGAGACCCGAACAGGTCGGACAGGTGCGCTCGACCGTGAAGAAGCCCTGCGTTGCGCGGACCTTGCCCATGCCCGAACAGGTCGGGCAGGTCACCGGCTCGGCGCCGCCCTCGGCACCCGAGCCATGGCACTCGCCGCATTGCACCGAGGTCGGCACGTTGATGGTCTTCTGCAGGCCGCCGTAGGCGTCCTCCAGCGTCACGCGCAGATTGTAGCGCAGGTCCGCGCCGCGCGCCGCGCGCTGGCGTCCGCCGCCACCGCGGCCGCCGCCCATGAAGTCGCCGAAGAGATCGTCGAAGACGTCGGAGAAAGCCGAGGCGAAATCACCCTGCTGGCCGAAGCCGCCGCCGGGACGTCCCCCGCCGCCCATGCCGCCTTCGAAGGCCGCGTGGCCGTAGCGGTCATAGGCCGCCTTCTTGTCGGCGTCCTTGAGAACCTCGTAGGCCTCATTGATTTCCTTGAACTGGGCTTCCGCCTCAGGGTTGTCCGCGTTCCGGTCGGGGTGAAGTTCCTTCGCTTTCTTGCGATAGCCCTTCTTGATCTCGTCCGCGGAGGCCCCTTTGGCGACGCCGAGCAGCTCGTAATAGTCACGCTTGGACATACATGCCCTCCTTGGCCCGGAACAGAAAAGGGCCGGTCCGGCATCCGGACCGGCCCCCGTCTGGTTCCGCTATGGCTTAGCTGCGCTTGCGGTCGTCGAGGTCTTCGAAGTCCGCGTCCACGATGTTGTCGTCATCCGACGGGCCCGACTTGTCGCCGGAGTCGCCGGCGTCGGCTTCGGGAGCGCTGTCGCCCGCCTCGGCCTGCGCCTTGTAGATCGCCTCGCCCAGACGCATGGCCACTTCGGTCACGTTCTGGATGCCGGACTTCAGCTTCTCGCCGGTGACATCGTCCTTCTCGAGGTCATCCTTGAGCGCGGCAATCGCCAGCTCGATGGCTTCGATGGTCGAGGGATCGACCTTGTCGCCATGCTCCTCGATCGACTTTTCGGTCGAGTGGATGAGGCTCTCGGCCTGGTTGCGGGCCTCGACGAGCTCCTTGCGCTTGCCGTCCGCCTCGGCGTTCTCCTCGGCGTCCTTGACCATGCGCTCGATGTCCGCGTCGGTGAGGCCACCCGATGCCTGGATGGTGATCTTCTGTTCCTTGCCGGTGCCCTTGTCCTTGGCCGACACGGAAACGATGCCGTTGGCGTCGATGTCGAAGGTCACCTCGATCTGCGGCATGCCGCGCGGCGCCGGCGGGATGTTCTCGAGGTTGAACTGGCCGAGCAGCTTGTTGTCGGCCGCCATCTCGCGCTCACCCTGGAAGACACGGATCGTCACGGCGCCTTGGTTGTCCTCGGCGGTCGAGAAGATCTGCGACTTCTTGGTCGGGATCGTGGTGTTGCGGTCGATCAGGCGGGTGAACACGCCACCCAGCGTCTCGATGCCCAGCGACAGCGGGGTCACGTCGAGCAGGACCACGTCCTTCACGTCACCCTGCAGAACACCGGCCTGGATCGCGGCGCCCATGGCAACCACTTCGTCCGGGTTCACGCCCTTGTGCGGCTCCTTGCCGAAGAACTTGGTCACCTCTTCGATGACCTTCGGCATACGGGTCTGACCGCCGACCAGAACGACCTCGTCGATCTCTTCCTTCGAAATGCCGGCATCCTTCAGCGCGGCGGCGCAGGGCTTCAGCGAGGCCTTGATCAGGTCGCCCACGAGGCTTTCCAGCTTGGCACGGGTCAGCTTCATGACCATGTGCAGCGGCTGGCCGTTCGAGCCCATCGAGATGAACGGCTGGTTGATCTCGGTCTGGCTCGAGCTGGACAGCTCGATCTTGGCCTTCTCGGCAGCTTCCTTGAGACGCTGCAGGGCCATCTTGTCCTTGGTCAGGTCGACCGAATGCTCTTTCTTGAACTCGTCCGCCAGGTAGTTGACGATCCGCATGTCGAAGTCTTCACCGCCGAGGAACGTGTCGCCGTTGGTGGACTTCACCTCGAAGAGGCCATCGTCGATCTCGAGGATGGTCACGTCGAAGGTGCCGCCGCCGAGGTCATAGACCGCGATGGTCTTCGATTCTTTCTTGTCGAGGCCGTAGGCGAGCGCAGCCGCGGTCGGCTCGTTGATGATCCGCAGCACTTCGAGGCCAGCGATCTTGCCGGCGTCCTTGGTGGCCTGACGCTGGGCGTCGTTGAAGTAGGCCGGGACCGTGATGACGGCCTGGGTCACTTCCTCGCCGAGGTAGCTCTCGGCGGTTTCCTTCATCTTGCCGAGGATGAAGGCAGAGATTTGCGACGGGGAGTATTTCTCACCCTTGGCTTCAACCCAGGCATCGCCATTGCCGCCGTCCACGATCTTGTAGGGGACGATGTTCTGGTCCTTGGTCACTTCCGCATCGGTGGTGCGGCGACCGATCAGACGCTTAACGGCGAAGATGGTGGCTTCCGGGTTGGTCACGGCCTGCCGCTTGGCGGGCTGGCCGACGAGGCGTTCGTCGTCGGTGAAGGCGACGATCGACGGGGTGGTACGTGCGCCTTCGGCGTTTTCGATCACGCGAGCCTGGCTGCCGTCCATAATGGCGACGCAGGAGTTCGTGGTGCCGAGGTCGATACCGATCACTTTGCCCATGATTCGATCCCTTTTCCAATTCAAGGCGATGACGCGAGGCATACGGACCCGTTACGGCATCCAGCCCCGCTTGTTGAAGAAGCCGTCCGGCGGGGGCCTCGCGGCGTTCGGAGGGTATATAAGGAGGGGGTTTGAGCCCTGCAAGCGGCCTTGGCGGGGCTTTGCCTGCATTTCCGGCGATTTTCTTTGCGCGTCGCCACGGAATGCCCGACAAGAAGGCCATGACGGCCCCTCTCGACATCCGTGGCTTCCAGCTCTTCCAGGGTTTCCTCGACCGCCCGGCGCAGGAGTCGCTTGTCGACGCGCTGCGCAATCTGCTGCGCGTTGCGCCGCTCTATCAGCCGGTCACCCCGCGCGGTCAGAAGATGTCGGTACGGATGAGCGCGGCCGGCCGCTTCGGCTGGGTCACCGACCGCCGTGGCTACCGCTACGAGCCGCGCCACCCCGGCGGCATGGACTGGCCGCCGATCCCGGAAGAAGTGCTGTCGATCTGGCGCGCGCTCTCGGGCGTGGCGCGCGATCCCGAATGCTGCCTGATCAACTGGTACGGCGAAGGCGCCCGCATGGGGCTGCACCAGGACAAGGACGAGGCGGATTTCTCCTGCCCGGTGCTTTCGGTCTCGCTGGGCGACGAGGGTCTGTTTCGCATGGGCAACGAGGCGCGGGGCGGCAAGACCGAGTCGGTCTGGCTGAAGTCCGGGGATGTGGTGGTGATGGGCGGCGCGGCGCGTCTGAAACACCACGGCGTTGACCGCATCCGCTTCGGCTCGTCGACGCTGCTGCCGCAGGGCGGGCGGATCAACCTCACCCTGCGCGTGGTCACCTGAGGCTCAGCGCATCAACTCGCAGCACCCCGACAGCGTGCGGTTGACCCGGCCGGTCAGCACCAGCACCGCCGAGAGCCCGTAGAGTTGGTCGGACATGCCGTCGCTGCACTGTGCGTCCGGGCTGGTGACCAGCACCGCCTGCAGTTGGTCCGCTCCAGCCACCGAGCTGAACGGCCAGCGCTGACCGCTGGCAGCCTCGAAAGTGCCGGCCAGCAGAACCTCCTCGGGGTCCTCGGGCGTTGTCCAGGTCGCCGTCTCGCCCTGCCGGACCTCGTAGCTCCAGAAGGGCTCGGTGCCGAAGCAGCGCAGCCCCTCGACCTGTGGCAGGCTGCCGTTTTCCTCTGGAGCGAGGAACTCCATCGAGACCCAGCCCACGCCCTCTCCCGATGTGATCCGCCCCCAGGTGCCCGCTTCGTTCAGCGCGCCGACCTGCACCGCCACCGCGGTGGGTGCGAGGGTTCCGAGCACCGCCGCCGTGGGATCGGGCGCCGCGCGGATGTTCAGCACGTCATCCAGCGCAACACCGGTGACCGCGTAGAAGGCGGGCAACTCCTGGGCCGCGGCAGATGTCGTGAGCAAAAGGGCGGTCAGCGTGATGACATGGCGCATGAAAGGCTCCTTCCCGGGGTCCGTCACCCCACATCATGCGCAGACGGTCGCGCTGCGTCCAGCACCGCCTGGGAACGCCGCCTATCGCCGCGCCGACCAGGAGGCCGAGGCGTGCTTGCGGGTGTAGAATTCGCCCATCAAGCCGATCATCAACAGCACGATCGACACCCAAAGCGCATATTCCCAGCTCGAGTTGCGCGGGAAATAGTTGGCGAAGGCATAGCCGCGCGACTGGTCGATGGTGTGGAAGAGCGGGTTCCAGTCGAAGATCGCGAGCATCCCCGGCGTCAGCGAATTGGCCACGAACATCTTGCCCGAAGCGATCATGTTTGCACGCTGATAGACCGTGGTGACGATCGACACCGGCGTCGGGAACCAGGGCTTTGCCGCAAGCAGGACCATGCCGATCGCCGCGCCG
This sequence comes from Salipiger sp. PrR007, assembly GCF_010499845.1. NCBI lineage: Bacteria > Pseudomonadati > Pseudomonadota > Alphaproteobacteria > Rhodobacterales > Roseobacteraceae > Salipiger > Salipiger sp. PrR007. Next base: position 26,176 of record NZ_JAAGOZ010000028.1, on the reverse strand, counting down.
GAGAACCAGGACAGTAGCAGCATCCCCAACGCGCCGATGGGATCGTGAATCTCGCTCATGACGAAGGGATTGAACGCCACGTCGTAGACGAAGAGGATCGCGAAAAGCGACAGCACCTGGATGTAGAGCGTCGAGAGCATGGCCGAGGCGATGGCGATCGCCGTGTTCATCGGCGCGTGCTGCATCATCGGGCTCGCCGGTCCCTCGGAGCCCGCGACTGCCCCCAAGGTCTTGGAATGGGTCATGTAGAGAAAGACGCCGGTCATGATGTAAATCATGAAGTCGCCGCGGATCGCCGAGCCGCGCATCCCCAGAACATGGAACATGAAGTAGAAGGCGAGCACGAAGATGACCGTCTGAAGCATGTTCATGAAAATCGCGATGAACGCATTTCCATGGCTCTTGCGCACGGCGCGCACCGAATTGTGGTAGATCAGCTCGCAAATGTAGATGGCGGACCCGAGCCGGGAGCGCGGCTTTGTGGACTGAAACATGGCAACTCGGCTCCGGTACGGGCTCAAACAGACGGGTCTGCTTGCCCATCTTCACGCTGCGCAGCATAAGAGTCGCAGGCCTTCAAATCAATAAATCCGCGCTGCGGAAAGGAGTAGCTCTTTGAATTATGAAAATCTTGTTGCCGTGATCCGTCGTCTCGCGCTCGAAGCGGGGGACAAGATCATGGAAATTTACAACTCCGACGATTTTGAAGTGAAGTCCAAGTCCGACTCCAGCCCGGTGACCGAAGCCGATGAAGCCGCCGACGCGCTGATCTCGGCCGGCCTGCGTGAGGCGTTCCCCGACATGCCTCTGGTCACCGAGGAACAGGCCGACAGCCACGACGTGCAGGCGATGACCTTCCTCATTGTCGATCCGCTCGACGGCACCAAGGAATTTGTCAACCGCCGCGGCGATTTCACCGTGAACATCGCGCTGGTTCAGGACGGCGTGCCGACCTTCGGCGTGGTCTACGCCCCGGCCAAGGAGCGCATGTTCTACACCGACAGCGTCGGCAATTCGGTCGAGGAACTGGGCCCCTTCGACAAGGAGACCCCCGGCGAGACCAAGCCGATCAGGGTCTCGACCCCCGACAATTCGGCGCTGCTGGTCGTCGCCTCGAAATCCCACCGCGATCAGGCGACCGACGATTACATCAACAAGTACAGCACCGCCGACATGAAGAGCGCCGGCTCGTCGCTGAAATTCTGCCTCGTGGCCACCGGCGAGGCGGACATCTACCCGCGTCTCGGGCGGACAATGGAATGGGACACCGCCGCCGGCCAGGCCGTGCTGCAAGGCGCGGGCGGGCGCGTGGTGCGTTTCGACGATCACACCCCGCTGGCCTACGGCAAGCCCGGCTTCGCCAACCCGTTCTTCATCGCCTACTCGCCCGACGTCGCACTGAAAGAGGGCTGAGGCGGGCATGACCGCCCTGCCGGTCAGCGTGGTTGTCGTGAGCCGCGGACGCCCCGCGGCGCTCGATCTCTGCCTGACCGGCGTCTCGCAGCTCGACCACCCCGCCTTCGAGGTGGTGGTGGTCGCATGCCCCGCCGGGGCCGCTGTCGTCGCGGCCCGGGCCGACCGGCCGCACATCAAGCTCGTGCAGTTCGACGAGGGCAACATCTCAGCGGCCCGCAATCTCGGCATCACGCAGGCGGCGGGCGAGATCGTCGCCTTCCTCGATGACGACGCGGTGCCCGAGCCGCTCTGGCTGCATCACCTCTGCGCCCCCTTCACCGATCCGCGGGTCGCCGCCTGTGGCGGCTTCGTGCGCGGGCGCAACGGCATCTCTTTCCAGTGGCGCGCCCGTTCGGTGACGCGCGATCTGCGCGAGCGCGACCTTGGGCTGGACGCCCCCGGCCCGCACCTGCTCGAACTTCCGCCCGGCGAGACGGTGAAGCTGCAGGGCACCAACATGGCGCACCGGCGCGCGCCGCTCGCCGCGTTGGGGGGCTTCGATTCGGCCTTCCGCTTCTACCTCGATGAAACCGACCTCGACCTGCGCCACGCCGCGGCGGGCCATCTTGTCGCCGTCGCTCCGCTGGCCGAAGTGCATCACGGCTACGCCGCAAGCCCGCGCCGGGGCGCGGACCGCACGCCGCGCGACCTGACCGAGATCGGCGCCTCGATTCGCTGCTTTCTCGAGCGGCATTGCCCGCAAGCCGAACGCAGGGCCGCCTGGGCGCGACTCCGCGAAGCGCAGCGCGCGCGTCTGCTGCGGTGCATGCAGCGCGGCCCGCTCGGCGCGGACGACGTGGCGCGGCTGCTGCGGGGACTGGACCGTGGTTGGCAGGACGGCGCCCAGCGTCCCGCAGGCAGCGGAATGACGCCACTCTCTGCCCCGGTTGCGCCATTTCTGCCCTACCCCGGGCGTCACGCTGCAAAGCGCATTGCCCTCGCGGGCCGCGCAGCGCAGCGCCGGGCGCTGCGAATGCAGGCGAAACAATACGCCGAAGAGCAGCACATTGTCACAGTCTACCGTTTCTCGCGGACGGCGATTTTCCACCAACTGCGCTTCCATCCCGGCGGATTCTGGGAACAGGCCGGCGGGCTGTTCGGGCGCAGCGAAAGGACAGGAAAAATTCTTCGTTTCCAGAGTTTCGAATCCCGCACGAGCAAAGAAATCTCTCGCACCGAGAAAGTCCGTGGCTCAATCGGGTCTTTGCTCTTCCATAGACGCTAGATTTACTTTTACGCTATCGCAGCAATATGCTGTTGATTAATTGATTCACTCTCGGGCCCGAGGCCCAGAGAAAGTACCAGGAGCACCTCCCATGTCCCGCAAGGTTACCAAAGCAATTTTCCCCGTCGCCGGTCTCGGCACCCGTTTTCTTCCGGCAACCAAGTCGGTGCCCAAGGAAATTATGACCCTGGTCGACCGCCCGCTCGTTCAATACGCCATCGACGAGGCGCGCGCCGCCGGCATCAAGGAATTCATCTTCGTCACCTCGCGCGGCAAGGGCGCGCTCGAGGACTATTTCGACCACGCCCCGCAGCTCGAGCGCGAGCTTGAAGCCAAGGGCAAGGATAAGCTGCTGAAAATCCTGCAGGACACCAACATGGATTCGGGCGAGATCGCCTACATCCGCCAGCATAAGGCGCTCGGCCTCGGCCACGCGATCTGGTGCGCGCGCCGGCTGATCGGCGACGAGCCCTTCGCGGTGATGCTGCCCGATGACGTGATCGCCGCCGACAAACCCTGCCTGCAGCAGATGGTCGAGGCCTACGAGGAAGTGGGCGGCAACATGGTCGCCGCGATGGAAGTGCCCGCCGACAAGGCCTCGTCCTACGGCGTCCTCGACGTGCAGGAAGACATGGGCTCGCTGGTCTCGGTCAAAGGCATGGTCGAAAAGCCCGCGCCCGGCACGGCGCCGTCGAACCTGGCGGTGATCGGCCGCTACATCCTGTCGCCGCAGGTCCTGCAGAACCTCGAGGACAAGCAGGTCGGCGCCGGCGGCGAGATTCAGCTGACCGATGCCATCGCCAAGCAGATCGGCACCGACGAGGGCGTCTACGGCTTCCGCTTCAACGGCCAGCGCTTCGACTGCGGCTCCAAGGCCGGCTTCCTGCAGGCCACCGTCTCCTTCGGCCTCAGCCGCGACGAACTGCGCGACGATCTCGAAGGCTACCTGCACGAGGTCATGTCCGCGCGAAAAGCCGCGCAATAAGGCACGCCTGAGCATTCCATGACAAACGTTCTGGTTACCGGCGGCGCGGGCTACATCGGCTCGCACGCCTGCAAGGCACTCAAGGCGGCGGGCTACACGCCCGTTGCTTACGACAATCTTGTCACCGGCTGGCAGCAGGCGGTGAAATTCGGCCCCTTCGAAAAGGGCAGCCTTTCGGATCGCACGCGGCTCGACGAGGTCTTTGCAAAGTACCAGCCGGTCGCGGTGATGCATTTCGCCGCGCTCAGCCAGGTCGGCGAGGCGATGTCCCAGCCCGGCCTCTACTGGCGCAACAACGTCGAGGGCTCGCTGACGCTGATCGAGGCCGCCTGCGCCGCTGGCTGCAAGAGTTTCGTCTTCTCCTCGACCTGCGCCACCTACGGCGAGCATGACAACGTGGTGCTCGACGAAGAGACGCCGCAGATCCCGCTCAACGCCTATGGCGCCTCGAAGCGCGCGGTGGAAAATATCCTGCGCGACTTCGCCGCTTCTGACGGGCTGAACCACGTGATCTTTCGCTACTTCAACGTCGCGGGCGCCGATCCCGAGGGCGAGGTGGGCGAGCACCACCGTCCCGAAACGCACCTGATTCCGGTCATGCTCGAGGCCATCGACGGAAAGCGCCCGGCGCTGACCATCCACGGCACGGACTACGACACGCCCGACGGCACCTGTATCCGCGACTACGTGCATGTGATGGACCTCGTCGACGCGCATGTGCTGGGCCTGAAATGGCTTGAACAGGGCAAGCCGTCCTCGGTCTTCAACCTCGGCACGGGCAAGGGCTTCTCGGTGCGCGAAGTGATTGACGCGTCGCGCGCGGTGACCAACCGCGAGGTGCCGCACTCCGAAGGGCCGCGCCGCGCGGGGGATGCGACCAAGCTGGTCTCGGGCTCGACGCGGGCGCTGGCCGAGCTCGGCTGGGAGCCGTCGCGCTCGACCATGCCGCAGATGATCGCCGATGCTTGGAACTGGCATCTCAATGGGCACTACGATCACTGAGACCAACCCCCCCGCCCGGCTGCTCGACCTGACCCGACTGGTCAGCCGCGCGGGCCGGGTTAGGACCGGGGTGGACCGTGTGGAATACGCCTACCTGGGCCGGCTCCTGCAGGAGCCGGTTCCGCTTTTTGGCCTGGTGAGAACCTCGCTGGGCTACCTGCTGCTCGACGGTGCGGGGTGCCGCGCGCTGAAGCGGCGGCTGGATGCGGGGGACTGGCCTGAACCAGACGTGCTGGGCCGACTTGCCCGGCGCAGAGACCCTCGCCGCGCCGGGGCTGAGACCGCGCTCCGAGCCAGCGCCCTTGCGCGCGCCATTCCCGCAACGCTGGGACGCATGCTCCGGCGCCACCTGCCCGCGGGAGCGGTCTATCTCAATACCGGGCACTCCAACTTCTCGGAACAGGTCGTCGCGGCGCTGCACCGCGTCGAGGACAGCCGCATCGCGGTGCTGCTGCACGACACCATTCCGCTCGACTGGCCGCAGTTCCAGCGCGCGGGCAGCGCCCAGCGCTTCGCCAGTTTCCTGCAACGTGTCGCTGAAAATGCCGATTTGGTGATCTGCAATTCCGAGGTGACCCGCGCCGACATGACCCGGCACCTTGGCCCACCCCTTCTGCCCAAGACTGTCGTCGCGCATCTGGGCGTCCAGCCGCACGCCATCGGCATTCCGCCCGAGGGGCCATGGGCCAATGCGCCCTACTTCGTCGTCCTCGGCACCATCGAGCCGCGCAAGAACCACGCTCTGCTTCTGGATATCTGGCGCGAGTTGACCCCGCCCGCGCATCTACTCATCTGCGGCGCACGCGGCTGGAACAATACCGAGGTCTTCGCCGCCCTCGACGCCGGCATCGCGAATGTGCACGAGCTCCCGGGCCTCAACGACGCCGAGATCGCAGGTCTGCTCGCCCGGAGCGCCGGGCTGCTGTTCCCCAGCCATGCCGAAGGCTACGGCCTGCCCCCGGTCGAAGCCGCCGCGCTCGGCGTGCCCGTGCTCGCTGCGCCACTTCCGGTCCTGCGCGAAGTACTTGGCGATATACCCATTTACGCAGACGAATCGGACCGATATCTTTGGGCCGCAAGAATAAGGCAAATGGCCAAGGGGTATCGGGCGCAACCGGACGAGGCGGATGCCACGCAGGCAGGGTATCTCCCGCCGACGTGGGACTCCCATTTCAAAGCCGTGTTAACCCTGATCTGATAGCCGGTGCCCGAGCCGATGCCGGGGGGCCGGCTCCGGGGCCCTGCCCCGAACGAGGGAAGTGTTGTGGGTGCATGGCAGTCATACAGGCTTCGGCTGCAGCGCAAGCGGTGGCTGATCCGGGCGTTGCGCAAGCGGCGCGAGCTGCGCTGCGTCTCCGACCGCACCGACCGCATCCGTCCTTCTGACCTTATTGTCTTCTGCACTGCCCGGAACGAGGGTGTGCGCCTCCCGTGGTTCCTCGAGTACTATCGCGACATGGGCGTGAACCATTTCGTCATGGTCGACAACGACAGCACCGATGGCTCGCTCGACTATCTCGCCCGGCAAGAGGACGTGTCGGTCTGGCACACGCGGGCCAGCTACAAGCGCGCGCGCTTCGGCATGGACTGGATCAATTGGCTGCTGCGCACCTATGGTGACGGGCACTGGGTGCTGGTGGTCGATCCCGACGAGCTCTTCCTCTACCCGTTCTGTGACACCCGCCCGCTGCGTGCCCTGACCGACTGGCTCGACGCCTCGTCGATCAAGAGCTTCTCGGCCATGCTGCTCGACATGTATCCCAAGGGGCGGCTCGACGCGCAGCCCTACACCGCTGGGCAGGATCCGCTGGAGATCGCGTCGTGGTTCGACTCGGGCAACTACTCGGTGAAGCGCAACAAGCGCTTCGGAAACCTCTGGATCCAGGGCGGGCCGAGGGCGCGGGTGTTCTTTCCGGACCAGCCCGAGCGCGCCCCGGCGCTGAACAAGGTGCCGCTTGTGAAATGGGACCGGCGCTACACCTACGTCAGCTCTACACACATGCTGCTGCCGCGCGGATTGAACCTCGTCTATGACGAATGGGGAGGAGAGAAGGCCTCGGGCCTGCTGCTGCACACCAAGTTCCTCGACACGTTCAATGCCAAGGCCGAGGAAGAGCTGAGCCGCAAACAGCACTACGCGGGCTCGACCGAGTACATCGCCTACGCGGACGGCATCCGCGACAACCCGGATCTCTGGTGCAAGTGGTCCGAGAAGTACATCAACTGGCGCCAGCTCGAGATCCTCGGCCTCATGTCCAAGGGCAACTGGGCATGAGCGTCGGGATCGTCATGCTGGTGCACACCGCCTTCGACCGCGCCGAGCAGGTGGCGCGGCACTGGGCGAAGGCGGGCTGCCCCGTGGTGATCCATGTCGACGAGAAGGTGGCAAGGAAAACCTATTCCGCCTTCACCACGGCGCTGTCGGACCTGCCGCAGACACTGTTCTCGCGCCGCCATCGCTGCGACTGGGGCACCTGGGGGCTTGTCGCCGCCAGCCAGGACGCCGCCGAGCTGATGCTCGAGCGCTTCGAGGGCGTGCGCCATGTCTATCTAACCTCGGGTTCCTGCCTGCCGCTTCGCCCGGTGGAGGAGCTGATCGACTACCTCGACGCGCGCCCGCAGACCGATTTCATCGAAAGCGCCACCACCGCCGATGTGCCCTGGACCGTGGGCGGGCTCGACCATGAGCGCTTCACCCTCTTCTTCCCCTTCTCCTGGCGCCGGAACCGCTATCTCTTCGACCGGCTGGTAGAGGTGCAGCGTGTGCTCCGCGTGAGCCGCCGTATCCCCAGGGGCGTGGTGCCGCACATGGGCAGCCAATGGTGGTGTCTGACCCGGCACACACTGTCGGCGATCCTCTCCTCGCCGGAGCGACGCCGGCACGAGCGCTATTTCCGCCGCGTCTGGATCCCAGACGAGAGCTACTTCCAGTCCCTCGCCCGCCTGCATTCGCGCAATATCGAAAGCCGGTCGCTGACGCTGTCGAAGTTCGACTTCCAGGGCAAGCCGCACACCTTCTACGACGACCACTTGCAGCTCCTGCGCCGCTCCGACTGTTTCGTTGCGCGCAAGATCTGGCCGTATGCGAGGCGTCTCTATGACGCCTTCCTCAACCACCCCGAAAGCCTCGCCAACCGGCAAGAGCCGAAGCCCGGCAAGATCGACCGCGTCTTTGCCAAGGCGGTGGACCGGCGGACCCGGGGCCGCGCCGGGCTTTACATGCAGTCGCGCTTCCCCAACTTCGGTTGGGAAAACGGGATGACCGCCGGGCCGTATTCGGTCTTCCAGGGGTTTTCCGAGCTCTTCGAGGAATTCGAGCCTTGGCTCGCCCGCGCAACCGGTGCGCAGGTGCATGGCCACCTCTTCGCCCCCGAGCGGGCGGGGTTCGCCGAAGGGCAGCGCGTTCTGAGCGGCGCGCTTTCGGACAGCGCCGCGCTGCGCGACTGGAACCACCGGGCCTTCCTGACCAACCTCATCTGGAACACCCGTGGCACCCGCCAGTGCTTCCAGTTCGGCCCACACGATGCTCCCGAGATCATGTGGGACCTCGCACGCGATCCCAATGCGCAGATCAGCGTCATCTCGGGCGCCTGGGCCGTGCCGCTGTTCCGCGCGGGCGGGGATTTCTCCACCCTCCGCGCCGAGGCGGCCGCGCTGCAGAGGGCCGAGCACCTGCTGCTCGACGAGCTGCGCTCGCCCGAGGCCAAGGCGCGCATCCGCATCTGGACAATGGCCGAGTTCATCGAGGCGCCGATGGAGCCGCTGCAGCTGATCCTCGATGAGATCGGCCAGAAGGAACCGCGCCGGCTTGCCGAAGCACCGGTGCTGCGGGACCTCGACGGCTTCGGGCGCTTCCTGCAAAACCTCAAGAACCAAGGGATGCACCCCTACCTCATGGGCGACTTCCCGGTCGAGCCGGCCCCACGCCCCACCGCCGCACCCACCCGCAAGCCCTACCTCGTGAAGAACTGAGTTTTCATGTCCGATCGTTTCGACAGTTTCGTCGTCTTTGCCGAGATGCGCACCGGCTCGAATTTCCTCGAGGCCAACCTCAACGCGCTGGACGGCGTCACCTGCCACGGCGAGGCCTTCAATCCGCATTTCATCGGCTATCCCAACGCGAGCGATATCCTCGGGATCAGCCAGCCCGAGCGCGAAGCCGATCCGGTCCGTCTCCTGCAAGCGATCCGGCAGGAGACGCCCGGGATGGGCGGCTTCCGTTTCTTCCACGACCATGACCCTCGGGTGTTGCAGCCTTTGCTGGACGACGAGCGCGTCGCCAAGATCGTGCTGACCCGCAACCCGGTGGAAAGCTACGTCAGCTGGAAGATCGCCCAGACCACCGGCCAGTGGAAGCTGACCAACGTCAGCAAGCGCAAGGACGCGCAGGCCACCTTCGACGGCGCGGAGTTCGAAACGCATCTGGCGCGTCTGCAGGACTTCCAGCTCCGGCTGATGACCGCGCTGCAGGTGAGCGGGCAGACGGCCTTTTACGTGGGCTACGAGGACCTGCAGAGCCTCGAGGTGATGAACGGGCTGGCCAAATGGCTCGGCACACCGTCGCGGCTCGAGTCGCTTGACGGCAAGCTCAAGCGGCAGAACCCCGAGCCGGTAATCGAGAAAGTCGCCAATGCTGGCGAGATGGAGCGCGCGTTGACCCGGCTCGACCGGTTTAACCTGTCCCGCACCCCCAATTTCGAGCCGAGGCGCGGGCCAGTGGTGCCGGGCTATGTCGCCGCTGCCGAGACGCCGCTGCTCTACATGCCGATCCACTCCGGCCCGACCGGCACCGTGCGCCGCTGGCTCTGCGCCCTCGACTTGGTCGAGGACGAGGCCCTCACCGGCGACTTCAGCCAAAAGTCCCTGCGCCAATGGAAACGCGCGCGGCCCGGGCACCGCAGCTTCACGGTGATCCGCCATCCCCTTGCCCGCGCCCATGAGGCCTTCTGCAGCCGTATCCTGTCGACCGGTCCCGGCAGCTTCGGGCGCATCCGCAAGACCCTGCGCCGCGCCCATGGCCTGCCCCTGCCCGAGGGTGCGCCCGGTGCCGGCTACAGCCTCGCCCAGCACCGCGACGCCTTTGCCGCCTTCCTGGTCTTCCTCAAGGCCAACCTCGCCGGGCAGACCGCGGTGCGGGTCGACGGCCATTGGGCCTCGCAGGCGCAATGCCTGCAGGGAATGGCCGAATTCACCCTGCCCGACATGATCGTCCGCGAGGAGGAGATGGCCATCTACCTGCCGGCTCTTGCGATGCAGGTTGGCCACGCCGCGCCCCCTGAACCGGAGGCCGAGCCGCAGCAGGATGCCGCACCCTACGCGCTGGCGGACATCTACGACGCCTCTCTGGAATCGCTCGCCCGCGAGGCCTACCAGCGCGATTACCTGATGTTCGGCTTTGGCGATCTGGGTTGAACCGGTCTCCCCCGAGCCGGACACGGAAAAGACAAGGAGCGGACCTCTCGGCCCGCTCCTCTGGAATGTCCTGTCTGTCCAGCTCAGGCCGCCTGCGACGAGCGGTCCTCGGTCAGCACAGCGTAGAGCGTCGACGGATCGGGGTTCGCCCGCAGCTTGGTGCAGAGCGCCGCGTCGCGCAGCGAACGCGACACCAGCGCCAGCGCCTTCAGGTGCTCCACGCCGGCATCTTCCGGCGCGAAAAGGGCAAAGACGATGTCCACCGGTTGCCGGTCCACCGCCTCGAATTCGACGGGTTTCTCCAACAGGATGAACACGCCGTGCACCCGGTCGATACCGGTGATACGGGCATGCGGCAGCGCCACGCCGTGGCCCACACCAGTGGGTCCGAGGCTTTCGCGCTCCATCAGAGCCTCCACGGCCGAGGCCGCGTGAATGCCATAGGCGGATTCGGCCAGCTCAGCGATGTCATGCATCAGCCGCTTCTTGCTGCTTGCCGCCCCGACGACCTTCACGGCCTGCGGTTTCAGGAGTTCAAGAAAGGTCATTGACCGCCCTTTACTGTCTGCTCGAAGGCGCCGATCCACCGACTGCCCCATCCCTTACGGATCGATCCAGCCGATATTGCCGTCTTCACGCCGATAAACGACGTTCACGCCATCCTTCTTATCATTGCGGAAGACCAGGACGGGAGCTCCGGCCAGTTCCATCTGCATAACGGCTTCGCCGACGGTCAGAGAGGGAATCTTGGTTTCCATCTCAGCCACGATGATCGGCTGCAGCGTGTCGGGCTCGTCGTAGTCCTGAGAGTCCTCTTCGCGGGCGAGGATATACGAGGCCGCGTTGTGGAGTTCAACGGGCTCCGCGCGATCCTTGTGATGGTCCTTCAGCCGCCGCTTGTAGCGCCGCAGCTGCTTGTCGATCTTTTCGCCGCAGCCGTCGAAGGCTGAGTAGATCTCGGTCGCCTTGTCCTTGGCCGAGGTGGTCAGCCCTGTAGAGAGGTGAACCGTGACCTCGCAGACATATTCATGCGCACTCTTGGAAAAGGTGATAGTCGCATCGGTCGGACGCCCGGAGTACTTGCCAAATACCGTGCCAAGCTCTTGTTTGACATGGGTTTGAAGTGCGTCGCCGATATCGATCTGCTTTCCTGTGATCTGATAGCGCATCTTTGTTCCTTCTCTCTTTGGATCCGTTCGCATCCAGCCCTAGGGCTGCCTCAGATGTGGTGCGGATCAGGGGTGACGCAAGCCCGCTGCAGAATGGATCCGGGAGTCCCTCTCCTCAGGGGACGCGAGTTCCGGAGCTGCAGAATAACGGTGCGTCATACACTCATTTGAGGTCAGCAGCCCCCGATTTGTCAATGATCTGTCGCGAACGGGTGAGCCCATCATAGGCGGATTCGCTCGGAGAATCGCGTCAGCTGATGCGGAAATTCTCACCTAGGTAAACGCGGCGCACGTTTTCGTTTTGCACCACCTCGGCCGGCGTGCCCGACATGAGCACATGCCCGTCGTGCAGGATATAGGCCCGGTCGACGATCTCGAGCGTCTCGCGAACGTTATGGTCGGTGATCAGCACGCCAATGCCGCGCTTCTTCAGATCGGCCACGAGATGCCGGATGTCGCCGACGCTGATCGGGTCGACACCGGCGAAGGGTTCGTCGAGCAGCAGGTACTTGGGGTTGGCTGCGAGGCAGCGGGCAATCTCGACCCGGCGCCGCTCGCCGCCCGACAGCGCCAGCGACGGCGCGCGGCGCAGATGCTCGATCGAGAAACTGCCGAGCAACTCCTCGAGCCGCTCGCGGCGGCGGTGGCGATCGCTCTCGGCGATATCGAGCACCGCGGCGATGTTGTCCTCGACCGAGAGGCCGCGGAAGATCGACTTCTCCTGCGGCAGGTAGCCAATGCCGAGCCGCGCGCGGCGGTACATCGGCAGGTAGGTCACGTCGCGCCCGTCGATGGTGACCTGACCGCCCTCGGGGTTCACAAGGCCGGCGATGGAATAAAAGGTCGTGGTCTTGCCGGAGCCGTTTGGCCCGAGCAGCGCGACGACCTCGCCGCGGTCGAGCTTGAGCGAAACGTCGCGGATGACCGTGCGCTTGCGGTAGCTCTTGCGCAGGTGATCGATCCGCAGGCCGTGGCTGCCTTCGGTGACGGTGAGCGTCGGACGCGCCATCAGTTCTGTCCCTGCCCGCTGCCGTCCTGATTGATCACCGTCTTCACCCGCCCGGCCATCTGCGCCGTGCCGTTTGTCAGGTTCACCACCATGCGCTCGGAAGTCAGCGCGTTGCCCCCCTGTGTCAGCAGGACATTGCCGGACATCACCACGGTGCCGCCATCGATGTCGTAATCGGCACGTTCGGCCTCGGCGGCTTCCTCGCCGCTGACCAGCGTGACGCCGCCGCTGGCCTCCATGCGCTGGATCCGACCCTGGCCGCCGTCCTGCCCTTCGGCATAGACCACCAGCACCCGCGGCGCGGCGAGGCGCATCTCGCCCTGCCCGATGACAACATTGCCAGTATAGAGCGCGGTCCCGTCGGTCTGGTTGACCTCGAGCTGATCGGCGGTGACCTCGACCGGCGCGCTGGTGTCCTGCGTCATGCCGCCAAAGGCCACCTGCGTGCCCTGGGCAGCGGCAAGCCCGCTCCAGGCGAAGAGGGCAATCATCAGGGCGACACTGCGGACCATCGGGATCTCACTTCTTTTTCGGATCGTATATCAGCTTCACGCCATCGGTGAAAAGCAGTTGCACGTCATCGGTTTCGCCGGAAGAGGTGATTTTGAGCCGACCCGCAGTGAAACGGCCGGCCGGCCCTTCTCCGCTGACCGGAGCCAGCGTCTCCGCCTCGATCCGGTCGAGCGCGGTGCGCATCTTCTCGGTGACCATCTCGTAGCCCGCGGAACTGGTGATGCGGACGCTCTTCTGCAGCAGTGCGCCCTTCTCCTCCTCGCGGATCGTGGCGAGGTCGGCGTCGAGCGTCAGATGGCTGCCGTCGGTCATGTCCATGGTGGCGGAAAAGCCATCCGCCTCCAGTTCGCCCTCGCGTTTGCCCGTTGGGCGGAGGCGCTGTGCGGTCATGGTGATGGCATCGCCGCGCGCCGTGGTCCCGGCGTATTGCGGCGCCATCACCACTTCCGAATCCGGCACGCTGCCCTCGGCGAAGGGCAGATCCTGCGAAGTCTGCGAGCCGCGCGACAGCAGGAACAGCGTCGAAAGCGACGCCAACGCCACCAGCGGAAGGAGCAGCTTCAGCCAGGCGATCAGCCGTGAGTATGTGTCCCCGCGCTGCACCATCGGTCAGACATGGGCAAAGATGTCAGTGTCCGGCCAGCCGGCGAGGTCGAGCTTCGCTCGGGTCGGCAGGAACTCGAAACAGGCCTGGGCGATCTCGCGGCGCCCCTCGCGCTCCAGCATCGCGTCCAGAACCGCGCGCAGGCGGTGCAGGTGCAGCACGTCCGAGGCGGCATAGTCGAGTTGCGCGGGCTTGAGCTCGGCGGCACCCCAGTCGCTCGACTGCTGCTGCTTCGAGATGTCGACGCCGAGCAATTCGTGCGTGAGGTTCTTCAGCCCGTGGCGGTCTGTATAGGTGCGCACCAGCCGGCTGGCGATCTTGGTGCAATAGACCGGTGCGGCCAGAGCGCCGAAGGCATGGTACATGGCGGCGATGTCGAAGCGGCCGAAGTGGAAGAGCTTCAGCACCTGTGGATCCTCGAGCAGGCGGCAGAGGTTCGGCGCCTCGGTCTGTCCACGGGCGATCTGCACGAGATGGGCCTCGCCGTCGCCGCCAGAGAGCTGCACCACGCAGAGCCGGTCCCGTTGCGGGTTGAGCCCCATGGTCTCGCAGTCGATGGCCACGGCCGGACCAAGATCAAGCCCGTCCGGCAGATCCCCCTGATAAAGATGGTTCGCCATGACGGCCCTTTCGCTTGCAACTCACCCGCACGCCCGCACATAGGCCCGAGCCCGGCGCCATGCAACTGCGCGTGGCAAGGCAGGACCGCCATACTCCCCGTCCGCATCCATCAAATTATGACATCAATTGCGCTTTCTGAGGCAGATTTTCGGCGAACCCGCGGTGTGATTCGGACCTAAACCTCTCGTAAAGCATACGCTTGTAACATTTCGTGAGCGACTCCACTCACCCCCTGCGTGTCGCCCAGATCCACCCAGTCCACAGGCCGCTCAATAGCTCACCCCGTGTGACACTGCGGAACACGGCGTGACACGCCATGCGGAACTGTTTCGGCTTTAGAACCGCGCCGCGACGGGACAGCGGCCGGAACTTGCGAAGTTGTTGCAACAGTCCGTCTTGAAGACGCAGATTGTCCAGTGCCTGTGCGCACACCGGCATATGCGGGAGCGAAAACTGTTTCCGACTGCAGGATGATAAACCGGTCACTACGCCGCCGCTCCAGGCTCGCCCAGCGCGTCTTGCGGGCGTCTCCCGCCTTGCCCGGCGCAGCCCTCCCCATCCGCGCCCGGACCCTACCCATTCGTCCCCGAGTTGCACTCCAAAGGTTGCGTTGACGCGTACGGCAGGCGGATGCATAACCGGTCCTGTCGGTCGAACGCCTTATTTCGGCCACATGTCGGCACTGGGGGTTGGTGCTTCCACTTTTGGGAGTGTTTGCGAGTTTGCTGAAGGTCTTTCGGAACTAACACTCGGACATGATCGGGAACCTGCGTCTCGTATTGCCGCCTGGCAATGCGCCGGGTCCGTGCATGCCGAGCCTCTGCCGGAGAGCCCCACCGCCTTGCAGCGCTTCCGTCGATGACCCTCGAGGAGGTCGAATTGACGACGCATGTTTCTTTGCCGCGCAGTGCGGTGCTCGAACTCGAGACACTGATCGACGAAACGCTGTCGGGCGCGCCGCGTCACATCGCCTACCGCTCCCTGTTCAAGCGCCTGCTCGACGTGACCCTCGTTCTGCTGCTCGCGCTTCCTGCGCTCCTCGTTGTGCTGATCTGCGCCGCCCTCATCGCGCGGGACGGTCACTCACCGATTTACCTGCAGAAGCGCGTGGGGCGGAATGGCAGCGTCTTCCACATGTGGAAACTGCGCTCGATGGTCCCCGATGCCGACCGGCTTCTCGAAGCGCATCTGCGCTCCCACCCACAGGCGCGCATGGAATGGGAGTTCGCCCAGAAGCTGCGCAACGACCCCCGGATCACCCCGATCGGGCGGATCATCCGCAAGAGCTCGATCGATGAGCTGCCGCAGCTGTGGAACGTGCTGCGCGGTGACATGTCGCTTGTCGGTCCGCGTCCGATGATGGTCGAGCAACGGGCGATCTACCCCGGCACTGCCTATTACGCGCTGCGCCCCGGCATCACCGGCTTCTGGCAGACGTCTGTGCGCAACGAGGCCAGCTTCACCGAACGTGCCCGTTTCGACACCGACTACCTGCGCGACGTGTCGCTGGTCACCGACCTCAAGCTGCTGCTGCGGACGGCGAAGGTGGTCTGGGTCGGCACCGGCTGCTGACCCTCTGCCCGATGACAGCAAAAAAGGGCGCTCCGGTCTCCCGGAGCACCCTTCTCGATTGCACGCTGTGCTGCGCGGATCAGCCGTTCGGCAGGATGACGATCTCGACGCGGCGGTTCTGCTGCTTGCCTTCCGGCGTCAGGTTCGACGCGATCGGCTGGTCTTCACCGCGACCGATAGCCTGCACGCGGTACGACGGAACACCCTGCTGCATCAGCAGTGCGGCCACCGAAGACGCACGGCGCTGCGACAGCGACTGGTTGTAGGCGGCTGCGCCGTCGCTGTCAGTGTGGCCGATCACCTGCACGGTGGTGTTCGGGTACTCGAGCAGGCTCCGGCCGACGGTGGCGATATCGCCCTGCAGGTCGGGGCGCAGCGAGGCGCTGTCGGTGGCGAACAGGATGTCCTGCGGCATGGTCACGATCAGGCGGTCACCGGTGTTGGTGATGCCGACGTTGTTGCCCAGCTGCTGGCGCAGAGCCGCTTCCTGCTTGTCGAGATTGTTGCCAATGAGGCCGCCGGCGATGGCGCCCGCAGCCGCACCGGCCAGAGCGTTCTTCACCGCGTCGTCGTTGTTGCCGCCAATGGCGCGGCCGGCGACGGCGCCGCCGAGCGCGCCGATCATCACGCCGTTCTTCGCCTGGCGGTTGGGGTCGTTGACGTCAGTACAGGCGGTCAGCGCCATGGCTGCTGCAAGCGTCAGGAAAACTGTGGTCTTTGCCCGGAACATGTAATGCCTCGTGTCATTTGCCCAAACTGGGTGTGCCCCAGTTATAGTGCGCCGCGCCGTTTCGCCAATGGCCGTCCACGCACAATGTTGGCAAGTCTCCGCCCATGGCTGCAACATCTCCTGCTCAGAGCGCGCGCTCTTCCGCCTCGAGCCGCGCCGACTCCCAGGCGAGTATCGCCCGCTTGACCGGCAGGCCCCAATGATAGCCCCCCAGCCCACCCGACTTGCGCAGCGCCCGGTGGCAGGGGATCAGCCACGAGACCGGGTTGCGCCCCACTGCCGTGCCCACGGCACGCACCGCGCGCGGGCTGCCGATGGCCTCGGCGATCTCCGAATAGCTGGTGACATGGCCCGAGGGGATGCGCATCAGCGCCTCCCAGACCTTGATCTGGAAGGGCGCGCCGATGAGATAGATCGGGACCTCGCCCTGCTGCTGCACCCCGAAGGCAGCTAGCACCCAAGGTCGCAAGAACATCGGGTCCTCGATGAACTCGGCTTTGGGCCAGCGGGCGAGCAGGTCGCGGAAGGTTTCTTCCTCTCCTGCCTCGGCGGCAAACCCCATGCCGCAGATGCCCTTCTCGGTGCCCATGGCCAGCGCCGGGCCGAACGGGCTCTCGAACCAGCCCCAGAAGATCGTCAGCCCTTGCCCTCCCCGGGCGAACTCGCCGGGGCTCATCGCCTCCCAGCGCAGGAAGAGGTCATGCAGCCGCCCGCCGCCCGAGAGCCCCGCCGCATGCGCGGTCTCCAGCGTCGAAAAGCGTTCCGACAGCAGCGCCTTTGCATGGCCGAGCGCGAGATACTGTTGGAACCGCTTGGGCGAGACTCCCGCCCACCGCGAAAAGAGGCGCTGGAAATGCGCCGGGCTCATGTCCATCTCGTCGGCCAGCCGCTCGAGCGTCATTTGCGGGCCGCCCGCGTCGATCAATTCGATCGCCCGGCGCATGACGTGGAAGTGGTAGCCCTGCTGTGCAAGCTCGCCCATCGCGGCCTCCTATGCTCTCACCTCTGGAATAGCGGGAAACGGGCGTATCGCGCGACCCGAATGTTGCGCAAGCGGCGCGGGCACCGCAGGCGTATTTGTCAAAGAGAAGACGCCGGACTTGCGGCACGGAGCCCGTCGTTGCATAGCTCAAACATGGCCAAGCAGCTCGATTATCACACGATCCGCGAGATCTTCACCCGCTTTCACGCCTCCGAACCGGAGCCGAAGGGGGAGCTCGATCACGTCAACGCCTACACGCTGGTTGTGGCGGTGGCGCTCTCTGCGCAAGCGACGGACGCTGGTGTGAACCGTGCCACGCACGCGCTGTTCAAGATCGCCGACACGCCCGAGAAGATGCTCGCCTTGGGCGAAGAGGCCCTGACCCAGCACATCAAGACCATCGGGCTTTACCGCAACAAGGCCAAGAACGTCATGAAGCTGTCGAAGATCCTCGTCGAGGACTACGGCGGCGAGGTGCCCTGCTCGCGCGCCGCGCTGGAGAGCCTGCCGGGCGTCGGGCGCAAGACCGCCAACGTCGTGCTCAACATGTGGTGGCACTACCCGGCGCAGGCGGTGGACACGCATATCTTCCGCTTCGGCAATCGCTCGGGCGTCTGTCCGGGCAAGGACGTGGTCGCTGTCGAGCGCGCCATCGAAGACAATATCCCCGTGGATTTCCAGCAGCATGCGCATCACTGGATGATTCTGCACGGGCGCTACACCTGCGTCGCTCGCAAGCCCAAATGCGGGGCCTGCCTGATCCGCGACCTCTGCCAGTTCGAGGAAAAGACCCTATGAAGAAGTACCAGGTTGTCGGAATCGGCAACGCCATCGTCGATGTGCTGACGCGGGCCGATGACTCGTTTCTCGAGCACATGGGCATCACCAAGGGCATCATGCAGCTGATCGAGCGCGAGCGCGCCGAACTGCTTTACGGCGCCATGGACGGGCGCGTGCAGGCCCCCGGCGGCTCGGTCGCGAACACGCTCGCAGGCCTCGGCAATCTCGGGCTGCGCACCGCCTTCATCGGCCGCGTGCATGACGATGCTCTGGGGCGCTTCTACGCCGAGGCGATGGAGAAGGACGGCACCGCCTTCGTCAACCCGCCGGTGCCCGGCGGCGAGCTGCCGACCTCGCGCTCGATGATCTTCGTGTCCCCGGACGGCGAGCGGTCGATGAACACCTACCTCGGCATCTCGGCCGAGCTGGGGCCGGAAGATGTGGATGAGGCGGTCGCCGCCGAAGCCGAGATCGTCTTCCTCGAGGGCTATCTTTTCGACAAGGACAAGGGCAAGGAGGCCTTCATCCGCCTCGCCCGCGCCTGCCGCGCGGCGGGGGGCAAGGCCGGCATCGCCATCTCGGATCCGTTCTGCGTCGAACGCCACCGCGAGGACTTCCTGCAGCTCATCGAGCACGAGATGGACTACGTGATCGGCAACGAGGCCGAGATCCGCTCGCTCTATCAGGACAACTCGCTGGAGGCAGACCTGCAACGAGTCGCGGCGATCTGCCCGCTGGTGATCTGCACCCGCTCTGGCGACGGGGTGACCATCGTCAAGGATGGCGTGCGCACCGATGTGCCCGTGACCAAGATCGTTCCTGTCGACGCAACCGGCGCGGGTGATCAGTTCGCCGCGGGCTTCCTCTATGGCCTCGCGACGGGCACCGACATGCTGACCGCGGGCCGCATGGGCACCGTGGCCGCGACCGAGGTGATCACCCACATGGGACCGCGCCCCGAGGCCAGCCTGCCCGAGCTGTTCAAACAGGCCGGGCTGCTCTGAGCCCCCTGCCCCAGAAGCTGCCGCTGAAACCAGAAACGGCGTCCCCGCGGGGACGCCGTTTTTCTTTGCCGCGATGACCGGGGCTCAGTGCGCCTCGGCCCAGTTCTTGCCCTGCCCGGCGTCCACCACCAAGGGCACGTCGAGCTTCACCACCGGCTCGGCGGCACCTTCCATGACCTCGCGCGCGGTGGCGATCAGCTTGTCGACCCCCTCCTCGGCAACCTCGAAGATCAGTTCGTCGTGGACCTGCAGCAGCATCTTGGCGGGCTGGCCCTCGATCGCTGCAGGCATGCGGATCATCGCCCGCCGGATGATATCCGCCGCCGTGCCCTGGATCGGCGCGTTGATCGCCGCGCGGCGGGCAAACCCGGCATGCGGTCCCTTGGCGTTGATCTCGGGCGTGTGGATCACCCGGCCGAAGAGCGTCTCGACCCGGTCGTGTTCCTTGGCGAAGGCGATGGTGTCGTCCATGTAGGTCTTGATGCCCGGGAACCGCTCGAAATAGCGATCGATGAAGGCCTGCGCTTCGCCACGCGGGATCCGCAGGTTGCGGGCAAGACCAAAGCCCGAGATGCCGTAGATGACGCCGAAGTTGATTGCCTTGGCGCGGCGGCGCACCTCAGAGGTCATCTCCTCCATCGGCACGCCGAACATCTCGGACGCAGTCATGGCGTGGATGTCCTGCCCGTCGCGAAACGCCTGCTTCAGCGCGTCGATATCGGCCATATGTGCGAGGATGCGCAGCTCGATCTGGCTGTAGTCGAGCGAGACGATGACCTTGCCCTCGGGCGCGACGAACGCCTCGCGGATGCGCCGCCCCTCTTCCGAGCGGACCGGGATGTTCTGCAGGTTCGGCTCGGTCGAGGCGAGACGGCCAGTATTGGCCCCGGCGATGGAATAGGAGGTGTGCACACGACCGGTCTCGGGGTTGATGTGCTCCTGCAGCGCGTCGGTATAGGTCGACTTCAGCTTCTGCAGCTGGCGGTAGTCCAGCACGCGGGCGGCGAAGTCATGCTCGGTCGCCAGATCCTCCAGCACCTCGGCGGGTGTCGACCAGGCGCCGGTCTTGGTCTTCTTGCCGCCCTCGAGCCCCATCTCGGCAAAGAGGATCTCGCCCACCTGCGCCGGGGAGTTGACGTTGAACGAATGCCCCGCCAGCTCGTGCAGCTCGGCCTCCAGCCCTGCCATCTTCTGGGCAAAGGCGGTGGACATGCGCGATAGCGTGTTCCGATCCACCTGCACGCCGGCAAGCTCCATCTCGGCCAGCACCGGCACCAGCGGGCGCTCGGTGCCCTCGTAGACGCGGGTGACACGGGACTGGTGCAGCCTCGGCTTCAGCAGCTTCCACAGGCGCAGGGTGATGTCGGCGTCTTCGGCGGCGTATTTCACCGCGTCCTCGATCGGCACCCGGTCGAAGGTGATCATCTTCTTGCCCGAGCCGAGCAGGTCCTTGATCGGGATCGGCACGTGGCCGAGGTAGCGCTCGGACAGTGCATCCATGCCGTGATTGTGCAGCCCGGCGTTCAGCGCATAGGAGATCAGCATGGTGTCGTCGATTGGCGCGACGCCGATGCCGTAGCGCGACAGCACCTTGGCATCGTATTTCATGTTCTGGCCGATCTTCATCACCGCCGGGTCTTCCAGCAGCGGCTTGAGCAGGTCGAGCGCCTCGTTCATCGGCATCTGCCCCTCGGCGAGATCGTCCGAACCGAAGAGATCCGCCTCGCCCCCCGCCGCGCGGTGCGCCAGCGGGATATAGCAGGCCTGCCCCGGCTCGATGGCCAGCGAGATACCGACCAGCTCGCAGGTCATCTCGTTGAGGCCCGTGGTCTCGGTGTCCACCGCCACCCAGCCGCGCTGGCGCGCCTGCGCGATCCACGGCGCGAGGTCGGCGGCGCTTTTGACCCAAGTATAGTTGGCGGGGTCGATGGGCGGCATCTCGGGCGCATCCGCGGCTGCGGGCGCATTGGCCGCCGGGGCCTTGGCCTCGGTGATCACCGGCGCCTCGGCCCCGAGGGTGTTTGCGATGCGCTTGGTGAGGGTCGAGAATTCCATTGCGGCGAGGAAGGCGAGCAGCTTCTCGGGATCGGGATCCTGTACCTCGAGATCGTCCAGCGTGAAATCGAGCGGCGTGTCGCAGTCGAGTTGTACCAGCTTCTTCGACAGCTCGATCTGCGCGCGGTTCTCGACCAGCGTCTGGCGGCGCTTGGGCTGCTTGATCTCCTCGGCGCGATCGAGAAGCTCCTCGAGCGATCCGTATTCGTTGATTAGCAGCGCGGCGGTCTTGATGCCGATGCCCGGCGCGCCCGGCACGTTGTCGACAGAGTCCCCGGCCAGCGCCTGCACGTCGACCACCCGCTCCGGCCCAACGCCGAACTTCTCGATCACGCCGTCGCGGTCGATGCGGCGGTTTTTCATCGCATCCAGCATTTCGACGCCGTCGCCGACCAGCTGCATGAGGTCCTTGTCCGAGGAGATGATCGTCACGCGCCCGCCCGCCTCGCGCGCCTGGCACGACAGCGTGGCGATGATGTCATCGGCCTCGTAGCCCTCGAGTTCCTTGCAGGCGATGTTGAAGGCGATCGTGGCCTCGCGGGTTAGCGGGATCTGCGGGCGCAGGTCCTCGGGCATCGCCTCGCGATTGGCCTTGTACTGGTCGTAGAGGTCGTTGCGGAAGGTATGGCTGCCCTTGTCGAAGATCACCGCCACATGGGTCGGCGCATCGGGGCCGGAGCTGTCCTCCACGTATTTCTGCAGCATGTTGCAAAAGCCCGAGACAGCGCCGATGGGCAGCCCGTCGGATTTGCGCGTGAGCGGCGGCAGCGCGTGGTAGGCCCGGAAGATGAAGGCCGAACCGTCGATCAGATGCAGGTGGCAGCCTTTGCCGAACTGGGTCATGGTGGCGTCTCCTTGGCCTCGCGCTTTTGCAAGGGTTTGCCACGGGCGGGCGCGGGGTGCCAGAGGGGATCACCAGACGGGCCCACGAGCGCCCCCGCCACGACCGCAAACCGGGCAGAAGAGGGCGCCACCCGAGCCGGGCAGACGCTGGGCTCAACCGCTGCCGATCAGCACACCCGCGGCCAACACCAGCGCGCCGCCGAGGACCACCTGCAGCGCGGCGCGCAGGAAGGGCGTCTCCATGTAGCGCTTCTGGATCCAGGCGATGGCCCAAAGCTCGAAGAAGACGACGATCCAGGCGATGATCGTCGCGGTCCAGAAATGCGGGATGAGATAGGGAAGCGCGTGGCCGAGGCCTCCCACCGCGGTCATCACCCCCGAGGCCAAACCGCGCTTCAGCGGCGAACCGCGGCCCGAAAGCTCGCCGTCGTCCGAGGCGGCCTCAGTGAACCCCATGGAGATGCCGGCGCCAACCGAGGCGGCGAGGCCGACGAGGAATGTGGTCCAGGTGTCCTGCGTGGCGAAGGCGGTGGCGAAGATCGGCGCGAGGGTGGAGACCGAGCCATCCATCAGCCCCGCGAGCCCCGGCTGCACCCAGGTGAGCACGAACTGCCGGTGCGCCATGCGATCCTCGCTGTCGCGCGCCGCGCCGTCGAGATGTTTCTCGATCAATTCTCCGGCGCGCTCCTCGTGACCGGCCTCGGCGGCAGCGAGATCGCCCAGCAGCTTGCGCGTGGCGGCGTCGCTGCTGCGCTTGGCGGCCTCGTGGTAGAAGCGCTCGGCCTCGCGCTCCATCGCCTCGGCCTCATCGCGGATGCGCTCGAGCGGCAGGTTCTGCACCAGCCAGACCGGTCGGCGCGCGTAGAAGCCGGCCACGTGCTCGCGCCGGATCAGCGGGATCACCTCGCCAAAGCGCATCCGGTGCAGGTTGATCAGCGCGCGGCGGTGGCCGTCCTCCTCTTCGGCCATGCCGTCGAAGATCGCCGCGGAGTCGGGGTATTCGGCGCGCAGCCGCTCGCCATAGGAGCGGTAGATCCGCGCGTCGTCCTCCTCCGAGGAAATCGCCAAGGCAAGCACCTCCTGTTCGCTCAGATCGCGGAAATGACGGCGCTGGGTGAAGAATCGCATGGGAAGCTCCGGCCTGTAATCACTTTAGAATGATTCCAATCTAAAGCGGTTTACGCCATGCGCAAGCGGCAGAATCTTCTTGGCCCGCGGCATGTTGCTTGCCTGAACTGAACTGCCCGGTTTAAACTCATCCGGACAAAGGAGCTGCCTGATGGAGACCGAGACCGCTGGTGTGCGCCGCGGGCGCAAGTTCGAGCAGGTGCTGGAAGGTGCGCGCAGCATCTTCCTGCGCGACGGGTTCGAAGGGGCCAATGTGGATGACATCGCCCGCGCGGCGGGGGTCTCCAAGGCAACGCTTTACAGCTATTTCCCCGACAAGCGGCTGCTCTTCATGGAGATGGCCAGCCGGCAATGCGCGCTGCAGGCCGACGAGGCGATGCTGAAGATCGACCCCAGCCGCCCGCCCGCCGAGGTGCTGCCGCTGGTGGCGCGCAGCTTCCTGAAGTTCGTGCTCTCGGAGATGGGCCAGCGCATCTTTCGAATCTGCATCGCCGAGGCGGACCGCTTTCCCGACCTCGGGCGGCAGTTCTACCAGAGCGGGCCGATGACCATGCGCGGCAAGCTGGTCAGCTACCTTGCCACCGCGCGCGACCGCGGCGAGGTCGCCATCGACGACCTCGAACTCGCCGCCGACCAGTTCACCGAGCTCTGCAAGGCCAGCCTCTGGACCCGCTGCGTCTTCGGCGTGGCCAAGGCGCCCTGCGAGGCCGAGATCGCCCGCACCGTCGATGGCGCAGTCGCGACCTTCCTCGCGCGCTACGGCGCTTGAGTGCCGGTCAGTCGAGCCGCCGCACCAGCATCTGGTTGCCCGGCCCACGCTTGGTCTCGAAGACCTTGAGCTCGTCCACCAGATCCGAGAGCTTGCGCTTGCCGTAGCTGCGGGTGTCGAAATCGGGGTTGGCCGCGGTGATGAACTGGCCAAGCTGGCCGAGCGTGTACCAGTCGTCTTCCTGCTCGATCGCATCCATGGCGGTGAAGAAGAGATTGCGCGCATCCTCGAGGCTGCCGCTCTTCTGCGGCTTGATGCCCGCCGCCTTTTCCGGGGCGCTGTCGAGGTTCTCGAGAAAGATGAACCGCTTGCAGGCCTTGCGGAAGGCGTCTGGCGTTTTCTGCATGCCCATGCCGAAGACGTCGAGCCCCTGCTCGCGGATGCGGCTGGCGAGGCGGGTGAAATCGCTGTCCGAGCTGACCAGCACGAAGCCGTCGAAGCGGCCCGAGTGCATCAGGTCCATGGCATCGATCACCAGAGCGATGTCACTGGCGTTCTTGCCCACGGTATTGGCCGGCTGGTGATGCGGCACCAGGCCGAACTCGGCGGCGATCTTCGACCAGCCCGCCATTTGCTGACTGGAAAAATCGCCGTAGCAGCGGCGCACGCTGGCCTCGCCGAGGCTGGCCAGTTCGTCGAAGATTGCCTTGGCATATTTGGGGGACGTGTTGTCCGCGTCGATCAGGACCGCAAGCAGGCGGGTGTCGTCTCGCATGGGATACTCCTCAGCGGGCTCAGCTTCAGCTGCCCGCAAGTGTCTTGTAAAGGACCAGCGCGTCAACGTCGCCCTGTGTCGGGTGATGGAAGGCGCCGGGAAGGCGACCGACGATCTCGAAGCCGGCGCGCAGCCAGGTGTCGATCGCGCGGGTGTTGGTCGAAACCACAAAGTTGAATTGCATGGCGCGGAACCCGAGGCTCGGTGCGATCTCCAGCGAATGCGCCAGCATCCGCCGCGCCACGCCGCGCCCGCGGGCCTCGGCCGCAGTGATATAGCCGCAGTTGCAGACGTGCGAGCCCCCGCCCTTCTGGTTGCGGACGATGTAATAGGTGCCGAGCAGGCGCGCGCCGTCACTCATGACGAAGACGCGGCGTTCCGGGCCCGTCCAATAGGCGATCGCCGCCTCGCGCGAGATGTCGGCGTCGATGGCGTAGGTGTCGCCGGCGCGGAACACCGGCTCCAGCATCTGCCAGACCGCCTCGGCGTCGGCGGGGGCATAGGCGCGCAGCTCCAGCGTCTCGCTCATCAACTCTGTCCCTCGGTCTCGATGCGGATGATTTCGCCGCAGTGTTTGCAATGTATGGCGTCGGCGTCATGCAGGCGAAGCCCGCAGGTGTCGCAGGTCTTCTTCACCTTGATCGGCCGGAACAGCACCTGAGCAAGGCGCAGGAAAAGGGTCACGCCGCAGATCATCACCAGCACCGAGATGATACGCCCCCAGGACCCGTCGAGCGTGATGTCGCCATAGCCGGTGGTGGTGAGCGTGGTGACAGTGAAATAGAGCGCGTCCGCGTAGTTGTCGATGTCCGGGTTGGTCCGGTACTGCGTGGCGTAGACAAGCCCTGTCATCACGAAGAGGAAGACCATCAGGTTCACCACCGCGATGAGCACATCCTCGTTCTGGCGGAAGAACCGGAAGTCTTCGCGCAGGCGCTTGCTGAGCTGGTAGGTGTGCAAGAGCCGCAGCGTCCGCAGCACCCGCAGGAAGCCCAGCCCCTCGCCCGCGAGCGGCGCAAGAAAGGAGATCATCGAGACCAGGTCGGCCACGGTGGTCGGACTGAGCAGGAAGCCGGTTTTCTTGGGCGCGATCCAGAGCCGGGCGAGGAAATCCGCGAGGATCACCAAGCCGAAGGCGACGTCGATGATCTCAACCACGCGGCCATGCGAGGTGAAGGAGGTGGCGATGACGAAGAGAACGGTGAATATGTCGAAGCCGAGCAGCGCGTAGCGGAAGCGATGCGCCTCATCGCCGTCGCCCTCGTAGAGTTCCCTCAGCTTGTCGCGCAGGCCCATGTCCGCCGTCCCCTTCCGGTTCCTCGAAGCTATAGGGTGGCGCGGGACTCCCGGCAAGCCAAGCGCCCGCCGAGAGAAATTTCGTGCCGGTTGCCCGGATGGATCAGAACTCCACCACCGCGCGGATCGACTTGCCCTCGTGCATAAGATCGAAGCCGTGGTTGATCTCGTCGAGGGTCAGCTTGTGGGTGATCATCGGGTCGATCTCGATCTTGCCGTCCATGTACCAGTCGACGAACTTCGGCACGTCGGTGCGGCCCTTGGCGCCGCCGAAGGCGGTGCCCTTCCACACCCGGCCCGTCACCAG